>DATLFO010000235.1:0-14912 GCA_035541035.1 Actinomycetota bacterium
TGTCCTCGTGCACGCAGCCGTCGAACAGGTCGCGCCCGGGCGCGGCGATGAACGCCGCGTCGTCGAGGTTCGGATTGTCGCTCAGCGGCGTGGGCACCGAGTCCACCGGCGTCTGCGCCGGCGGGTTCGACACGCCGGTATTGCCGTAGCCGTGCTGCTCGTCGGTGTAGATGATCGACACGCCCGGCTCCCAGGTGGGCGGGCCGCGGTCGGACTGGTTCTTGCTGTCGAAGTCCCAGCCCACCCGGTCGCGCATCTCGATGTAGTACGCGTGGTCGACCTCATTGGGTGCGCCGGCCTTGACGCGCACCCAGCCGGCCAGGCCGAGCGGCGACAGGCGCGTGCGCTCGTAGTCCTTCTCGAAGTCGCTCTTGTAGAGCGTCTGCTGACCGGCGGTGACGGCGATGTCGTCGATGAACCAGCCCCGCTTGGCCAGGCCGGCGTCGGTCGCGTACGAGAACAGCAGCAGCAGCTCGTCGGCGCCGGCGAACTCGCTCAGGTCGAACTCGTCGTCGATCCAGCTCGGCTCGGCATATTCGCCGGTGTGGCGATCCGGGTTGGCGGGCAGCGACAGGCCGCCCGAGACGCCGGTGATGCCGTTGCCCCACTTGGCCATGCAAGAGTTCTCGTTGGGGTTGTAGGCGTTGGTGAGGGTGGTGCCCTTCCGGGACTCCAGCGACTTCCACGTCGCGCCGCCGTCCCCGGAAGCGAGAACAAATCCGTAGTCTTAGTCCCACTCGATCTCGTACCAGGACTTCATCGACAGCGTCATCGACGAGCCCTCGGACACCGACGCGGCTTCCGGCACGCGAACGAGCAGGCCGCGCCCGCCGTTGAGCGGACAATCGAAGTCGTTGCCCGCGCCCGAGTGCCACACGTGCTTGCCGGACGGGGCCTTGTCGAGCAGCGGATCGGTCGGGATGCCGACGCGAAGCACGTCGGCGTTGTGGATGTTCGGGCCTTTGAGCACGTACGGCGTGCCGTCGGGACGCTTCCAATGGATCTCGTTGATGTCGATCTTGGACTCGCGCAGCTTGTATTCGCCGTCGGTCGCCTCGCGCGGGACGACCCAACCCAGATCCTGGCGCGCGAACACGGTCGAGTATTGGGCGTGGTCGCCGGCCATGAGCTCCCACGAGCCGAACGTCGAACGGCCACCCGTCGAGTAAAAGTCCGGAAGACCCAGCGAATGGCCGTACTCGTGGGCGATGACCGAGATCTTTTCGGCCGACGGCTCCGGGTTGACGTTGTAGGGGCCGACGCGCACGAACGCCTTCAACGCATCGCCCATGTTCTTGGTCGTGGTCTTGGTCTTGGTCGCGTCGGTGAACCACAGCGGCCGCTCGAGCGTGTCGCGCAGCTGGTCCTGCGAGATGTAGCCCGATTGGCCGTCGGGTGAGGTGAAGTAGGACCGCAGATCCGACGAGTGCGGCCAGATGTTGTTGAGCCCGGTCGGCGTGGTCGAGCCGTTTCCGCCGTCACCGGCGAAGATCACCATCGTGAAGTCCACGACGCCGTCGCGGTCGGTGTCGAAGTCGTTGTAGTCAAGGTCCGGATCGGCGGCGAGCGCCGAATCGTAGACGAGCTTGCCGGTCGGACCGCAGCCCGCATCGATCCCGCCGAGCGCCTCGACGCCCGTGAGCGAGCGGCCGAGCCCGTGGCCGACCTTGTCCGATCCGTAGTAGGCCTGCTGGCCGGGAAGCACGTACCAGCCATCCTCGATTCGGTTCGGGTACGCCGGCGTGCCGTCGGCGCCGGCCAGCGTCACGCCCATGCAGGTGCCCGAGGGCGCGGGCGTGGACCACTTCCGGCCGCCCACCCCTTCGAACGGCACGGTGCCCTTGCCGGCCGACGGGACTGTTCCCTTGGGGTGAAGCTGGCCGAGCGAGATGTCCTGGAAGAGGTGCCAGACGGACTCGCCCGAGGTCTTGGAGTTCACGGCCTGCTCGAACTTCTCGGCCGTGTGGTTGCCGGTGCACTCGGCGTAGGGCTCGCCCTCGCCCGTGCAGTGCTTCACGTCCTGGTACTCGACCATCAGGATCGGGAACGGACGGTCGCCGTAGCGCGCGGACTCGAGCGTGGTGACGCGCGGACCGTGCGTCACGGACGTGCCTGCCTCCTGCGGCCCGATCATCATCGTCGCGGTGGCCGACAGGTCCTTCCAGATGATCTCCGGGTCTTCGGTAAGCGAGGCGGCGCGCGCTTGGATCACGATGCGCGTCGTCGTGTTCGGCGCGACCGTCGGGATCGTGAAGGAGGCCGCACGCGGTGCCGCGATGGCCGGGGCGGGTGTCGAGGAGACGAACGACGCCGAGGGCGGCAGCGCCACGTTGATTCGAACGTTGGACGCGGCAGTCTTGCCGCCGCGAACGATCACCTTGAATGGATAGACCTCACCCGGCTTCACCCATCCGGTGGACGACACGTAGCTCGCCTCGACCGAGATTCCCTCGGGTGGAGCCGCCAGCGACAGCGCCTGAGGCACGGCCGGCGCGGCCAGGATGGCCATGACGGCGACAAGCAAGCCGATCCGTTTGCGAATCACGACTCCTCCCGCGCAAGGTTCGAACGATCTTCGGTATTCATTCTTTGCGGAGCGCTGAATTCCCTCCCACCAACCGGACAAAACGTACAATTATTGCACACGCAGGGCGGGATTTCACCGCGATGCGTGGCGACCGGGGACTGCGGCCCGGCGCTACCGAGGCCATGCGCGCCGGGCGTGAACGGGGTCGGCGACCGGTTCGCCGGCATCCCAAATGCGCCGCCACGCCGCCGCCTTCGGCCCGGTGGCTGGGGTCAGATCCCCTGTGGCGTCGCGCTTGAGCGCCTCGTACCAGGTGGTGCGGTCCTCCTCGAGCAGCAGCTCGAGCGCGGCGCGCATGCGCGCGGCGAAGTCGGGTGGCAGCTCGCCGTCCTCGGGGCGGACCGGCTCGCCGAAGCGAACGTTGACCGGCAGGCGGCCGGGCTTGGGCCACCCGCGGCCGCGGGGCATCGACTGGTAGGTGCCCCGCAGCGCGATCGGCACGGCCGGGATGCCGTTCTCCAGACACAGGCGAGCGGCGCCCATCCGGAACTCGCCCATCCAGCCGTCCTTGCTGCGCGTTCCCTCGGGAAACACCAGCACGTTCCAGCCGTCGGCGATCATCTGCTTGGCCGCTCGACCGGGAAAGCGTTGATCACCAGCGCAGTCGCCGCCGCGCGCCACCACACGTCGAAGAAGTAGTCGGCCGCCGCGCCGACCGCGGTGCGGTCGCGCCACGACGGCGGCAGCGACAGCAGCAGCGTCGGAGCGTCCAGGTGCGAGGAGTGGTTGGCGTAGAAGATCACGGGCGGCGCGAGCGTGGATAGCACATGCGCGTTGTGGACGCGCGGCCGGATCTGGGACTCGATCAAGGGCTTCATCACGGCTTCGTGAATCGCGGCGCGCGCGGCCTTGGCGGCCGGAGTGCGCGCCCACGCCGTGGGGAAGTCGCGCGGCGCGAGATCGGGCAGCGGCACGTTGCGCGGCGCGAGCGGACGCCGCCCCCAGCGGAAGCCCCGCTGCAGGGTCCGCAGGTCCTTGACGATGCCGCTCATCGAACCTCCGCCAGCCACAGCGGGGGCGTGCGCATCGCGGTGATGCGCGGCGACCGGCCGGCGGTTTCGGACGCCATGTCGAGCGCGTCGGCGAGCGTGGTGGCCGACCGGAAACCCAGACGCGCGACGGTGGATCGGTCGCCGCCGACGTAGATCACGTCGCCCAGGTGCGCCATCGCGTGCGAGGCCCAGTACCACATGTAGAACGGGTGCACGCCGTGATACGCGTAGCCGGTGCGATACAGATGGCGATACCACTCGTCCTCGGCGAACTGCTGCTCGAACTTCGCCTGGATCGTCTCCGGGTCGGTGCTGACCGACAGCACCTGCTCGAAGAAGTCGATGTAGGACGGGTGGTGCAGGCTGTGGAACTCGTTGCGGACCGGGTGGAACATGATCATCACGCCGCCCTGACGCACCAGCGGCTTGCCGCGATACATGTTGAAGAAGTAGCCGAGCCCTTCGCAGACCGCCAGGATCGGGTTCATGATCGAGTTCACGTTGTAGGGCCCGATGTAGGGCAGGCCCGCGACGAGCACGTCGGCTTGGCCGTCCACCTCGACGATCTGCTGGCGGTGCACGCGCTCGAGCGTGACCGTGTGGACCTCGTCCACGTCGCCGGCCGCGATGCCGGTCAGCCCGTAGGGCGCGGCGATCTTGTGGAACATCGCGCGGCGCGTCTTGACGGGCGTGCGGTCGTTGGCGCGCTTGGCCGCGAAGTAGGCCGCCTGGTCCTTGAGTGTCCATTCCCACTCGCGCTTCTGCAGGAACTCGAACGGCGCGCCGAACGCGCGATTGTTGAGCGTGGTCTCGATGTGGAAGATCTTGACGGTCTTCTCGACGATCTTGCCCATCCGGTCGCAGGAGCGGTGCAGCGCCGAGTGCCGCGGATCCATGTAGGACTTGGACTGCAGCATCGTCTCGACGTTGTGGTGTGGCTTGACGCTGCGGTAGCTGCCGAGCCCGACCGCGACGGACTTGTGGCCGCCGTCCATGCTCACGAGGTTGATGTTGACGTAGACGAGCAGGTCCGACTCGGCGGCGTGCTTGTTGATCTCGACGTCTTCCCCGTGCTCGGTCTTGCCCAGATACGCGAGGTTGTCGCGGTCCTCGGCGTCGTGGTTCTGCAGCGCGTCCGGCCAGAACGAGCGGAAGACGCGCTCCCCGACGGCCCGCTTGATCTCGGCGGCGGTCATGCGGCGGTGCAGCGAGTTCGCGACGTAGAGGCGAACGTCGTCCACGCCGGCGCGCGCGGCGTGGCGCAGCACGTGCTCGATGATGCGTCCGCGGATGTCGGGCGTTCGCATCTGAGGCAGCGGCAGTGAGATATCGTCGAAGGCGATCGTGAGCCGCATCCCGGGACGCAGCAGCGACGGCAGCGGCTCCATACCGAGCGGGTTGAGCAGCGCGTGCTCGATCGCCGCGTCCACGTCCCCGATGCCCGGCAGCGGATCGGGCCCGTAGACCACCCGCGATCCCAACGGCAGCTTCTCCAAACGGAAGTTCTCGCCGTGGTGGAACAAGATCGGCGGCGTGCGCTCGTCGACCTCCAGCACGAATCCCGGACGGCTCACTGCACCCCTCCTGATTTCAGGGCGCGCGGGCCCTCGGGCTTGAATACGACCTTCACCGTTCCCAAACGGCCGGCCTCGAGCGCATGATCGATCGCCTCGCGCCAGCGCTCCAGCGGGTACGCCGCACCGACCAGACGGCCCACGTTGTTGCCGGCCGCCATCTCGATCGCGTCGGCGAAGCACCCCGCGCCGCTGTAGGCGCCGGTCAGCGTGAGCTCCCGGAACCAGGCGGGCGTCAGGTCGGCCTTGGCGGGCATGCCGGCCAGCACGACCGTGCCGCGCGCCTTCGTGGAGCGCAGCGCCAGGTCGAGCGTGCTTTTGGATCCGGCCGCGTCGAAGGCGACGTCCACGCCGCCGAGCAGGAACGGGCCGGACCGCTCGGGATGCAGCCGGAACGCACCCGTGCTTCGGCGGATGCTGCCGAGCGCCTGGTCGGGCGAGACGATCTCGTCGGCGCCGAACTCGCGCGCGAGATCCGCCTGATGCTTGTGCTTGGCGACCACGATCACACGCGCGGCCTCGGTCTCGGCCTTGAGGGCGAGCGTGGTCAGCAGCCCGACGGTTCCCGCGCCGGCGACGAGGACGTCGGCGTCGCGCGGCACGTTCGCGCGACGCACGGCGTGGATCGCGCAGGCGAGCGGCTCGACCATGACCGCGTCCTCGTCGCTCATGCCGTCGGGGATGGTGTGCAGCTGCGAGCGATGCGCCGTCAGCATCTGGCTCCAGCCGCCGCCGGTGTCGTCGCAGTAGCCGGTCTGCAGTCCCGCGCCGAGGTGTCCCCCGGTGACGCGCTCGCACAGGCCACGCTCGCCGCGTGCGCACGGCTCGCATGCAGGCTCGACACCGCGCGCCGCGCACGCCAGCACCGGATCCAGCACCACGCGCGTTCCGGCCGCAAGGTCCTCGCAAGCTTCGAGCAGGTCGCCGACGACCTCGTGTCCGGGGACGAACGGCATCGAGACGAGCGCGGTGAAGTAGAAGGAGGAACGGCCGGCGATGGTCGTCAGGTCGGATCCGCAGACGCCCGACAGCCGCGGCGTGATCCGTGCCCAGCCGGGCCGATCGATCACGGGCTCGCTTCGATGCACCAGCCGGAGCGCGGCGACCGGTCCGGCAAGCATGCCCGGAAGCTTTCCGCCGACGGCGCGCGCCGCCAGGTAGCGAGGAACGCTGCGGTAGATCTCGAGCGACAGCGTCATCGTGCGGCTCCGGCGGGCAGCGCCGCACGCACGGACACAGCGTCGAGCGCGTCGGTCTCGGGCAGCGCGATCTTGGGCGTGCCGCCCGCGGCCGGCCATTCCTCGATCGGCCAGCGGCGCGTGCGCGCCACGCGCGTGAGCGTCACGTCGGGGTTCACCGCGACCGGGTTGCCGGCCACCTCGAGCATCGGCAGGTCGCTCATCGAGTCGGCGTACGCGTAGGACGCGTTGAGGTCGGCACCGATCTGTTGCGCATACCGGCGAAGCCACGACGCGCGTGCCTCGCCGACGAGCGGCGGCATGACCAAGTCGCCGGTGAAGCGGCCGCCGCGCACTTTCAGCTCCGCGGCGACGATCTCGTCCACCAACGGCCGCAGCGGCTCGACGACGAAGTCGGCGGCGCCGGTGACGAGCACGACGGTGTGCCCGGCGGCGCGGTGCTCGCGGATGCGGCGCGTGGCGGCGGGCGCGAGACGGCGAAGGATCATCTCGCCCATGTGCTCGCGCGCCAGCGCGCGAAGCTCGTCTTCGCGAGCGCCGGCGTAGCGGCGGTAGAACAGGCGCAAGAACTCGCCGCGATCGCGGCGCTCGGCCCCCAGCAGCGACGGCAGCCGGCGGGTGAGATCCGCGATGATCTTCGCCCACTCGTCGCGCGGCGCGTCGCTCATGCGAAGCCACAGATACGCCTCGAGCACGTTGGAGGCGACGATGGTTCCTTCCACGTCGAAGGCGGCGATCACCGGCGCGGTGCCGCTGCGCGGCTGGACCGCGACCGTCGGCTCGGCGCGCGGCGGCTTCGGCAGCCGCAACCACGTAGTGATCGACGGGTTGTGGATCTGCTGCAGGTACTCCTCCCAGGTGAAGACCGTCGGGTCGAACAGGAAGTCCTGCCGGTCGGCGTCGGGCATCGACTCGTAGAGCGCCCGGGCGCGATCATCGGTGTAGATGACCTCGACCTCGGTGTAGGCGCCGTACAAGGTTGCGTACCGCTTGACGAAGTCGAGCTTGCCGCGCAGACGGTCCACCGTCCGGGCGGCGTTGCGGGCCATGGATCCGCGCGGCAGCCGCTCGACGCCGCGCTCGAGCAGCGACACGGCCTGCTCGGCGTTGCGCATGCGCTTGGAGACCGCGCGCTTGCCGGGAAACTTCCAGACCGGCACGGGTGCGGTGCCGCGGCCGCGCTCCGGCAGCGGATGCGCCTGGTAGTACTCGCGGCAGTTCTCGTAGATGCCGCGGAACGACAGCGGGTTCCGGGCCCCGGTCGAGCAGTGGTAGAAGGCCAGGTCCTCGGGCTCGCGCGCCGCGACCGCCAGGATGCAGTTCACGACGAAGTCCACCGGAATGATGTCCATGACACCTTCGGGGATCCCGGGGAACTCGGGAATCACGTTACGGCCGTAGGCCAGGATCACCGGTTCGGCGACGCGGAACCCTTCGATCCAACCGGGATAGGGGTGGCGCAGCGCCGACTCGATGATCGACGGACGCACGATCTGAACGGGCGTGTCGCCGCGAAGCTCGGCGATCGCGATTTCGGACAGCCCCTTCGTGAACGTATAGACGTCCTGCCACCCGAGGCTGTTGGCACGTTCGCGGCCGTGATGGACCAGACGAGCGCGCACCCATTCGCGGCGAAGCTCTTCCGCGCGGGCCGCGACCGACTGCGGTCCGGCGCGACCGACCTGATGCCGCGCGCGCTCGCGCAGCTTGCGGAGCATTTCGGGCCGGCGCGAGGCGTCCTCGGCGAGCGTGCGTACCCGCAGCGCGTACTCGGCCTCGGCACGCCAGTCCACGTCGCGCCGAATCGGCTCCTCGGCCTGGGTGCCGCGCGTGATCCCGGCGACGTAGGCGGTGGACACGTGCAGATAGCGTTTGCCGCGCGCGGACTCGAGCATCTTGAGCGAGGCGCGCAGGTTGGTGTCGAAAGCCTCGTCAAGGGGCGGGTCGAACGATACGGTCGCGGCCGAGTGGATCACGGTGTCCACGTCGGCCGGCATGGCGATCTCGTCGGCGACGAGGTCGGCGCTGTGGGCAACCACGAGCCGTTCGATCCGCTCGCGAAGGGCGTCCTCGCCGATCGCCGCACGCAGCGGCCCGAAGACCGCGCCGCTTGTGATCGCGTTGAGACGGGACGGCGCGTCGCCGCGGATGAAGACGTGGATGCGCTCGACGGGGATGTCGCTGACGAGCCGCTCCAGCAAGCCTTGTCCGAGGAAGCCGGTCACGCCGGTCAGCGCGACCGACCGGCCGGCCAGTCCTTCTCGGATCAACGGGCACCCCCCAAGCGGCTCTCTACCGCGCGGTAGATTATTCCTCCCGTCCCGGCACGGCAAAACCGCGAAGTCCAATCCGGGAAAAGCGCGAAAGGCCCGGCGAGGGCCCAAACCGGCCGGACAATCCGGAAGGAGGGCGGCAGCCCCACCGCGAATTCCGGGATACCGACACATGGGGGGCATCACTTGATTCGAGTCACGGCCGTGGCGGCCGTCGTCGCGGTCGCGGCGATCGCGATCCCGGCCGCGGCCGCCACAGCACCGGCACGGTCCTCGCCGGATCGCGAGGCGCGGTACCTGACCGTCTTCACCGACGGAACCGATCGCACCGTCGTCGAGCACCACGATCTTCGAACCGGGCAGTCCTCGGTGCACGAGATCCGCCGCGACCGCACCCGCCACGACGAGCACGCGCAGCACGCGGCCGGCTCCGGCGAGCCGGCGGGCCCGTCGTCGGTCCGCTGCACCAACGGCGGCACCTACGGATACATCAACTGGAGCTCCGGCCGGGTCCCGCGGCCCTGGCGCGTGGTCGAAGCCCTTCGATTCAACCCGGCCGGCGCGCCGATGACGTGGGACTGGAAGTCGCAGATCATCGAAGGCCGCACGGTGTGGGAGGAGTCCCGCAACGACTGCGGGACTCCCGACCGGATCGCATTTCGCTTCGAGACGGGCGCGGACTCGACGGCCTCGGTCGCGCCGGCGCCCGGCTCCTCGTGCCCGCCGTCGGACGGCGAAAACACGATGGGCTGGACGCCGCAGCCCCCGAACGTCCTCGCCCGTGCGTGCCTGCGATCGAGCAGCTTGAGCGGATACATACACGAAGCCGACCTGCTGTTCACGACCGAGATGCCGTGGTGCAACGGAACCACCGTGGCGTGCACCGCCGGGCGATGGGACCTGCAGTCCGTCGCGGCCCACGAGTGGGGGCATTTCCTGGGCCTGGGCCACGTGTGCGGCGACCCCGGCCTGTCACCGTGCGACGACACGTCCGAGACGGCCGCGGTGATGCATCCGTTCATCGTTGAGGGCTCGATTCAGAACCGGACGCTGTCGGCGGGCGACATCAACGGAGCGGCCTCGCTGTATCCCGCCGAGTATGCGATGAACGTGGCCGGGGTGTCGCTGTCGAATCCGAACGGCGGCCCGCTGATCCCGGGCGAGACCTACGACGTCACCGTGGATACGATCAACACCGGCTTCGAAGCCTGGCCGGTCTCGCCGGCGACGACGCTGGCGACCAGCCCGGCGGGACGATGCAGCGCCTTCGCCGCCGCCTCATGGAGCTCGTGCACGTCGGCGGCTTCGCTGTCGCAGGACCTGACGAACGCGTCGCACCCGAGCATCCCCAACGACGCGTCCGTCCTGGTGAACGGAGAGACCGGCCGGTTCACCACCCAGGTCACCATCCCCTGGTCCGCGGAAGGGACCACGCCGGCCGAGCTGTTCGTCCCCGAGATCGCCGCCCCCGGCGGGCCGCGCCGGCCGGGCGGCACGGCTTCGCTGCCGCTTTCCGTGGGCTCGTTCGGCGCCGAGATCCTTTCCGTCGCCGGACCGGCGACGCTGGGCCTCGCCGATACGGTCGCCCGTGCCCTCCCCTCCGACGAGGTCGAGGTGCGGGTGCGCAACACCGGGACGATCGCGTGGCCGCTGGGCGGGTCGATGGTGACGCTGGACACGGCCCTGCCGGCGGGACGCTGCAGCGAGTACGCCTTCGCGGACTGGCACGGCTGCGCTCGCGCGAGCCACCTCGACGACAACGAGGACGAGCCGGGCTCGGTCCTTCCCGGCCAGGTCGGCGTCTTCCGGTTCCGGATGATGGGACCGTTCCTCGCCGAGCCTCGCGAGTCCGTCACGGAGTGGTTCGCCCTGACCGCCCGCGACATCCGCACCCTGGCATCGCCGCTCGGGATTACGTTCCGGTCGCTCTAACAGAAAGGAACCCGCACCCGTTGCACGGCGTCAAAGCAACGATGGCGCCAACCCTTGCCGTGCTGTGCCTGCTGCTGGCGGGCTGCGCCGCGCCGGCCGAGCCCGGGTCCTCGGCGCATATCTCGTCCTCGTCCGACGCGCTGCCGGAGCACTGCTCCCCCCGGCCGAACCCGTGGCCCTCGCCCTTTATGCATCGCGGCAACGCGACGCACGACGACAAGCTCGCCGAGGTCGGCGACCGCGTTCCCGAGTTCGCCGGCCTGACCGTGGACGAGCCCCGAAAGGCGGCCATGGTGCGCGTAACCGACGGCAAGGACGAGACGGCCCGCACGGCCCTCGAGGCCTACCGCGACGTGATGGGCGGGGGCGGGCTCGAAGGCTACAAGGCGGTCGCGGTGAAGGTCTCGTATTCGTGGCATCAGCTCAAGACCTGGTACGACACCGCGAACCAAGCCGGCGCGTGGCAGGACGGCGTCACCCTCGGCGACATCGACGAGCTCGAAAACCGCATCCACTACGGAGCGAGCGACCCCGATCAGGTCCGCGAGTGCATCGCCGCGGTCATGAGGCACTACGACATCCCCGACGACGCCTGGCACCTCGACCGGCAAGACCCCGTCGAGCTCCTGTAGACGCTCCCGGACAGCCCGCGGTCCCGAACCGCGGGACCGCGGCGCGCTAGGCTGCCTCGGTGAACCGCATCGACCACGTCATCTACGGCACCCACGATGTGAACGCCGCCGGTCACCGATTCTGGGACGAGTTCGGGCTCGCGTCCTACGAGGGCGGCCTGCATCCCGCGTACGGCACCGCGAACCGGATCGTGCCGCTCGGGGACTCCTACATCGAGATCATGGGCATCAGCGATCCGACCGCCGCGCGCATGAATCCGCTCGGTGAGTTCGTGCTCTCCCAGATCGACGACGGCGACCGGTGGATCGCCTGGTGCCTGCGGCCCGGCGACATCGAGCAGACCGCCGAGCGCATCGGATCGGTCGCGGTTCCCGGCCATCGCGTGCGGCCCGACGGCACATCGGTGACGTGGCTGCTCGCCGGGCTCGAGATCGCGCTGTCGGATCCTCCCTTGCCGTTCTTCATCGCCTGGGACGACGATGCGCACATGCCGGGCCGCGAGACGCTCGAGCACCGCGTTCTCGCCGACGGCATCGACGGCATCGAGTTGGTCGGCGACGCCACACGGCTGCGCGAGCACGCGGGCGATGATGTCGAGGCTTCCGTCACCGAGGGAAGCCCGCCGCGCATCGTCGCGGTGACGGTCGGGGGATCTCGAATCGCCTAGCGCGTCACCACGGCCGACGGCAATCCGTTGATCTCGCCGCCCGCGTCGGTGATGCCGGCCGGCGCGACGTAGGCGGTGTCGCCCGGCTGCAGCCCGGCGGGCGCGACCCAACGGCCGAGGCCGGAGTCGAAGACCGCGACGACCTCCTCGATGGTCGAGTCGGCCCGCACGACGGTCACAATGGCGCGCGATACCGTGCCGGTGTCCAGCCAAGGCCGGAACGAGCACTCGTTGCAGTACCACTCGAACTTCGACGGGTCGTTCGGCGCGGACGGATCGCGATACATCGTGCGGACGTGCCGGATGAACTCCGCACGCGCGTCGTAGGTGTCGGGATAGTCGATCGGGCCGATCACCGCCTCTACGGGCACGCCGCCGCCGAGGCGCGGCACCGGGATCGTGGTGGTCGGACCGACCGTGAACGATACGCGCCCGTCCGGCTCGGCGCGGATGTCGGGCACGGTGATGCCGGTCCAGCGAGTCACCTGGAACGAGTTAGACTCCAAGTGGTAGGGGCAGGTTCCGGTCACTGATCCGCACGACGCGTCGCGCCGCAGGCCGTCGACGACGAACCGGTACGTGCCCACCGGCGTGCTGCCGATGCCGCCGCCCAGGTCCGCCACCCGCGAGCCGAACACCTCCCACGTCGCCGTCCAGCGATACTCGAGCCCGCCGGTCAAGAAGGCCGGCAGGTCGTTCGGCAGCGTCGGAAACTTCAGCGTCACCACGACCTCGCCGCTCATGTCGGCGAAGTCGGTCCATTCACCGGACTCGACGTCGAAGCGCTGCACCTTGACGAACGGATCGTCGGTGTAGTTCGAGCCGCCCGTCCACGACAGGAACGCAGCGCCGAAGCGCTCGACGCGCGCGGCGGGCTGCTCATCGATCGCGGGGAAGCCGCCGTCGGCGGGAAGCGCGGCCTCGAGCGCGGTCAGGTACTTCGCGCCGATCTCACCCAGGATCCGCGCGCGCGCCTCGTTGTGAGCGATGTCGGCGGTCTCTTTCGCGTCCAGCGGCTCATCGGCGACGGCGGGTCCGCCGTTGAGCCATCCGCCCGCCTCCACGAGCCGCGTCGCGAAGTAGTCTTGCGAATGCGGCCCCCAGCCGGTGAGCGCCTTGCGGTAGTGATCGCCGCGTTGATACTCGCGATACGAGGCCAGATAGCCGTTGTAGTCGTTGGCCATGGCGACCGTCATCGTCATCGCGTAGCCGCTGCCCGGGCCGCTCGCGGGAAGCTCCTCGTGGGTGAAGTTGCCCTTGATCCTGCCGGGGTCGGTGGGCTCGGACTCGGCCCAGGCGACGGAGTCGAGGTCGTTCCATCCCTTTGCGTCGTTTCGGATCTGGGCCTGCATGCGGCGGAACTTGACGTTGCCGAGCATGAGCGTCGCGTTCGCGTTGCGCGGGTCGGGGCAGCGCCAGGTCGTATCCGGGTTCTGCGTGCACGGCGCGTAGGTCTGATCCCCCGGATACGAATAGCCCTTCGCCCACTCGAACCCGAGATAGATGTTTCCCTGCACGCGATCGGTGCGCGTCTGGATGTTCTTGCCCTGATCCTTCCATTGCTCGCAGGAGCACACGGTCACGAGCAGATCGCCGAGCTTGACGGCTTGCAGATGCACGCCCAGGTCTTCATGGAGGCCGGTATAGCCGAGCGCCGGATAGTTCTCGGGGATCGGGATGCCGGCGGCCTCGAACGTGTCGGTGTCCACGCCCGGGTCGAACGGCGAGCCCTCGAACGAGGTGCCGGGCCCTTGGCAGTCGGGCAGCCCGGCCAGCGGCGCCTGTGGGTTGCCGCGCAGCGCGCGGTCCGTCCGGCAGTTCGACACGCTCGGGTACGGGTGCGAGGTCGGGCCGGGGAAGAAGCGGTCGAACATCTTGACGGCGAAGCCCTCCTGGAACGGCACGAAGCGCGCGGGTTCGGCGGGCGTGCCGGCCGCGACGTCCTGCCAGGTGTCGATCACGGCATCGGCCATCTTGCGTGCGCCCACCTCGGCCTGCGCGTACTCCTTGTGCGAATAGTCGTTGCGGTCGTGGATCGAGTGGTAGACGTTGCGCTCGGGCTCAGCCGTTCCCACGTCCCCTTGCGTGAAGAACAGCGTCGCGCCCGTCTCGCGGTCTACCATGCGCTCGAGCGGCGCGATGAAGTCGCCGGTGATCAGGTTGTTGCCGTCGAGGAACTCGGGGTGCAGCGCGTAGTTCATCAAGATCGCCAGCGGCTTGGTCCCGCCTCCGGGGACGATCTCGTCGAAGCGCGCGACCATCAGGTCGTGGTTGGCGTCCGAGTGCGGATAGCCCGCGGGGGTGCCGTCGTCGGCGATGGCCGGCCCGAACGAGTGGCGGTGGGTCTCGTCGAACTGTGTCACCGCGGCGCCCATGCGCACGGGCACCAGCGCGGCCGCGGCCTTCTCGACCGCGCGCGCCATGCGCTGCGCGTAGTACTCGAAGAACCGGACGTCGAATACGTCCTGGAACGCCCACACGCCCCACGACGGCGACGAGTAGTACGGACTCGAATGGTTGTGCGAGACTGCGATGGTCAGGTTGTTGCGGTCGATGCGAGTTTCGACCCCGCCGAGCAGCCCCAGCGACCGCTGCACATCGCGCTCCTCCAGGATCTGCGCGGTCCGTCGCCACAAAAGGTCCTGCGGGATGTACAGATCGTTCTTGACGATCGCGACCCGGTTGCGCACCGACGGATCCTGCGGGTCCGGCCCGTCCACGACGAGCGCGCGGACCGACAAGCGCGACTGGATGCCGTAGGAGGGAACGCGACGGGTGGACAGGTTGCCTTGGTCGAACGTGGCGATCGTCGACTGCGCTTCGGGACCCGCGCAGCTGCCGGCGACCCGCGACGGGTCCAGGCGCAGCACCACGGTGGCATCGCACGGCCGGTCCCCAGCGTACTGCCCCGCCGAGGCACCCACGTGCCAGGTGGCGTCCACCTCGCCCACCCCGGCGTAGGTGACGGACTGATCGGCGGGCGTGGACTGGGCCGAGACGAGCGAGGACAGCAAGAGCGCAAGCGCAACGACGATCCGCTGCCGATTCACCTGAT
>DATLFO010000236.1:0-6230 GCA_035541035.1 Actinomycetota bacterium
CTGCCCCAGGCGATCGAACGGCGACGGGAACTGGCGAGCCTCTACGACAAGGCGCTCGAGGACATTGCCATGGTCAGCCGACCCCCGGCTCCCACGACCGAAGGTCCGTACTTCGACGTCTACCAGAACTACGTGATCCAGGCGGAGCGTCGCGACGACCTCGCTGCGTTTCTCACGGAAAGCGGGGTCGAGACGCTCATCTCTCTTCCGATTCCGAATCACAAACAGCCGGCGCTCGGACTGGACCATTTCCATCTTCCCGTCACTGAAGAGATCAGCCGGACGCAGATCTCGCTTCCGCTGACCACCGAGCTCGAGGATGGCCAAATCGAATACGTGGCCGACACGATCCGTCGCTTCTATGGCGCGTAGGCCGATCTACGCAGCCGGCAAGCGGATGCTGGATCTCGTGGTCGGTGTCCTCGCTCTCGCCGTGGCCGGGCCGGTGATGGCCGTTGTGGCGATGATCGTCAAGCGCGACGGCGGGCCGGCGCTTTATCGCGGGCGCCGAGTCGGCCGCGACGGAGCCGTCTTCCGGATGCTGAAGTTCCGAACCATGGTGGTCGATGCCGAAAAGGCCGGGCCGAGCAGCACGGCCGACGACGATCCTCGAATCACGCGGATCGGCAAGCGCCTTCGGGCGCACAAGCTCGACGAGCTGCCCCAGCTCCTGAACGTCATCGGCGGCTCGATGTCGCTGGTCGGGCCGCGACCTCAGGTCGAGCACGACGTCGCCATGTACACGGCGGAGGAACGAGCGCTGCTGTCCGTCCGGCCTGGGATCACGGACTACGCTTCGATCAGATATCGCAACGAGGGAGAGATCTTGAAAGGGAGCGCCGATCCGGCCGAGGCGTATAACCGCCTGATTCGGCCGGGCAAGATCGCGCTCGGCCTCGAGTATGTGAGGTCGTGTTCCTTCGGCACCGATCTCAAGATCCTATGGCTGACGATGCTCGCCATGGTCGACCACGACGCGGCGATTCGGCGGCTTCCCAAGGTGGAAACCAGCGACACATGAGTCGCACGCTGCCGGCGTATACCGACATCACCGAGCGGATCGGCTCGCCCATGTCGGGGTCGCAGATCGCGATGGCGAACACGCGATATCGCTTCGCGGAGGACCATTCGAAAGGGCTCGACGTCCTTGAGATCGGGTGCGGCACGGGCTTCGGTCTCCCATATCTTGTCCGCACTGCCCGGACGTTGATCGGCGGGGACATCGACTGGGACAACGTCTCGGCCGCGGGCGCGACGGGCGTTCCGGTGATCAGGTTCGACGCTCATCGGCTTCCGTTCGCCTCGGCGTCGGCGGACACGGTGCTGCTCTTCGAAAGCATCTACTATCTGCGCGATCCGGCCCTGGCGCTGCAGGAGGTCCATCGAGTGCTCCGGCCAGGCGGTGAGATTCTCATCTGCCTGCCCAATGTCGAACGGCCCGGGTTTCACCCGTCACCGTTCAGCGTTTCGTATCCCACCGCCGCGCAACTGGGTGGCTTGCTGCGGCACGCCGGCTATGAGGCCTCGATCTATGGGGCGTTTCCCGTCGGGGACGGCGGCCCTGCCCAGCGCCTCTACCTGGCTGCCGCGACGATCGCGGTCCGGCTTCGTATCATTCCTAGGACACTGCGAGGACGGGCCAAGCTGAAGCGTGTGCTGTTCGGACGCCTCCCTGCCTTCGCCGGTGTCGACGGCATCACGGGCGTGCAGCCCCTGGACCCGCTCGATCCGTCGCAGCCGGTCCGTCGCTACACGAACCTGTACGCCGTGGGGCGCAAGCAAAGTCGCTGAACGAAGAGAGGGGGAGCTCGATGGCCGCCGGGAAGCCGTCCAGGCCGACGCCGGGCAAGAAGGCCGGCAACCTGCGTACCAAGGCCGAGCAGGAAGTCGGCCCGGCGATCGAGCGCATCTTCGAGCGCAGCAGTGATTCGGTCGAGCAACGCCTCGAAGCGTTCCCCAAGTACGTCCGGCGTCAGCACCTGACTCGATTCATCGCACTGTACGAGCTGTTCAAGCAGGTCGTGGATGTCAAAGGTTCCGTCGTCGAATGCGGCGTATGGCGGGGGTTCGGTCTGATGACATGGGCGAAGCTCAGCGCGATCCTCGAGCCGAACAACTTGACCCGGCGCGTCTACGGCTTCGATTCGTTCAGCGGCTTCCCGGCCGTCCACGACAAGGACGCGAACGCGATCAACCCGGCCGTGCCCGGCGACCTGGCATCCGACTCCTACGACGAGCTTCAAGCGCTCATTGAGCAGTTCGACCAGGACCGCTTCCTGGGGCATATCCCGAAGGTTGAGCTGATCGACGGTGACGCGACCGAGACGATCCCGAAGTTCGTTGCCGAAAACCCGCACCTCGTGATCAGCCTGCTGTTCCTCGACTTCGACCTCTACGAGCCGACGCGGGCCGCGATCGAGCATCTCGTCCCGCGGATGCCTCGCGGGGCGATCCTTGCCTTCGACGAGCTCGACAACCCCATCTGGCCCGGCGAAACACTCGCGCTCGTCGAAACGCTCGGCGTCGGAAGCCTCCGAATTCGCCGCCTTCCCTTCGATCCCTACATCGGCTACGCGGTGATCGAATGACGACGGATTCACGCGACCTCGCGCGGCGGCTTCGGCGCGACGTCGTTCGCATGACCCATCTCGGCAAGGCGTCGCACGTCGGCTCTTGCTTGTCGATCGCGGACGTGCTGGCCGTGCTCTACAGCGACGTTCTTCGCGTGGATCCGTCCGGCCCGGCCGACCCGAACCGGGACCGGCTGATCATGTCCAAAGGTCACGCGGCGGCTGTGCTGTACGCGGTGCTGGCCGAGCGAGGATTCTTCGACCGCGAGATCCTCGACACCTACTATCAGGACGGCTCCCCATTGGCCGGCCACGTGACGGCGAACATGCCGGGGGTGGATCACTCGACGGGTTCGCTGGGGCACGGCTTGTCGGTCGCTGCGGGCATCGCGCTGGGCGCGAAGCGAGACGGTCAGGACCTGCGCGCGTACGCGATCCTGTCTGACGGCGAATGCGACGAAGGCTCGATCTGGGAGCCGATCCTGTTCGCCGCCCACCACCGGCTCGACAACCTGATCGCGATCGTGGACTACAACAAGATCCAATCACTGGAAGCGGTCGACAAGACGCTCGCGCTCGAGCCCTTCGCCGGCAAGTGGCGCGCGTTCGGCTGGCACACGATCGAGATCGACGGCCATGATCACGATGCGATCCGCGCGGCCCTTGAGCGGCTGCCGAACGAGCCGGGTAAGCCGTCCTGCGTGATCGCACACACCGTCAAAGGAAAAGGCGTGTCGTTCATGGAGCAGTCGGTGCTGTGGCACTACCGGCCCCCCGACGCCGGCGAATACGAAGCGGCGCTGGCCGAGTTGGGAGGCGCGCCGTGAGAACCGCATTCGTCAAAGAGTTGACGCGCCTGGCCGAACAGAACGACCGCATCTTCTTCATCACCGGCGACCTCGGGTTCGGCGTCATGGAAGACTACGCGGAACGCTTTCCCGCGCAGTATCTGAACGCGGGCGTCGCCGAGCAGAACATGACCGGCGTCGCGGCCGGTCTTGCGCACACCGGCCGGATCGTCTTCACCTATTCGATCGCCAACTTCCCGACGATCCGCGCGCTCGAGCAGGTGCGCAACGACGTCTGCTACCACAACCTCGACGTGAAGATCGTCTCGGTCGGCGGGGGACTGGCCTACGGATCGCTCGGCTACAGCCATCACGCGGTCGAGGACGTGGCGATCATGCGGTCGCTGCCGAACATGTGCGTGATCGCGCCCGGCGATCCGATCGAGGCCGCGGCCGCGACCCGTGCCGCCGTCGCGCGGCCCGGGCCGGTCTACCTCCGGCTCGGCAAGGCCGGCGAGCCGGCCGTGCACGCCGGCGAGATCGACTTCGAGATCGGCCGCGCCATCCTGATGCGCGACGGCCGGGACGCGACCATCATCTCGACCGGCGGCATGCTCCATGCGAGCGCCGCTGCGGCCGAAAGGCTCCACGTCGAAGGAATGGCCGTCCGTCACCTGAGCATGCACACCGTCAAGCCGCTCGACATCGACGCCGTCGAAGCGGCCGCGCGAGAGACGGGCCGGATCGTCGTCGTCGAGGAACACTCCGCAACCGGTGGCCTGTTCGCCGCGGTTGCGGAAACATTGCTCCGCGCGGGGCTGGCCGCGCGTGTCGAGCAGGTCTCGCTCCCGCCCGGGATCGTGCGCGAGGTCGGGAGCCAAGACTATCTCCGCGGCCTCTACGGCCTGACCGCCGACGGGATCCGCGACGCCGTTCGCCGCATCGTGTGCGCATAGACTCGTTGCATGCCCCGCCGCGTCAAAGCTTGGTTGCCGGCCGCCTTGGTCGCGGGGCTGATCTTTGTCCTGTCGCATCAGCCTTCGTTCGGCATCGTGCTCTACGGCTGGGTATCCGAGCTGGTGTCGAACATCGTGCACTTCATCGAGTACGCGATGCTCGCGGCGGCGATCGCGTTCGGGCTGCGCACCGAGGGAATGGATGCCGAGGACGCGGGCAAGCTCGCGATCCTGGTGGCCGTGCTCTTCGGCGTCACCGACGAGATCCATCAGCGGTTCGTGCCCGGACGCTCGTCGAGCCCGCTCGACTTGATTCCCGACCTTGCCGGGGCATGGACGGGCGTGCGGCTCTCGGCCGAATGGAAGAAGCGGCGCGGAAAGAGGCGGAGCGGCGCTAGGCCTTGACCTTGCGGCGGCGGGATACGCCGAGCATCGTTCCGCCGGCGAGCACGCTGCCGATGCCGATCAGCATCCAAGGGATGGTGTTGCTGCCCGTGGTCTGCAGCCGGGTTCCGGCCGATCCTCCCGTGCTCCCCACGACCCCGCCGCGGTTGAATCGCGTCCCGGCGACGACGGTCTCGGATACGACGGTGAAGCGGGTGGCCAGCGTGAGCGGCCGGCCGCGACGATCGCTTCCGGAGGCGGTCAGCGTGTGATCCCCGAGCTCCATGTCGAGCGGCACCGTCCAGGTGATCGAGGTCAGCCCGCCGGAGCCGGCGGTGCTCGTCCCCACGTGCCGCGGATGCGAGAACGCCGTCCAGGTCACGCTTCCTTGGAAGCAGCAAGCAGTCGCGATCGCGAGCTGTCCGCGAACGACGGTCGGGGGGGTCACGGTGATGAAATTCTGCGGCGGATACTGTGCCCATGCGGTCGTCGAGACGGCGAGAACCGACAGCGCGATGGCGGCCGCTCGACCGAAACGACTCATGCTTGCGGGACCCCCAAAGAGAAGATGCTTATCAGACTCGAAAATATCCGTTACGACCATAAATGTCTACTGTGGTGTTTCTTAATTCACCGCCAAACAAGCTGTTTCAGGCGATCGGTCCAAGGCCGCCCGATATGCGTTTCCACCAGAATGTCCCGATTCATCATCTTCGAGACTTCGAATTGGTCGCTGCCGCCGGCCGTCAGGCCTTCGGGCGGAAAGATCCGAACCGTGAGCGCGTCGGCCGCCGCTGCCGGCTGACGCGGCACGAGCAGACGGACGCGGCCCTCGTCCCACGAGCCGGCGGGTAGCTCGAAGGTCAGCGTCGTCTCGGCCGAGCCGCCCGGCGCCACGTCGATGAAGCGCGACACGATCAGCGCGTCGGGGGCGGCTTGGATCTCGGTGCCGACGGGCTTGCCGGCCTCGCTCCACTCGGCGCGCGCCGCCGCGGCCGGCAGATAGACGTTGAGAAACGACACGTTGCGTCCCGCGCGATACAGCACCTCGCCGTCGGGCACGTTCGCCGGACCCATCACCTCGCGCGTCAATCCGGATGCGGGCGCGCTGTTTCGCAGCGTCACCTTGACCGCCGCGCTCGCGCTGCCGTCCTCGCGCAGCCGGATCTGGATGTCGATCTCGCGCCGCAGGTAGTAGTCGAGCTTGTTCGCGCCGGCGTTTTGTGTCACCACGCCGATCATCGTCGTGCCGGACGCGGCGGGCCGGAACGAGCCCGAGACCCCGAGCGCCGCGACGGCGCGCTGGGGGGCCTCGTCGCGCATCCAGACCTGGATGCGCTTGCGATGCGCCGAAGACGCGAGCGCCGAGGCGAGCTTGACCGGATCCACGCCCTTCTTGATCTTGTCCACGATCAGCCCGGCCGCGTCGAGCATCGCCATCTTTCGCTCGCGCGAGCGGCTCTGATCGAACTCTTGATACACGTCGCTCATGACGAACTTGGCGATGGTGGCGGCCTCGAAGGTGTATCCGG
>DATLFO010000237.1:0-4257 GCA_035541035.1 Actinomycetota bacterium
GATGATCACCGTGCCGGCGTCGGCCACGCCGCACAGCCGGCTCGCCGTATTCACGGTGTCGCCGATCACGGTGTAGTCCAATCGCTGGTGCGAGCCGATGTTGCCGACGACGACGTCTCCGGTCGCGATCCCCACGCCGCAGCCCTTGACCCGAAGCAGCGCGGTCTCGGGCCGCTCCTTGATCGCCCGGTCGATGTTGTCGAGCATGCGAACGGCCGCGCGGGCGGCGCGCTCGGCATGCTGCGGCTCCGGCCGCGGTGCACCCCAGAAGGCCATCACGCAGTCGCCCATGAACTTGTCCACGGTTCCTTGCTCGTCGACGACCGCCTGCGTCATCGCGTCCAAGTACACGTTGAGCGCGGCGACGACCTCCTCCGGCTTCGCGTTCTCCGACGCAGAGGTGAAGCCGCGAAGATCGGCGAACAGCACCGACATCGGGCGCGACGCGCCGGCCAAGGTCGCGACCGCGCCTTCCGGCGAGGCCAAGACCTCGTCCACGACATCCTTTGCCACGTAGCGGGCGAAGACCTGCGTGACGCGGTTGCGCTCACGGAACTCGGTCAGGTAACGCACCGCCAGCGCCGCGATGTACGCCAGCACGATCGTGATCGGCGGATAAACCAGATTTCCTACCCGCGAGTCGTCGAAGCGCATGAACGTGATCCAGGTGAAGGCCGCGCCCAGCGCGACCGCCGCCGGCGGCGACAGCCAGATCCGCAGGAACGCGACTGCGAGCGAGGTGAGCAACGCCAGGACGAAGACCGCGAAGAGCGTCTCGACCCGGGACTCCGGCACCAGATAGGTGCCCGTCGCGATGGTGTTGGCCGCGTTCGCGTGCACGAGAACCCCGGCGAGCCCATCGCTCTTGTCGATTGGGGTGAGCTTCTGGTCGCCCAGACCCACCGCGGTCACGCCGACGAGAACGATCTTGCCGTTGAGCCTGTCTCGCGGCACGACGCCGTCCATCACGTCGGCTGCCGAGACGATCTCGAAGGCGTCCTTGTCGGCGTAGTTCACCTCGAGCAGGTGAGCCGCGCCGGTACGAATGAAGCGCGTGCCGGCGACGATGCCGTCCGGACGGATCGTGATCGGCGCCGTGGACGCCGCCGGCTCGATCAACGCGGCCGACAAGGCGGGCACGAGCTCGGCGTCGCCGGTCTCGAGCACGACCGGCAGCGAGCGCACCACGCCGTCCTTGTCGGGGAAGACGTTGACGTGCGCGACGGCCAGCGCGGCACCGGCGAGGGCTTCGACGGGCCGCTGATACGCGGTCGTCTTCAGCACGTCACCCGGACGCCGACCGAACGTCCCGGCGGAGGCGAGCACGACGTTTCCGGCCCGGGCGAGAGAGGCCCGCAGCGCCTCATCCGACGCGGGCGAGGTCGTTTCGGTGAACAAGATGTCGTAGCCGACCCGCTGCACGCCGGCGGCGGTGAGCTCGTCGATCAGGGCCGCGTGGACTGTGCGGTCCCAAGGCCAGCGGCCGCGCTTCTCCAGGCTCTGATCGTCGATCGCCACGACCACGATGCGAGAGTCGATGGGTTGCCCGCCCGCGAAGAGCGCATCCGCCAGCCGCAGCTGCTGGCCGTTGAAGATGCCCAGGCCCAGCCCGATCCATGCTCCTGCGGTGAGCGCGACCGCGATCAGCAGCGAGGTCGCGAGACGGAACCGAATGGTGCGCATTGCGCTAGATGCCGCCGGTCTCGTCGTCCTCGTTGCGCGTCGCGCGCCCACGCCGGCCGGCCGGCGGCGCGGTGGGAGCGGTCGCTTCGACGTCGGTCTCGTCCTCCGGCAGGACCGGTGGCGTGCGGCCGCTGCTGCGGCTCGGCGTCACCGGAGTCTCTTCCGGGGCGGGCGCCGGCGTCCGGCGCTGCGGCTCGGCCGGGACGGTCACGGCCGGAAGCGTCTGAGGCCTCGGGCTGGGACGCAACACGCTCTGCGGCAGGGTCGCGGCCGGCGGCGCGACCGGCTCGACCTGGCGCGGGGCCACCGGCATGACCGGGGCGACCGCGGCGGGCTGCTGAACCTGCGGCGAGAGCCTCGGCTGGGTCCACGCCGGCGTCCCGGGCGCCGCAGGCGTGTTGTCGCCCGGCGAAACCGGAGCGGGCGCATCGGCCGTCGTGACCGCGGCCGTCGACGTCTTCTTCGGCTCGTTCACGGTCAGCTTCGCGTTGTCCTGCTTGTCGAGGTAGCGACCGTGGATGACGAGGTTCTTTCCGGTCGTGTTCGGAGTGCAGATGTTGCCCGTGCACGACCCCTTGCCGGCATCATCGCCGGAGAACTCGAAGATCGTGGCGTCGGTCACGTCGAACGCCGTTCCGTCCTTCGGCTTGAACGATGCCGTATACGTCTGCGATTGCCCGAGGTCGATGGTGTTGTTCGCGGGCGAGATGGTCAGCTTTCCTTCCGGCGACTCGATGGTGAGGCTGGCGGTGCCCGAGACTCCGCTGATCGTTCCGGTCACCGTGTGCGTCCCGAGGGTGGAGGAAGAGCACGAGTTGTTCGTGCACGTCCCCGTCGCGATGGCGAAGTTTGTCGCGGCCGTCGCGTCCCAGGAATTGCCGTACTCGTCGGAGGCGGTCGCCTCGTAGAGCTGGGGCTGACCCGGGGCGACGGTGCTGGTCGCCGGGGTCAGGACCAAGGAATCGATCGGTCCTTCCACGACGGTTAGCGACGTCGTGTCGCTCAAGCCGTTCCATTCGCCCGTGACGATGTAGGTGCCGGCCGTGGTGGCCGAGCAGGCGTTGTCGTCGCAGCCGGTCGTCTCGGCCTCGATCTCGTCGAACCGAGAGATCGTGAAGTTCGCATCCTCGGTCACGTCGTCGAGCGAGTTGCCGTAGCCGTCGAAGGCCTCGAGCCAGAACTCGACGGGCTGCCCCGCGGTGGTCTCCGAGGCGTCCGAGGAGATGACGACGTACTCGGGCTCGCCGGCCTCGACGGTGAGATAGGACGTGTCCCAGATCTCACCGATCGTGCCGGTCACGATGAAGAAGCCGGCCTGTGACGCGCCGCACACGTTGTCGGCGCAGCCGTAGGTGGGTTCGGCCTCGACCGCGAACTCGGCAGGCTCGATGGTGAACGTCGTGTCCTCGGTGACGTACTCGATCGGGTTGCCGTGCTCGTCGTAGCCGAACGCCGTGAACTCCTGGGTGTCACCGGCCTGAATCGTCGGCTCCGGCGGGGCGAGCTCGATCGATGCAAGCGGACCGGCCTCCACGGTGATGGTCGCGATCGCGTCGGTGTCGCCGTAGGCGGCGCGAACGAGCCATTCGCCGGCCCCGTAGGCGGTGCAGGTCGAACCGTCGCAGGACGCCCCGGCCGCTTCCATCGCGGTCACGCCGGCCTGCTCGATCGAGAAGAACGTGTCTTCCGTGACGTCGCCGATCTCGTTGCCGTGTCCGTCGAAGGCCACCACGGTGAACGATTGCGGCGTTCCCGCCGGGACCGCCGCGCTGGCCGGGTCGATGACGACCGTGGCGGCCTCTCCCGGCTCGACGAGCAGGCTCGCGGTGACGATCGCCTCGCCGGAGGCCGCCGTCACCGTGTGAGGGCCCGCCACGGTCGCGCTGCACACGTTCCCCGCGCAGGGCGACGACGCCAACGTGACCTCGCCGCCGGCGGGCGCGATCGTGAACGTCGTCAGCCCGGTCACGTCGCCGAGGGAGTTCCCTTCCTCGTCGAAGCCTTCAGTGAAGTATGTCTGCGATCCGCCGGCCGGGATCGACGAGGACGACGGCGTGATCGCGATGGAGTGCACGGTTCCGACCATGACGTTCAGGGACGCGGTGTCGCTCAAGGTCCCTCGGGTTCCGGTGACCGTGTGAGGGCCGGCGACCGTCGCCGTGCAGACGGCGCCGGTGCAGTCCCCGTCCGGGGTGATATCGAAGGACGTGGTGCCGGTGATGTCACCCAGCGAGTTGCCGAACTGATCGGATGCCGTCGCCGAGTACGCCTGGCTGTCGCCGGGCGAGATCGTCGCGTTCGAAGGCGCGATCTGCAGGCGCGTGGCCGGGCCCGGGATCACGTTGAACAGCGCCAGGTCCGTGGCGGAGCCGTTCGTCGCCGTCACGCGATGGGCGCCGGCGATCGTCGCGACGCAGACGTTGCCCGAACAGGCTCCGTCCGGCGAGATCGTGAAGTCCGTGCTCGAAGTGACGAAGCCTACGGATTGACCGAACTGGTCGAACCCTTGCGCCGCGAACGTGATCTGCTGCCCGGCCACGCGCCTGCAGATCGCGCCTTCGAACGCGACGATCT
>DATLFO010000238.1:0-10904 GCA_035541035.1 Actinomycetota bacterium
CGAGCGAGGCATCGGTGGTGAACGCGAGGATTCTCATGGCTAGCTCAACAGGCTTCGGTAGATCTGGATGGCCGCGGGCCCCAGAATGACGACGAACAGCGACGGGAAGACGCATCCCAGCAGCGGCATCAGGATTTTCACCGGGATCTTCTGCGCGCGTTCCTCGGCGCGCTGCCGCCGCTTCAGGCGCATCTCGCGGGCCTGCACGTGCAGCACCTGGCCGATGGCGATGCCGAACGAGTCGGCCTGCACCATCGCGAGCACGAACGACTGCAGCTCGGGCACCGAGGTGCGATCGGCCAGTGACCGCAGTGCCTGGGCGCGCGGCTTGCCGATCTGCATCTCCTGCAGCACGCGGTGCAGCTCGTCGCCGAGCGGGCCGCGCGCCTGTGTCGCGACGCGCTTGACCGCCGCGTCGAATCCGAGCCCCGCCTCGACCGTGATCGACAGCAGGTCGAGCGCGTCGGGCAGCGCCCGCTGGATCGCGGCCTGCCGCGCGCCGGCCTTCGAGCGCAGTGCCCACTCGGGCGCGTAGTAGCCGAGGATCGCAAACAGCACGCCCGCGACGACGCCGCGAATCGGAGCCGCGCCGAGCAGCGGTCCGCCCAGCGACGGGACCAGGAACCCGCCGCCCGAGGCGACCAGCTTGATGGCCAGGATCCGCTCGGCGTCCCAGCCCGCCGGGCTTCCCGCGTACGTCAGGTCCTTCGAGAGCCGGTCCACCACGCCCGCGGGCGTGAATCGCTTCGCGAAGCGGCCGACCAAGCGCAGCACCGGCCACGCGACCCGCGTCGCGAACGGCTTGGCGAGCTCCTTGCGCCGCAGCTCGGTCGCCTTCACGTCGATGTTCTTCAGGCGCCGCAGGTTCCGGTTCACACGCGCCCGTTCGACCACGACGCTCTCCAGCGTCACGAACGCGAGCGCGCAGCCGGCGAAGAAGACGGCGGCGGCAACGGTCGTTCCGATGATCATCGCCTCTCCTCCCTAGACTTCGATCTTGATGATCTTGCGCATCCAGGCGGCTCCGATTCCCATCAGCACCAGGGATGCGGCGATCATGATCTGGCCGACGCGTTCGCCGGTCAGCGATTCGAGGAACTCCGGGTTCACCATCGCGACGTAGCCGGCGATGCCGAACGGCAACCCGATCAGGATGTAGGCCGACAGGCGGCCTTCCGCCGACAGCACCTTCACTTGGCGGCGCACCGCCTCGCGGTCGCGCAGCGTCGCCGCGACCGTGGTGAGCAGGTCCGCGAGGTTGCCGCCGACCTGACGCTGAATGGCGATCGCCATCACGACCCAGCGGAAGTCCTCGCTGCCGATCCGTTCGGCCATCTGCGTGAGCGACTCCTCGAGCGGCATGCCCAGGCGCGTCTCGGCCAGCACGCGCGAGAACTCGGTCGAGGTCGGGGCCGGCGTCTCCTTCACCAGCGTGTCCACCGCCTGCACGAGCCCGTAGCCGGCCTTGAGCGATCCCGCCAGAAGCTGGAGCGTGTCGGGAAGCTGCATCAGGAACGCGTTGGTGCGCTTGGCGACGGCCCGGTCCAGCGCCGCCTTCGGGATCAGGTACGCGACGCCCGCCGCGATCGGCCCGGCGATCGGGTTGCCCAGCAAAACCGCGAGCGCGAGCCCCGCCCCGGCCGCCGCTGCCAGACGGATCGCGATCATCTCGGCGGGACGCAGCGGCCATCCGGCGCGTTCGAGCTGCGCGGCGAGCGCCTTGTCCCGCTTCGGGTTTCGTGGCAGCTTGTCCACCAGATCGACGGCGCGTCGCGCGACCGGCGAATCGGCGAGCACGCCTTTGGTGCGGGTGCGCTTGCCCCGGGCGCCGATCGAGTACAGCTTGATGCGGCGCTCGATCTTCTTGACGGCCTCGCGGTCGCTGCGGCCGGTGAAGACGATGCCGAACACGATCGCCAGCGCCGCGAACGAGATCAGCGATGCGGAAAGAAGCGGCGTCATGCCCACGCCTCCTCTCGCGCGAACGGCTCGGGCTCGAACATGTCGGCAGGCAACGGCACGCCGAGGTCCTTGAGATGCTCGGCGAACTTCGGCCGGATCCCGGTCGGCTTGACGTGGCCGCGGAACTTGCCGGCGTCGTCGAGCCCCATACCGAAGTCGAACAGGAACAAGTCCTGCAGCGTGATCACGTCGCCTTCCATCCCGACCACCTCGGTAACGTGCGTGATCCGCCGGGTCCCATCCTTGAGGCGCGACTGGTGCACGATCAGCTGGACCGCCGACGCGATCTGCTCGCGGATCGCGCGAACCGGCAGGTCCATTCCGGCCATCAGGCACATCGTCTCGAGGCGCGACAGCGCGTCGCGCGGCGTGTTGGCGTGCGCGGTCGAGATCGATCCGTCGTGGCCGGTGTTCATCGCCTGCAGCATGTCCAGCGCCTCGCCGCCGCGGACCTCGCCGACCACGATCCGGTCGGGTCGCATGCGAAGGGAGTTGCGGACCAGGTCGCGGATCGAGACCTGCCCGCGGCCTTCGATGTTCGGCGGCCGCGACTCGGCGCGCACGACGTGCGGCTGGTTCAGGCGGAGCTCGGCGGAGTCTTCGATCGTGATGATGCGTTCGTCCTCGGGGATGAACGACGATACGACGTTGAGCGTGGTCGTCTTTCCGGCGCCGGTGCCGCCCGAGATGATGATGTTGATCTTGCCCTTGACGCATGCCTCCAGGAACGCGGCCAGCTTCGCGCTCATCGTTCCGAACGAGACGAGGTCGCCGGCCTTGAACGGGTCGCGGCTGAACTTTCGGATGGTCAGCACGGGACCGTCCAGCATGATCGGCGGAATGGCGGCGTTGACGCGGCTGCCGTCGGGCAGGCGGGCGTCGACGTAGGGGGAGGCTTCGTCGACGCGCCGCCCGACCCGTCCGACGATCTTGTCGATCGTGTGGCGAAGGTGCGCCTCGTCGAGAAACTGCGCCGGCGTGCGCACGATCTTTCCTTCGCGCTCGATATAGACGGTGTAGGGGCCGTTGACCATGACCTCGGTGACGGACGGGTCCTGCAGGTAGGGCTCGATCGGTCCGTGCCCGAGGATGTCGTCGGCGATCTCGCGCGACAGGCGCTGCCGGTCCGCCTGGGACAGCGGCGTCTCGGTCCCGGCCAGGACGTCGCCGAGCCGCTCGCGCACGTGCGCCTCGAGCTGCTCGGCCGTCATCGTCTTGTCGTAGAGCTTGGGGCCCAGCGCGGCGACGAGCGCCTGATGGATGCCGCGCTTGAGCTCGGCGAACGGATCGGCGATGCGAAGCTCGGCGACGCTGCCGCCTCCGCCGCCCGCCGGCGCGACGTCGCGTGCCTTGGAGAGTCGCTCGTACAGGCTCATGACACCTTCCTCTTCAAGCGGAACCGGCCGCCCTTGGCATCGGGCGCGTGGACGGGTGTGCCGCGGCCGACCGAGTCGGCGAGCTCGCGCAGTGCGGCGGTGACGCCGGAGCGCGGATCCGAGAAGGCCAGCGGCGTTCCTTGGTTGATCGACAGCGGCACCTCGCGTGACGACGGGATCTGCGTGGCCACGCGGGCGCCGAGCATGCGCTCGACCTCTTGCACGCGGAGCCCGACCTGCGCGTCGGCGCGGTTGAGCAGCAGCCGGATGCGGTCCTTGCCGACGCCGAGCATCTCCAGCGTCTGCAGCGCCAGCTTCGTGTTCTTGATGCTGGGCACGTCCAGGCTGGTCATAAAGATGCACTCGTCCGACTCGTCGAGCGCGGCGAGCACGTGCTCGGTGAACAGCGCCGGGGTGTCGATGACCACCACGTCGAACGACTGGCGTGCCAGCCGCAGGATCCGCTGCGTCGCGGCCGGCTGGATCGTCTCGGCCAGGCCCGGCTCGAGCGGCGCCGCCAGCAGCTGCAGCCCCGACTTGTGCGGGGTCAGGTAACCGCCGAGCGACTCGGCGTCGATCCGTTCGATGTTCGCCGCGGCCTCCGACATCGTGCGGCCGGGGAACAGTTGCATCATGATTGCCTGGTCGCCGAACTGCAGGTCCAAGTCGATCAAGGCGACGCGCGCGTGGCGCTGCGCGAGCAGCACCGCAAGGTTCGCGGCGATGAAGGACTTGCCCACGCCGCCCTTGGCGGAGAAGACCGTCACCACGCGGCACGGCGTGGACGGATCGTGGTCCTCGTGATGCGCGCCGCCTCGGTCTCGCACGCCGTGCGAGACCTGCTCGGCCCGCTCGATCGCGTCCCGCAGCTGTTCGGCCGTGAACGACGAGCCGAGCACGTCGCGCACGCCGGCTCGCAACGCGGCCTGCAGCAGGTCGCTGGTGAGCGCGTCGGTGACCAGCACGACGCTGACCTCGGGCGCGGCCGCGCGCAGCCGCTCGGCGACCGCGAGTGCGTCCGGCGCTCCGACCGACGGTCCGAGGATCAGCACGTCCGGCAGTCCCGGCTCGCCCGACGCCAGTGCTTCGGCGTCGGGCAAGCCCAGAACCTGTATCGGATCGGTCCGCGGGCCCAGCTCGTTCGACACGCGAGCCTGGAAGTTCGGATCGGAATCGATGAGCGCGATCATGCGAATCACCCGAACACGTTTCCGGCCGTGCGGCCCGGTGTGCCGATCGCCTCGGAGCCCGGCGGCAGCAGGGTGAAGTAGACCTGGCCTTCCATCACCGCGAAGGCGAGCTGCTCGGCCTGGTACGGCGAGACCGCGAGCGTGAGCAGCATCCGGTCGGTCGAGGACGGCTCGGCGCTCTCGCGAGCCGCCTCACGCGAGCCCGATGCGGGCTGAGCGACGGAGGTGCGCGAGCCGACGGCGAGCACCGCCACGTCCTGCAGCAGGAACCTCACCAGCGGATCGGTGTTTTCGCGCTGCACCTTGGCGATCACCGAGACGCGGTCGTGCGGCTGCACGAAGCCGCCGACGCCCGGCGGCGCCGACACCTCGACGCTCATCGCGTGAAGGCCGGGTGGGATCTGCAGCAGCCGCGCGGCCTGCTCGGGCGAGGTGAATCGCGAGCGAAGGATCTGCTCGCCCTTTTGGATCGTGACCGAGGCGACGGTGCCCCGGAGTTGCGGCAGCTCCGTCACCGCGCCTTCGGCCACGAGTCGCTTCGGCACGCCGGTCTTGACCAGCAGCTTGCTCGCGTCCGCCGTCTCGGCGGTCGTGCCGGCCGGGATCACGTCCCCGGCGACGTAGACCTGCACGGTCGCATTGCCGTCGATCGCGCGCTTCTCGATCGAGCGCACGTAGGACACCCAGGCCGCCGTCGCGAAGGCGGCCAGCACCAGGGCGACGATGAGGCTCACCCCTCGCCGCGACACCGTTCCGATACTCATGGTCACTCCCTCCCGTGAAGCGGTTGGTCACTCGTCGTCACACGTCGCAGGTGTTGTCGATCTTGGTTCCGTAGCCGCCGCCGCACAGCGCGACGCCGTGCACGGTCGGCCGGCCGCCGCTGGGTTCCTGGCCGATGGATCCGACCCACCACTCGTCCACGAACTCCAGGTCCAGATACGAGTTGTCGCCGAGGTTGCCGGTGATCTGGTCCCATCCGTGGATGCGAACCAGCAGAAACGCCACGTGGCAGAAGCGCGCGTTCGATCCCGAGCCGTTCCAGGGCGGCGGCGCGCTGCAGCCGGCCGGGTCGCGGCGGTCCACGACCTTGTCGTAGACCATGATCGGGAACGTGATCTTGCTGTCGCGCAGATACTCGAGCGAATCGATGAAGGACCCGCCGCCGGCGCCGGTCTTCGGGTCGCATCCGTCCTGCGCACCCGTCTCGTTCGGGTTGCAGTCCTTGACGCGGCCGGTTGCGGCGTCGCCGAGCGAGACCTGGTCCGGGAAACCGTTGTAGAACCACTCGCGCAGCGCCGAGTTGCCGTTCGGCTCGTGGTTGCCGTTGAAGTCGAGCCAGTCCCAGTTGCCGGACGCGCTTCCGCAGCCCGACGACCCGCGCTGCAGATGGATGCGATGCACGACCGCCCCGCCCGGGTAGTTCGGATGCGTCTGCGGCGGCGTGTCCCAGCCGGCATCGTTGCCGGCGAGATGGTCGGCCCACTCCTGAAAGTGCGGGCTCTTGTCGCAGATTCCGATCGGACGGAGGCCGGTCGCGGCCGCGAGCGGACCCCACTGCGCGATCGAGGACGACGCGACGTCGACCGATCCGATGCCGAACACGCCCGCGAAGCTGAGCTGGGCGACCAGCCGGCCGTCCACCCGCACCTGGCCGGACTCGGCCGAGCAGTTGCCGCCGGTCGGCTTGACCGTGAATCCTTCCATCACCGAGTCGGGATCGTTGGCCGCGATCAGCCCCGCCGCCTCGGACCGCGCGTTCGCGGTTGCCGTGGCGTCGCATGCCTTCGCGCCCTGTGCGTCCAGGGAGCGCGCGGCGGCCAGCGCAGCCGCGTCGGTGTCGGTGACCAGGTTGCGTCTGGTCCGCCAGACGCTGCCCGAGTCGATGGATAGCACAGCCGCGCCGAGCACGGCCGACAAGGAGACGGCGACGACCACCGCGGTCGCGCCTCGTTGGTCACGTCGCATCATGGTGCCCCCCGTTCGCAGCGGAACACTCCGGTGGCGGTGTAGCGGATCTGGCGTTTGCCCCACAGAGGGATCGCGATCGCGTACGCGCTCATCTGCGGCACGAACGCCTCCACGCGAACGCTGTTGCCGACGCCCGCGATGCTGCACGGCCGTTGCGTGCCGTTCGTCGCGGGGGTCGTGGTGATCTGCACGTCCGCGGGCCTGAACATCGACTGGGCGGCGCGGACGCGTGCAAGGATCTCGTCGTAGGTGGCACCGACGGACGCGGCGCGCGCACCCTCGCGGGACGCGGCTTCCAGGCCTTGCGCGCGGTTGTATGCCATGCCGAACTGCACCACCCCGAACAGGACCATGAACAGCACGGTCATCACGAGCGCGAACTCGACGGCGCTCGCGCCGCGCTCCTCGCGCCGCCGGCGGTTCAGCATTTCGTCACCTGCGATGCCATGGAGTCGCCGGTGCACCGGTACAGCTCGTTGGAGGATGTGCCCAGCAGGGCGACGCTCACGATGACGACGGCGGCGACGAGGGCCGCGACCAAGCTGTACTCGACGGCGGTGGCGCCGCGCTGGTCGCGCCGGCGCATACGGCGGGTTTTCCCCACGATCCTCTCCTCCCAGAGGTGCTGCTCGACTGCCGAACCCGGTGCGGTGACGCGAATCTCGGCCCGGACGCCCGGGACGGGAGTGACCCGTCCCGAGCGACCTGCGGCCGTTGGTGGGGTGGTGCGGTGCCGTTACGGGCAGTTGTCCGCGCGCGCGGCGACCGAGTCGGCCGTGCACTGGAACGTGTCCGAGGTGTTGCTCCCGAGCAGCGCGACGGCGGCGATGATCACGGCGGCGATCAGCGCGACCATCAGGCCGTACTCGACTGCGGTCGCACCACGCTCGCTGCGAACGTTCATGCGTGCGACGCAGTACTTCGCGAAGGTGCGGGTGAAACCGACGAGACCCGACATGCGATACCTCCTCCTCCCGCTTCCGGCATCTCCCCTCCGGAGCGCCTCGAAAGCGTGTTCCCACCGAAGAGATCGGAGCAGGACGGAATCGCGATCAGAGACAGGCGACGTGACTTGCGATCGCGTTTCGATCTAGGGGAGTGAGTCGAATGACCTAGGAGGTCAGCCGGAACGTGCGACCAGCCCGCGGCGGTAGGCCTCCGCGACGGCCTGGGCGGCGCTTTGCACGCCGAGCTTGGCGTAGACGTTCGCGAGATGGTTGCGCACCGTGCGCAGCGACAGCGTCAGCGACGCCGCGATCTGCGCCGGCCGGGCGCCGTCGGCGAGCAGCCGGACGATCTCGAGCTCGCGGCTCGTCAGCTCGAGCGCGCCGGGACGGGTGTGCGAGCGATGCATGACGCTGCGCGCCACCGAGGGGCTTAGGAACGATCCGCCCGTGGCGACCGCGCGAAGCGCCATCAGCAGCTCGTCGGTCGAGGCCGACTTGAGCACGTAGGCGTCGGCGCCGAGCCCGACCGCGCTCGCGATCGTCGCGTCGTCCTCGTGCATGGTCAGGAACATGATCCGGATTCCCGGCTGCGCTTCCTTCAGCGCGGCCGCGACCTCCAGGCCGCTTCGCCCGGGCAGACCGATGTCGAGCACGACCAGGTCGGGGCGATGCAGCGAGACCGCGGCGATGCCCGCGTCGGCCCCCCCGGCCTCGGCCACGACGCGGAAGCCGCCCGCGGCGCCGACCATCAGCCCGACGCTTTGCCGGACGAGCGTGTGGTCGTCGATCAAGACAACCCGAAGCGTTTCGGTTTCGACCGCCGCGCCGCTCATGCGGACCTCGTCAGGTCGGCCGCCGGCACGGTGACCTCGACGCGCGTGCCGCCACCCGGCCGGGGGCCGATCTCGATCGTCGCGCCGATCGCCCGTGCACGCTCGCGCATCGTGTCGAGCCCGAGGCCGCCGCCCGTGGTCGCTTCGGCGGCGATCCCGCGTCCGTCGTCGTGCACCGACAGCCGGACCGTACCGCCGCCGGCGGCGGCGAGCCGCACGTGCACTGCGGTTCCGCCCGAGTGGCGCATCGCGTTCGAGAGCGCTTCCTGCGCGATGCGCAACAGCTGTCCGTCCACGCCCTCAGGTGTGCGGACCGACGCCGGGGCGTCGAGCGTCACCACCGGGCCGGAAGCGCCCTCGAGCCCTGCGACGTGCTCGCGGAGCGCGGCGACCAGGCCCCCGGCCGGCACGGGGGCGGCGAGATCGTTGATCAGCGCGCGCACGTCGGTGAGTGTTCGGTCCGCGACCCGCGCCAGGCGCGCGAGCCGCTCCGGATCGGAGACGCGCCCCAGCTCGGGGTGGGACAGCATGTCGAGCTCGAGCCGCAAGTGCGCGAGCGTCTGCGCGACGCCGTCGTGCAGATCGGCTGCGAGGCGGCGGCGCTCACGGGACGCGTCGGGACGAGTCCGCAGCGCATGCACCAGGCCCGTCGCCGTGCCGGCCAAGGGGAAGAGCAGCAGCCACGTCGCGGCCTGGTTGAGCGCCTGCAGCCCTTCTCCCGTCTCGGCCGCGAGCGCCGGAACCGACGCGGCCACGATCACGGCCCCGCCGACCGCTCCCGAGATGATGCCCGCCTGCAGGCCGAGCACGGCCGCCACCAGCACCCCGACGGGAACGAGGGGAGAGGCGGTGCCGCCGGTCGTGGCGATGGCGAGGGACATCACGCCGGCCATGGCGATGCGCGCCGTTGCGGCCGCGTAGCGGTGCGACCGGACGGCAGGCGGCGACGCCTGTCGCCGATACGGACGAAGGCGCGCTGCGGACATGATGCGGTTCGACATCAAAGCGCTCCCGAGCGTCGGTCCACCCCCACGACTGGTATCTCGGCACCCGGCCGGAAATCGTTGACCTTCGCGTATGTCGCGCCCGGCGGCGAAGCGGGCGAAACGGCGGCGCGGGAGCACACTTTTTTCCTAGGCCTCTAGGCGAAACGGCCTCGATGGTGCGAGCCGGGTACCATCGGCGGCGACATGGGCTCTCCGCTTTACGCCGATCCGGACGGTCCGTTGCGTCTTGCGGTGATCGCGGACTCGACCGCCTTCACCGGGCCGGCGGGGCCGCTGCTGCCCGATGAGCCGGGCTTGTACCCGAACGTGGCGGCACGCGCGGTCGAGGACGCCATCGGGCGGCGCGTGGCCGTCACGGTGGTCGCTCATCCCGGCACCGGCGTGCGGGGCACGTACTACGACGTGACCAAGAACCGTCACGTGATGTTCGAGGTGCTAATGCGTGCCGACGCGGTCATCCTCGGCCTCGGCTCCTTCGACCACGCGCCGGCGGGGGTGCCTCCGGTCCTTGAAGCGATGGTTCAGCATGTGCGGCCCCGGTCGCTGCGCAAGCGCTACCGGGCGCTGCTCCGGGCGGTGCATCCGCTCGGGGTTCGCCTGACGCTGGGACGGTTCACGCGCGTTCCGGCCGGGGAGTTCGAGCGGCTCCTCGATCGCATCCTGCACGAGGTTCGCTCGCTGACTTGGGGCGCGCCCGGCGTGATGCTGGGGCCGACCAGCCATCGGAGCGGCTACTACGGCAACGTGCATCCACAGCATCGTGCGCGCGTGGATCTGCAGCGACGGCTGGCGGAGCGGCACCGGTATGCGTTCGTCGAATCCTGGCCGCTGGTCGAGCCGTGGATCGAGAAGCTCAACGTCGACGGCATCCACTGGCCGTTCGAGACGCACGAGGCGGTGGGCGCGGCGATCGCCGGCGCGCTCGTGCCGCAGATCACCGGCGACGCGCCGAAGCCGGGCATCCCCGGCTACGAGGACACCGGCCTGTGACGCTTGCCGTGGCCCGGCCGCGACGGCTATCGTCCCGCTCGTGACCGATCCTGCCGCCGAAGTCGTCGATCTGCTGCAAGGCTTGATCCGCAACGCGTGCGTCAACGACGGCACGATCGAATCCGGTCAAGAAACGAAGAGCATCGACCTGATCGAGTCCGTGATCGCCGGCGACGGCATCGACATCGAGCGATTCGAGCCGGTGGCCGGCCGCGCGAATCTCGTCGCGCGCCTGAGCGGTTCCGATCCGAGCGCGCCGTCGCTCGCGCTGATGGCGCACGCCGACGTCGTGCCGGTCACGCCGGATCGATGGCGCCACGACCCGTTCGGCGGCGAGCTGATCGACGGCGAGGTCTGGGGCCGCGGCGCGGTGGACATGCTCAACCTGACCGCCTCGATGGCGATCGCGTTCAAGCGGCTCGCGCGACGCGGATTCCGTCCGCGCGGCGATCTGCTCTACATCGCGGTGGCCGACGAGGAGACCGGGGGCGAGGCCGGCGCAAAATGGCTCGTCGAGCACGAGCCCGACGCGATCCGAACCGACTTCCTGCTGACCGAGTTCGGCGGCATGCGCGTGCCGACCGCACCGCCCGGCGCGCCCGCGTTCCCCGTCGCCGTGGCGGAGAAG
>DATLFO010000239.1:0-6774 GCA_035541035.1 Actinomycetota bacterium
AATTCTATCGGCGTGAGGCGTCCGAGGCGTCGTTGGCGGCGGCGGCGGTGGTAGGTTCGTTCGATCCAGACGACGATCGCGAGGCGCAGCTCTTCGCGCGTCTGCCACCGGCGCCCGATGCGTGGAGGCGATCGGGAGCGACACATCATCGCCGGGTAGAGTTTGCCCGATGGTACTCGACGACTTGGTTTCAACGGCGGCGAATGTCGCGGCAACGTCGTCGCGCAACGAAAAGATCGATCTGTTGGCCCAGGCGCTGCGTCAGACATCGCCCGGCGAAATCGAAGCAGCAGTCGGGTTCCTCGTCGGCTGGCCGCGGCAGGGTCGCATCGGCGTCGGAGGGGCAACCGCGTACGGCCTCGACGTCGCGCCGGCACCGGAACCCACCTTGACGGTACGCGACGTCGACGACGCCATCGAGCGCGTGCGGGCGATCACCGGGACCGGCTCGGTCCAGGCACGCGCCGAGATCTTGACCGATCTGCTGGCACGCGCGACGTCGGACGAGCAAGTCTTCATTCGGCGCATCTTTACCGGAGAGATGCGCCACGGCGCGCTCGAAGGCGTCGTTGCCGCCGCCGTCGCCAAAGCAGCCGGCGTCCCTGCCACCGTCGTTCGTCGCGCAACGATGCTGTCGGGTGATCTGTGCGCGACCGCGCGAATCGCACTGACGGAAGGACGCGACGGACTCGAACGGATCGGATTGACGGTGCTTCGCCCGGTGCTGCCGATGCTCGCGTCGACGGCAGAGACGGTCCAGGACGCGCTGACGTTCGACGGACCTGCCAGCGTCGAATGGAAGCTCGACGGCATCCGTATTCAAGCGCATCGCGACGGCGATGAGGTCCGGGTGTTCTCACGCAACGGAAACGATTTGACCGACCGGCTTCCGGGCGTCGTCACCGTTGTGCACGGCTTGCCGGTGCGAGCCGTCGTGCTCGACGGCGAAGCGATCGGCCTGGACGAGTCGGAGCGCCCGTACGCGTTCCAGGACACGATGAGCGGCACGGGCCGCCGCACGGAAGCATTCGGCGCGGTCCCGTTCTTCTTCGACGTGCTGCACCTGGACGGCGAAGACCTGCTCGACCTGCCGTTAGTCGAGCGGCTCGACGCCCTCGAACGAGTCGCCGGCCACCGTCGTATTCGCTCCACCGTCACCGAGGACGCGGCCGAGGCGCAACGCTTCCTCGACAGCGCGCTCGCCGCGGGCCATGAAGGCATCATGGTCAAGGATTTGTCGTCGCCGTATCAGGCCGGCCGCCGCGGAAAGGCGTGGCGGAAGGTCAAGCCCGCCAAAACCTTCGACCTTGTCGTGCTCGCCGCCGAGTGGGGCCACGGGCGACGGCGCGGATGGCTGTCGAACCTTCATCTCGGCGCGCTCGATGACAACGGGACACCCGTGATGGTCGGCAAGACGTTCAAAGGGATGACCGATGCGCTGCTTGCGTGGCAGACCGAGAAGCTGCAGTCGATCAAGGAGCGTGAGGAGGGCATCACCGTTTGGGTCCGGCCCGATCTGGTCGTCGAGATCGAGCTCGAAGGCGTGCAGACATCGACCCGCTATCCCGGCGGCATCGCGTTGCGCTTCGCACGACTGCTGCGCTACCGCGACGACAAGACCGCCGCCGACGCCGACACCCTCGAATCCCTACGAGCGCTTCAGCCATAGCCGGGCGATCTTCACGTTCCTACCTCTGGTCCCCTGCCTCACGTCGCCGCCCCCGTATCGGCCCGGCACGAGCCCTCCCCGGTGGTTGTGGCGAAATAATTGCGGAGGCTTTCGGCCGTAACCTTCGGCGTGCGGCCTAGATCGAACCAATGTCTAATAGTCGGTGCCAAGGGGGAGGACATGGACCGCGAAGGATCCGCGACGGGCACGTCGGCCGCAATCGTCGGTAGTGCCGTAGGGGCGTATGCGGGCTTTTTCGTGTTCGGGGCCATTGGATTCGGCGTCGCGAGCCTGATTATGGCCGGCGCGCCCGAGTGCACAGAAAAGCTCTGCGGCCTCGGCCAGGCCTTGGCCGCTGTCGTATGGGGAATCGTCATCGCCGCCGTGGGCGCGATCACCATGATGCTGCTCGGGTGCCGCTATGCGCTCGTCAAGAAGGGCTTCGACCGTGTCGGCCCGACCCTTGTGTGGCTGGCGTTCCTCGCGCCGGCCATCTTGATCGCCGGCGCGGCAATTCTTCCCGATGCCTTAAGCGCAGCCTGGGTCTTCGCGACACCATTGATGGCTGCTCCCGCCGCCCGCCGCGTCGCAACGAAGCGGCGCGGAAAGCCTGCGCAGCTGGCCGGCTGATCGATCCATCCCCTGACCCTGAGCGAACTCGTTCGAGCGGACCGTCACGACGGAAACATTTGTCCGGCCCGCGACGAGCGGTCCTGCCGACGCCGACACGCTGGAGTCTACGGGCGCTGCGAACGAACCGAGAGCTGTGGTGCGTTAGACCACCGGGTAGCTGGTGCAAAGGAAGCTACCGCTTTGCATGCCGGTGACGACGCACCGAAGCACGGCCCCGACCGTCAGCTCGGCCTGCGGGTCACTGGGCAATCTCGTGCTCGCTGCCCCACACGACACCGAACGGCCGTCGGACGTAGAAGCGGCGCACGAGTGCAGGACGGTGCCGGTCACCGGCTCCACGATGCTCACGGTCACTCGCGCCCCGGTCGTAGAGGATGTCGCCGACCCGCCCGCGTAGAAGGCGCCCCCTGCGAAAACGAAGTTGCACGCGCCGGCGTTCGTCCAGGAGCCATTGCACCAGGAGATCACCGCGGCCCCGGCCGGGGCCGGGACGGCCATCGAAGCGGCCAGCATCAAAGCGGCGGCGGTTCGGGCAAAACCCTTCATGATGGTCTCCTTCCGTCAAGCGGATCGGGCGCTCAATAACGCAACGATTCGATACCGAGAGCGCTTGTCCTGCCCCCGGCAGAAACGAACCCACGGGCTTTCGAAGTCCGACACATCCCCCTTGACCGCATCCATCGGTTTGTGAGTAGATGTCTGTGATGCGGTCGCCTGCGAAAGGGCACACGGCGACCTTCGAGCAGACGCTTTCGTTGATGGCCGACATCACCGACGAGGACGGCGAGGTCGCCGAAGAGGCGATCCGCTGGGAGTCGGACCTCAACGGCTTTCTCGGAACCGGCGAAGACGTAGCCATCAGCGGGCTCAAGGAAGGCACGCACACCATTCGCGTCACTGCCGACGACGGCCGTGGAGGGATGGCGGCAGACGAAATCACGGTGAGGATTGTCAGAGACCCCACTGCGCTGCCTGCCACACCCAGTCGCGTGACGGCCTCCCCGTCGATGCTCCAATGCGATCCGTCCGAGCAGCTCATGCAGCATGACGTCGTCGTCGAAGACGAGAACTACATGCTTCCGGCCAAAGTGTTCCGGGCCACGGCGTCGGAGCCATGGGTCAAGCTCATGCCTGTTCCCCGGGGGCAGGACGTCAGGGTCTCGGCTCCGTACGGGGCCATGTCCGTTGCCGGACTGACGCCTTTCTCGTTGCGGGTGACATGCGAAGGTGTCGGGAACGTGTCGCAAGGGATTCACTCCGCGGTTGTGACGATCGATCTGGTCCCGAGCGGCCGGCTTACCGTGCCTGTCACATTGCGGACGACGTAGCAGCCAACACGTCGGGATGCCCGCGGGGCTTCTTCAGCCCGCGGGCATCCCGGCCGCCTGAGAACGAACCACGGCCGTCGGATCAAGATGCGGGTCAACCCACAGCGACGGTGCCGACAACGACACCGTTTCGCACCAACGTGATGACGGCCGGTGTGTCGCTCGTCACGTCGATCACCGGCGTATCTGACAGGCCGGCTCGACCGACGTCCACCGTGACCGACGTCACCTTCGACAACGAACCGCTCAGCGTGGCGGTCGCGGCAACCGCCGCAACCGTGCGGTCCTGACCGGTGAGCAGATAGGGAGACGGCCCGTCGGCGCCCACGGTCGCGACCGGGCTCACGCCGGTCTGCTGCATGATGACGCCGCCACTACGCAGATCCACGATGCCGGTGACATCGGCGCCGCTCGCGACCTGGACATTGCCGACCCAGTAGGCGCCGTCGAGACGCGCGCCGACCTCGCTCACGAGCGCGTTGACGTCGGCGAGCAGCGCCGCAGCGTTTGGCTTCGTGCTGGTTACCCAGCTCGCCGGGCGTACCTTGAGCGTGACGCGATCCGGGTTCTGCGCGCGCGTGGGGTGCGCGGCGAGCCAGGAAGCCTCGCGCGTCCATTCGTCGGCAAAGGCGAATGCGAAGTGATCGGCGGCAGGGTGCAGCGCGTAGCGGTAGGTGTGGCCGAGCTCTCCGAGGCGCATGGCCTGACGCGTCACGCCAGAGACCGGCACGAGCTCGTCGAGCATGCCGTTGGTGAGCCAGTACGGGATATGGCGCGTGTTCTCGAGCTGCGGGAAGGTGTGGTCGGGGTTGGACTCGCCGCCGGTGGGCGGCAGCGGAAACGCCCAGATGCCGTTGGCCGGCGGTGCCACCACGGCCGCGGCGGACGCGAACGCGTCGGGTATGAGGGTGCCGAGCCGGTACGTGCCGTAGCCCCCCATCGAGTATCCGCCGATGTAGACGCGATCGCGGTCGATCGTAAATAGATCGAGCGCGTCCTTCCATACCTCGAGCGTGTCGACGAGCGCCTCGTCTTCATACCAGCCGTCGGGTCCCCGGCCGAGCGGCGTGACGATGATCGCGCCGGTCTTCGCCTCGTACTGCTCGTACAGGCTGCGGTACGTCGCCGACGGGGCCGCGCCGCCCCGGTATTGGTTGTGGTGCACCGACAAGCTGTGCATGTTGAGGAACAGCGGCACCGGGGTTCCGGGCACGTAGGACTCCGGGACCCAGATCGCATAGGGCTGGAAGCGGCCCAGATACTGCGGGAAGGCCGTACCGATGCCTTCGTTCGCACCGAGCTGCTGGCGCGACTCGAACAGGCGTACGTGGTAGGTGCGCACGTCGGGGACCGGCGTCGTCGCCGCAGCCTTCAGCGCGGTCACGTCGATCGTCTGCACGAACGGCCCGAGGTCGCCCGCATGGATCGCGTCGGACTGGACGTCCTCATTCCAGGCGCCGCCGCGGCTCTCAATCGCGTGCGTGTTGAACGCAAGGTCGAACAGTCGCGCGTTCGTCGGGGCGCCGCTGGTGAACTCGCTGGGCGTTGCGTTTGCAGAGCCCGGAACCGGCGCGCGCAGCTCGCCCGATCCGTTGTTCAGGCCCGCGCCGATGTTGAGAACGACCGCGTCGTCGGCCGCGGCGCCGGCGAGCGTGAACGTCACCGTGTTCGCCGCCGCGTTCACGACTGCGTTGTCCGTCGTGACGATCGTCTCGACGTCGTTCGCAGACACCCACAGCGCCACCACATCCGGATCGACGATCGTCTGCAACAGCACGCGAACCTCTAGGTCGGAGCCGTTCGGCGCGACGCGCGTGCGCACCTCGACGACATCGGCGGCGTTGCCGGCGTACGCCGGCGTGCGGGGATAGCGAAAGTCGCCGCTCGTCGACGCGAGGCTCACGATGTTCGGCTGACCGGCCGGAGTCGTGTCCGCACCGTAGTCGTCGTAGACGAAGTCGGTGTAGATCCATTCGCCCGCGTCGTAGCGCGACGTGCCGGCGATCATCGTCGGCGTCCCGGTCCAGGCTGCGGTACTCGAGACCGGGCTCGCGATCAACGCGGAATCGGCTGCGACCGCGTGGCCGGTCGGGGCGAGGTCGGCACCGACCTGCGCACCGGCGGGAAGGGAGGCGAGTGCGGCGACCGCCGCGAAGATCCATCCGAGCTGAAGACGTCGAGACATTGCCGGGACCCCCGTTTCGTTTTGCGAATTTCCCTGATGATTCCACGACGAGCCCTCGATCCCTGCTCGCGGGCCGAGCTCGAACATTTTCGTGCGGCTCGGGCGGGGGGCGAGCGCCGGGAGCGGCCGCTCAGCGGTACGGGTGCTGGACCACCATACGAATCATGGCCTCGCCCACGCTCTTGATCGGAACGTTCCGCACCAGCCAGCGCGCTTGGTCGAACGTGCCCGCACCGAGCCGGCCGGCTGCTTTCTCGTCCGGCACATGGATGCCGAGACCGAGATGCGCGCCTAACCGGGTGGCGTCGATTGGCCGCATCGATTGCCCGCAAGGTTTCGCGTCTGGTTCCGGTCCTGCTCGCCGCAGGTTTATGGGCGTCTCCAGTCGCAATGGCCTCGCCGGTCGATGGTGGCCGTGCGCGGCGCATCTTCCGCGTCCGGGCGCGCGCCGGACGCAGCGGTCTGTTCATTCGAGCACGAGCCGGTGGTCGCACGTTCCGCTTCGGCCGGCCCGCGGACGGGGTCGTGCGCGCGCGAATCCGGGCCGATCGCACGTGCTCTTCGCGCATCGCCTGCATCGCACGCACGCGGTTCGGGGGCGCCGTCGACGGATCCGGCGTGGCAAAGGGAACGCGCGTTCGCGCGAACGGCGTCATCCGAGCCGGCATCCGCGCAGGCTCGGCCACGCATCCCGCGCCGACGCCCGTGTATCCCGTCGCGAGTGGCCGAACGACGATCCGCGCACGTGCGGCGGGCCAGCGAGTCGAGCGGACCCTATCGATCCCTCCGCAGATCAAAGTGCCTGCAGCCGAAAGGCTTCCCGTAGATCTGCGGACCGGACAGCCGCTCTAGCTCCGGACGCGTGCTCGGGTCAGGTATCTCGGTCGACGTAACCATTCAGTGGTCACCGCGATCTAGCTCCGTCGATCCCTTCGAAAAACTGTGGCGCTCCCTTCCGC
>DATLFO010000240.1:0-7929 GCA_035541035.1 Actinomycetota bacterium
GTCCCGGACGATCCCGCGGGCCGCAGCGGCGGCCCGCACGGGCGACGACAGCGCCGCCCCGCGGCCGGGCCGGAAATGAGAATCGCGCCGGCCCGGCTGTCTAACCCCCGTCAGTCAGACGAACCATAACCGGCGCGATACCGACTCCGTATCCATGGAAGAACGGCTCGGAGACGCCGCGATTCTAATACCGGCAGGAGCGTCCGGAAAGCCGAGCGGTGCGGGCAAAGCGGACAATAAGCCCTTTAACTTCACTAAAGAATTCGTGAGCCGGAAAGGTCAGCTTCGCCGCTTGCCTCCCTTGGCCGGCCGTTTCGCGACGCTTTCCGCGGCCTCGGCCGAATCCTCCGCCGCAGCGGCCAGCGCGTCGGTGAGCGCGGGCAGCGCCTTGGCAAGCGCCTTGCGCGACGCCGGCTCGATCGCGCCCAGCACGGCCGCCAGCCGCCGCGTGCGGCACCGCTGGACCGCCTGAACGACCTCGAAGCCCTCGCCGGTCGCCTCCAGGATCACCTGCCTGCGGTCGGTGGGATGCGGCTCGCGCCGGATCATGCCGCTGCGCACCAAGCGGTCCACCAGCTTGGTGGCCGCCGGGCGGCCGACCGCGAGCGTCTCGGCGAGGTCGCTCGCGTTGTGCGGCCCTCGCTGCACTAGGAACGCCAGCGCGCGGAACTGGGTAGGGGAGATCTCGGCAAGGTCGGCGTGCCGGGTCAGGCAGTCGGAGATCAGCCGGAAGAAGTCGCGCGAGAGCAGCGTCAGCTCTTCCAGCAGCACATCGGACTGCGCCACACGAGTTCCTTTCGCTTCGGCGGGAACAACGCGTTCGCCGCCCGGCGTTGCCAATGGTACGGTTTCCAACGGAAACAATCGAGGAGGGACGGACAGCACGGTGGAGTCGGCGCCACACCGGGAAAGCGGCCCCGCAGGAGGCCGCGTCCTGACCGGCCGGGAGCCGGAGACGGTTCTCGAGCCCGATCCGATCCCGTCCGCTCCCGCGCCTGCTCCCGCCGCCGGGATCGAAGCGCCCGCCGTCCCGCGCCTGCTGCGCCGCGGCCCGCTGAGCCCTTTGCGTCACCGGGACTTCGCTTTGTTTTGGAGCGGCGCGTTCGCGTCCAACGCCGGCACGTGGCTGCAGAACGTGGCGCTCGCGTGGCTCGTGCTCGAGATCACGGACTCGCCGTTCTGGGTCTCGATGGTGACCTTCACCCAGTTCTTCCCGATGATGCTGCTCGGCCTGGTCGGCGGGCTGGTCGCCGACCGCTTCGAGCGGCGCCGAATCCTGCTGTGGTCGCAGGGCGGCATGATGGCGGTCGCCGTCGCGCTCGCGGCGATCACCTTCGGCGGCTACGCGAGCGTCGCGACCGTGCTGCCGGTGGTGGCGCTCGGCGGCATCGTGCTCGCCTTTAACGCGCCTGCTTTCCAGGCGATCATCGCCGACCTGGTTCCCGAGGACGCGCTCCTGGACGCCGTCTCGCTCAACACCGCCCAGTTCTCCGCGGCCCGGGTGATCGGGCCGCTGCTCGGCGGCATCACGCTCGCGACCGTCGGAGCCGGCTGGGCGTTCGCGGCCAACGCCGCCTCGTTCAGCTTCGTCATCGCCGCGCTGCTGCTCATCCGCCCGCGCCGCCACGCGCCTCCCGCCTCGCGCGGCGCGCGTGCGCTGTTCGGCGGCTTCCGCGCGATGCGCGACTTTCCCGTCATCAAGACGATCGTCGCCTTGGTGTCGGTGCTCAGCCTGTTTGCCGCGCCGGTTCTGTCGCTGCTTCCGGTGATCGCCAAGAACGTGCTCGGCCTGGGTGCGACCGGCTACGGCGGGCTGTTCGCGGCGTTTTCGGCCGGCGCGGTCGCCGGAGCCCTGCTCACCGGCCGGGTCGTGCGGCGGCTGGGCGTCCGGCAGGCGGTCGGAGCCGGCGTCGGCGTGCTCGGCGCGTCCACGGTGATCCTCGCGCTGTCGGGAAACGTCGCGCTGTCGGCCGTGTCGCTCGTCGCGATCGGCTGGGCCTACACGTCCACGGTCTCCACGACCAACACCGGCCTGCAGATCGCGATCCCGGCAACCAAACGAGGCCGGGTCATGAGCCTGTACATGATGGCCTGGGCGGGCCTGTATCCGGTGGGGTCGCTGCTCGGCGGGATCGCGGCCACGCACGTGGGCGTACGCAGCACGCTGGTGGTGGCGGCCCTTCCGCTGCTCGCCGCCGCCGCCTGGGCGCGGCTGCGCGGCGGCGGCCTGCGAAATCTGCGTGTCTAGGCCTCGCTTAGATCCAGCGCCATGTAGACGGCGTCCGGCCGCGGGTTGTAGCGGTACGGCTCGATCTCGACGAATCCGAGCGAGCGGTAGATCGCCAGGGCCGCGGTCATCGCGCGGATCGAGTCGAGCACGATGCGCCGGTAGCCCAGGACCCGCGCCCCGCCGACGGCCGCGGCCGCAAGCAGGCGGCCCGCGCCGATGCCGCGATGAGCCGGCCGCACGAACATGCGCTTGATCTCGGCGGTGTCCGCCGCGAAGGCTCGCAGCCCGACGATGCCGGCGGGCTCGTCGCCGGCGAAGGCGATCCACGCGCGGCCGCCCGGCGGTCCGTACTCCGCCGCCGCCCCGGCGATCTCCCGTTCGAAGTCCTGGAACGTCAAGGGAAAGTCGAGCGAGGCGACGTACTCACGGGCGAGCTCGGTGAAGATCTCGAAATGCCGCGGCGTGGTGGCGATCGTCAGGCGCGGGACGGGATGGGCAGGCACGACGGAACCGGGGAGGCGGAGCCTCCATCCGCTAGGAGCGCGGGATCAGTAGGGCCACTGACCGTTGCCGGTGCCCTTGGCCGCCAAAAGGGCGGCAGCTATCAGGGTCAGGGTCGGAGCCAGGCGGCGAATCGTTGCAAGCAGACGGGACTTGCGCATCGTTCCCCCCACGGAGCGGACTTCGGTCGATCTTACGACAGCCCGACCCTTTCGGAAAGGTCCGGCGCGATCCGGGCGGGCGGTTCGCCGGATCGCGCTTCGGTGAAGCCAGTATTGACACCGGCCTGTTTCTCTGTCAAATTTTTCAGTCAATGAGCTTGGCTTCGCAGGACGCGGCTTCCCCCGGCATCGGATCCCTCGGGATCCGGCTTCGTGCCGCACGCAGGTCGAAGGGTTTGACTCAGGCGGATCTCGCCGGCCCCGACTACAGCGTCGCCTACGTCAGCAGGATCGAGTCGGGGGAGCGGACCCCGTCGCCCGAGGCGCTCGCCACGTTCGCGAGGCGCCTCGGTGTTTCCCTCGACTCGCTTCTTTCTCCGATCGACGACGCCGCGATGCTCGAGATCGAGCGTGCGCGCATCGCCGCCGCCCGCGGAATCGACGAGGCCGACTGGGACGCCGCCCGCGCCGCCGCAACCGAACTGCTGCAGCTGGCCGAGCGTCACGCGCTCCCGCGCTTCGCATCGATCGCCAACCGCGTGCTCGGCGAGCTCGAAGAGCGTGTCGGCGAACTCGACCGTGCCCTGGCCCGATACACCGAAGCCGAGCGGACCGTCTCCGACGACGTCGAGGACCGGGTCGACATGACCGTGTGTCTGGCGCGCGTCCACCGCCGCTTCGGCGACCTCGGCTACTCGGCCGATCTGCTCACGCGAGCCATCGCCGCGCTCGAGCCCGAAGCCGAGTTGCATCCCGCGCTGATGGCGCGTCTGAACCTTCATCTTTCCGCGACGTGCAGCGAGCGAGGCGACTACGCTCGCGCGCGCCGCGCCGGACTCGAAGCGATCGAGTGGGCCCGCAAGGCCGGGGACACTCGCACGCTTGCCAATGCCCTCTGGGCTGCCGCACCCCCCATGGCGGTGGCCAACCCTGCCCGCGCGCTCTCCCTCATCCGGCGCGCGGGCACCCTTTTTGCCGAGCTCGGCCTGACCCACGAGCTCGGACGCCTCCAGGCGATGCTGGGCGAGACCGCGCTGACCGCCGGCGACGAGCCGACGGCGCGGGTCGCGCTCGAACGCGCCTCGGAGCTGATCGGCCCGTCGGCGCCGCCGTCGGTGCTGTCCACCATCCTGGTGTCCAAGGCCGAGCTCGAGCGTCGCGACGGCAACGTCGACGAAGCCGTACGGCTCGCCCGTCAGGTCGTCGACATCGCCGAAGGCGTCGAGCCGCTCGAGCAGGCGCGAGCCCGTCGCGTGCTCGGCGAGTCGCTCGTTACGCAGGACCCCGAAGCCGCCGAGCGGGAGCTCCGTGCCGCCATCGTGCTCTTCACCTCTGCCGGAGCCCAGATGGATGCAGCGCGGTGCTTCCGCTCGCTCGGGGATCTGCTGCTCGCCCTCGGCCGCACCGATGAAGCGGTCGCGGTCTTCCGCGACGGCCTCGGCGCCGTCGAAGGCGCCGCGTAGCCGGCTTGTTCGCCCCTCCCTCCGCGCGGCGGTATCGTTTCGCAACGATGGAGCAGGTTGCGGAGCTGTCGTCGGCCACGCTTGCCTACGAGATCGTCGGGTCCGGCCCGCCGCTGGTGTGGTGCCACGGGCTGGCCTCCTGCCGCGAGGGCGACCGGGACGTCATCGACGCCTTCGCGCGGCATTTCACGGTGCTCGGCTACGACGCGCGCGGCCACGGCCGCAGCGCTCCGGCCCGAATCGAAGAAGACTTCACCTACCCGCAGCTGTCGCGCGATCTTCGCGAACTGCTCGAGCACGTCGGCTGGGACCGCGCGATCCTGACGGGCGCCTCGATGGGCGCGGCGACCGCCGTGCGCGTCGCGATGGAGGATCCCAAGCGTGCGGCCGCGCTCGTGATGGTGCGGCCGGGCTCGGACGGCGGACCGGCGCCGCAGCATCTGCAGATGCTGTTCAGGCTCGGCGCCTCCGCGATCCGAAGCGGCGGCCTGGATGCCGCTATCGACTTCCTGATGACGATCCCCGAGGCGCGCGCGGCGATCGAGAAGGATCCCAAGCGTCTGGCGCAGCTGCGCGAGGACTGGGGCCGCCACGACCCGTTGTCGATCGCGGCCGCGCTTGAAGGGATCCCGGCCTCGCCTCCCCTGTCGGGCGAGATCGATCCTCGCGACATCCTTGCGCCGGCGCTGGTGATCCCCGGCAACGATCCGATCCACTCGCTCGAGGCGGGCATGGCGGTCGCCGCCCTGATCCCGACGGCACGAGCGGCCGAGCCGCTCGAAGCGGTCTCTCGCGAGGAAGAGACCGAGCGGCTGCTGGAGATCGTGCTGGCGTTCCTGCGCGAGCACCTGCTCGACTAGAGCAGCAGCTCGCCTTCGCCGACGAGCACGACTTGACCGCCCACGCGCACCCGGCCGCGCGAGGTGTCCACGCTGAGCGTGCTCGGACGCCCGGTCTCTTTTCCTTGCTTGATGTCGAAGGCGAGATCGCCGAGCCGATCGGCCAGGTACAGCCCGACGTTGGCGGCCGCCGAGCCGGTGGCGGGATCCTCGGCGATGCCGATGCCCGCGGCGAAGAAGCGCGCCTTGAGCTTGGTGGGGGCGAGCGCGGTGAAGCAGTACACGCCCTGGCCCGACAGATCGACCACGTCGGGACGCGGCCGCATCCGCGCGAGCGTCTCGCGATCGGCGACCGGGACCATTAGTTGCTCGACGCCCGCGTCGGCGAAGGCGGGCGCGAGCCAGCGGCGGCTGTAGCCGAGCACCCCCGCGTTAAACCCGATGTCGGACTCGGCGAGCCCGAGGGCGGGGGCGATGAAGGACGTGTCCTCGATATCGCGGCCGACCGTGCCGGTGCGTTCGAACCAGACCGTGTCGAAGGCGAGCGAGACCGGCGTATCGCCCGCGGCCGTGCGCTGGACCAGCCACGGCCCTTCAATGCGGCCGAGGTGGCTGAGCACCCAGGCCGTGCCCAGCGTCGGATGGCCCGCGAACGGAAGCTCGGCCCCCGGCGTGAAGATGCGCGCGTCGTAGCCGCTCTCGTCGATCGCCGTGACGAAGACCGTCTCGGACAGGTTCAGCTCGCGCGCGACGGGCGCAAAGAGCTCTTCCGGGATGTCGTGGCCGTCGGGAAAGACGGCCAGCGGATTGCCGGCGAGCGGGCGGTCGGAGAAGACGTCGACGAGGACGTAGCTGGCTTTCATCGGCACGCCGACATTAAGGAGCGCGTGTCCTCATTGCAAGCGCGAGCGATAGGCTGGTCCCATCCGGCCTCGCCAATGGCCGGCGGAAGGATCGGGGGAGGCATGCAACCGTCCAAGCAGGAGGTCATCGGCGCCGTCGCGGCGCAGCGCGCCCGCACGATCGCGCTGGTCGAGCCGCTGACGGCCGCGCAGTGGGACGCGCCCGCGCTGCCGGGCTGGCGCGTGCGCGAGGTCGCCGGCCACCTGGTCGCCAGCGATCAGGGGGCCCTGACGGGCCGGATGCTGCGTGTCGGCATGCGTCCGCAGCCGGACGGAGGACTCGAGGCCGTCGAAGCCTGGAACGAGGCCGAGGTTCATCGCTGGTCGGACCGGCCGGCCGCCGAGATCGTCGAAGGCTTGAGAACTTGGGGACGCCGAAGCGTCGCGCTGTTCAAGGCAACGCCGGCCACGATCCTTCGCCGCACGGTGCCGCTGCCGTTCGGCAAGGTGCCGCTGCTGTTCCTCGGCCAGATTCGCGTCTTCGACGAGTGGGTGCACGAGCAGGACATCCGCCGCGCGCTCCAGATGGATCCGGGATACGACCTGCCCTCGCTGACGGCGGCCGCGCGCGCCTTGCTCGCGGTGATGCCGCTGCAGACCCCGGTGCGAATGCCCGCCGACACCAAGGGTACGCTCTCGGTCCGCTTCGACGGCATCGACGTCCCGCCGCTGTTCGTCGATCTGCTCACCAAGGAGTTCGGGTTCGACGGCGGCAACGTGGATGCGACCGTGACCGGCACCGCTCCCGCGTTGATCTTCTCGGCGGCGAACCGGGACGCCTGGCGCGACCACGAACGCGGCGGAACGATTCGCATCGACGGTGATCGCGCCGTGGGGGAGGCGTTCCTCGACGCCATGCGCGCCGGCTGATGGGCGAACTGGCCGATCTCGCCGCGCGCATCGCCTCGGGCGAGACCTCGAGCCTCGCCGAGGTCGGACGCACGGTCGAGACGATCGAGCACGCGCAGCATGCGATCAACCTGTTTACGGTAATCGCACGCGAGCATGCGATCGCGGCGGCCGAGGAGGCCGACGCATCCACGCCCCGCGGGCCGTTGCACGGCGTCCCGGTCGCGGTCAAAGATCTGTTCGACGTCGCCGGCTGGCCGACCACCGCGTGCTCGAAGCTGTATGCGAATCGCGTCGCGACCGCGGACGCGCCCGTCGTCGCGGCGTTGCGCGCCGCGGGCGCGATCATCGTCGGTAAGACCAACATGCACGAGCTCGCGCTCGGTGCGACCGGGGACGCCTCGTCGATCGGTCCGGCCGACAATCCGTGGAATCCGTCGCACATGACCGGCGGCTCCTCCAGCGGCAGTGCGGCGGCGGTTGCGGCCGGGCTGGTGCCGCTCACGCTCGGCTCGGACACCGGCGGCAGCGTGCGGATCCCGTCGTCGCTGTGCGGCGTCAGCGGCCTCAAGACCACCAACGGATTGCTGTCCGTCCAGGGCGCGGTGCCGTTGTCACCGACGCTGGACACCGCCGGGCCGATCGCGGGAGACGCTGAAGATCTGGCGCTCGCGATGAACGTGCTCGGCGGCATGAGCGTCGCATGGATCGTCGACTGCGCGGGCTTGACCGTCGGGCTGGCGCAGAACCGATCGTTCGACACGATCGATCCGCTGGTCGATGCGGGCGTGCGCGCCGCCGTCGCCGTGCTCGAAGCCGCCGGCGCAACGGTGGTGGACATCGAGCTGCCCGACGCCGAACGCGCGCGCGACACCTGGACCGACATCGTGCTGCCCGAGTTTCTGCGCGCCCATCCCGGCATGGACGAGGCGTTGCTCTCCGACGAGCTGCGGTTCCTCGCCGGCGCCGCCCGCACCATCGGCG
>DATLFO010000241.1:0-6765 GCA_035541035.1 Actinomycetota bacterium
GGTCAAGTGCGCGCCGCTGCGAGGCGCGCACTTGACCACGCATTGAATCGATTTTCCGCGGCGGGTTACCGCGTCGAGGACGAGGTCCTGCTGCTCCGCGTGCGAGAGAACGGTGCGAATCGGCTTTCGGAGCTGCTCGAGGGGAAGTCCGATGTCGAGGTTGAGCAGATGCTCGCCGCGGACCTCCGCCTCTCGCAAGCCCCAGAGGTCTTCGGCACGGCGGTTCCAGGCAAGGATCCGAAGGTCGCGATCCGCGACGATCACGCCGAGCCGGATGCCCGCAAGGATCGACTCGAGCGAGGCATTGCTCTGATTCAGCTCGGTGGTGCGATCCTCGAGTTCCTGATTGATCGTCTCCATCTCTTCGATCGTGGACTGAAGCTCCTCGTTCATCGTCTCGAGCTCTTCGTTGGTGGATTGCAGCTCCTCGTTCGTGGTTTCGAGCTCCTCGTTCGTCGAGTGCAGCTCCTCGTTGGTCGTCTCGAGCTCCTCGACGGTGGACTGCAGCTCCTCGTAGGCGGTCTCCAGGTCCCGCTTCGAGGTCTGAAGCTCGTCCTGGAGCCGGCGATACCGGGTCATGTCGGTGAAGGAGACCATCACGCCGGCGCTCTCGCCGTGCGCATCCAGCAGCGGGATGACGTCGACGTCGAGATGGCGCTGGTCACCGGCCGGGCCGACCCACAGCACGTCGCGGGCCGTAACGGGCCGGTCTTCGGAAACCGCTCGATCGATGAGCGAGCGCAGCTCGACGGGACGATAGGAGAACTCGAGGTCGCGCAACGGACGGCCGACGTCGGACGGCGGGATCCCGAACCACGCACGCGCGTGGGCGTTGACGAGCCGGAGGTGGCCGTCGTTGTCCACCACGATCTCGGCCGAGCGGGAGGCTTCGAACGCCGCTTGCCGCAGGTCCTCCCCGACCGGGAGCAGCGGCGGCACGAACTCGCGCCGCGGGATGTCCATGCGCTCGCGGGCGTGGCCGCGCGGCACGGGACGAAAGATGCGCTTCTTCAACTCGAGCGGCTGGAACAGCTCGGTGTGGGTCAGGAGCATCTCGGGCCGTCCCAGGAAGAGGTAGCCCTCCGGGTTGAGCGCGTAATGGAGATTCGTGAGGATCTTGGCCTGCGCGTCGGCGTTGAAGTACATCAGCGTATGCCGGCAGATCAGAAGGTCGATCCGGGAGATCGGCGCATCCTGCACGAGATCATGGCGCCCGAAGATGATGGCACGGCGCAGATCCTTGCGAAAGACGAACGCGTGATCCGTTCGCTGAAAGTACTTCTCGCGCAGCTCTTCGGGAACGCCCTCGACGTCGCGGGGCGAGTAGCTCCCGAGGCGCGCCTGATTGAGCGCCTCCTCGTCCGCGTCGGTCGCGTAGATCTTCACCCGCTCGAGAAAGCCGGATTCGCCGAGTCGCTCGGCAAGAACCATCGCGACGGTGTAGGCCTCTTCACCGGACGCGCAGGCTGCGCTCCACACGCGAATCGGCCGGTCGCTCTCGGTCAGCGCGGGAGCGATGTGCTCGCGAACGTAGTCCCACGCCTGCGCATCGCGGAAGAACGACGTGACGTTGATCAAGATCGTGTTGAACAGGTGCATAAACTCTTCCGGGTGAACCTGAAGGAAGTCGGTGTAGGCGGCGAACTCAAAAACGCCGACCGCGTCCATGCGGCGTCGCACCCGGCGGATCAGACTGCTGCGCTTGTACCCGGTGAAGTCGAATCCTCGCGTCTGCTTCAGGAAGTGCAGCAGGGCCTCGAATGCTTCGTCCTGGCCTGCACCGGCCTCCTCGCTACTCATCAGTCACCTTCCGGTTGCGTTGCGGGTTCCGGCGAGTCCTCTGTTGAGACCCCGGAGACGGCGATCGCATCGGCGACTGCGGATTGCAGGACCAGCCGCTGGTCATCGATTTCCTCCGAGCGCTCACGATACCGCTTCGCGAGCCACGGCCGCCGCTCCTCGTTCCGCACCGCGATCCGCCGGAACAGGTCGCGACGCTCCTCCATAGAGCGGAGCGCGGTCCACAGGGCCGCCTCGACCTGCTCGCCGTTCGCGGCAAGCAGGGCTTTATCCGAAAAGACATGGCCCACGCGGCATCGAAAGCCGTTTCCCGCCTCGGTCTCCCAGAGCGTGCCGCCGCATTCCGGGCACGTATGAGCGACCGGTACCGGCCGGGGATCCGCCTCGCCGGTCATACCGGTGGCCCCCTCCCCGGTGCGCGGCTCGCGGGCCCAGCGGGCGATCACGACGGGGATCTCGGCGAGCGGCACGTCGTAGTCGGGCGTGACGAGGTGACGCGCGCTTTCCACCATGTGCGGAAAGAGCGCGTCCGACTGCACGACCGTGACGCCGCCGGCCCGGCGCACCTCCGCGAGTCCGGTGGCGCCGTCGTCGAGCGTTCCGGACAGGATCACGCCCATCACGTTCGGGCCCCACCATTCCGCGGCCGAGCGAAGCGCCGGATCGATCGCGGGACGATGCCCGTTCTCCTTGGGGCCGGGCGTAACCAAAAGGCGTTCGCCCGAGACCATCAGATGCCGGTCCGGCGGAGCGACGTAGATGCGGCCCGGCCGGATCGCCTCGCCGTCCCGCGGATGCTCGGCGGGAAGCCGGCCCGCCCGCGTGAGGATCGCGGGCATCGCGCTTCGGACCCCGTGCGAGACGTGCAGCACCATCAGAACGGCCGCGTCGAGATCGTCCGGCAGACCGCTCGCGAGCCGTGCGAGCGCGTCCACACCGCCCGCGGAGGCGCCGACGACCACGAGGCCGCGCATACGATCGATCATACGTCCTGCGACTCCCAATTGTTTCGGCGCGAGCGTGCCGGGCCCAGTGTTTCCCTCTATGTCAACAGGCTCCTCCACGGCTCGGCCCGAGGGCCGCTTCCCCGGCTCACGGGGCCTACGCCAGCAAGACGCCGGGATTGAGGATGTCGTTGGGATCGAAGACCTTCTTGATGCCGCGCATCAGCTCGATCTTCGCCGGGTCTTCGAGCTCGAGGAAGTACTTCTTCTTGGACCGGCCGATCCCGTGCTCACCGCTGATCGCGCCGCCGACGCTCATGCCGGCCTCGAACAGCGCGCGCATCACGCGGTCACGCTTGCCGGGGTCGGGCTGGAACACCGACAGATGCACGTTGCCGTCGCCGGCGTGGCCGCAGCCGGCGAGGAACGTCTCGTGCTTCTCGGCGATCGTGACGACGTGCGTGAAGAACTCGGCGATGGACGCGCGCGGCACGACGATGTCCACCAGATCCGCGGCGTTGGCGGCCTTGGCCGTCCAAAACGCCTTCTCGCGCGCCTCGATCAGCTGCTGGCCCGCCAGCGGGGAAAGGATGTAGACATCCATCGCGTCCAGCCCGGTGACGAGCTCGCCGACCTCGGCGACGTCCTCGTCCAGCCGATCCGGCTTCGCGGACTCGAGCACCACCACAAGGTAGGCGGTGGCGGATTGCTTGACGTCCTCCGGGATGCCGAGGTCCAGGCCTACGTGCGCGGTGATCGCCGCCATCGTGAAGGCGTCGATGTATTCGAGGATCATCGGCCCGGCGCCACCGGCCACGACGCGCGGCACCGCGCGCGTGACCTCCTCGAGCGTGCGGAAGGGCGCGAGCACGGTGGCGCGGTGCGGCAGGCGCGGATGCAGCTTCAGGATCGCTTCCGTCACCAGCGCGAGCGTGCCTTCGGAGCCGATGATGAGCTGGGTCAGGTCGTAGCCGGTCGAGGACTTCGCGAGCTTGCCGCCCGTGCGGATGATGCGTCCGTCGGCGAGCACGCATTGCAGGCCGACGATCTGGTTGCGCGTCACGCCGTACTTCACCGCGCGCATCCCGCCCGCGTTCGTCGCCGCGTTGCCGCCGAGCGAGCCGCTCGTCTCGCCCGGATGCACCGGGTAGACCAGCCCGAACGGGGCGAGCGCCTCGTCGAGCTGCGCGAGCGTCACGCCGGGCTGCACGACGGCGACGTGGTTCTCGGTGTCGATCTCGACGATCGCGTTCATGCGCTCGAATGAGATCAGGATCGCATCGGACGGCGGGATCGCGGCGCCCGACAGCCCGGTGCCGCTGCCACGCCCGACGACGGGCGTGCCGCGCTCGTTGGCGAGCGCGCAGATCGCGGCGACCTCCCCGGCGGTACCGGGCCGGACGACGACCGCGGGCGCGGCCGCCTCGGCCGAGAGCGTCTCGTCGTGGGTGTAGTCCTCGGTGATCTCGTCACCGGTCAGGACGTGCTCTGCGGGCAGGATCTGCTGCAGCGCTTCGGCGAGATCGCTCATGACCCGGTCAAGCCTAAACGATGAGGGCGGGCACGCGGCCCGCCCTCATGCGTCGTGGTGGCGCTACACGCACCAGTCGAAGCCGAACAGGCTCGGCACGCGCGGGATCTGCGTTGTGCGGTCCGGCCGGCAGGTTAGGTACGGCTGGCCGTTGAACACGTCGATGATCTGGCCGGTGCGGAAGAAGTGCGCCCGCTGATCGCCGCTGCGCGGATCGCGTCGCGGATCCTCGTGCGGATCGCCCCCGTCGAGAATCGGGGGCACGTTTCCGTTGGGCTCGAGGTAGTTGCCGCTGTCCCAGATGATCAGCGCACTTCCCTCGTGCACGGCCGGCATCGACGGCATGCCGAACCCGGGATCGACGCTGCGGTGACGGCCCGGCATCAGCTGCGAGCCGAGGAACGCGGCGCCGATCGTACGCGCCTCGACCTCCGCCGAGACGGGCGCGACCTGGAAGTCGCCCAGCGCGACGTGCAGCAGCACGCGGTGCGCGGGCGTGTTCGGCAGCGGATCGTCGGTCATGTGCTGCGCATAGCCGTTCGCCTCGCCGCGGTCCCAGAGCATCTGCAGCACGGCCATCACGACCTGCTGCTCCTTCTTGTCGGGGAACATCGTGTACAGGAACGACGAGTACGAGGGCAGACCCGGATTGCCCGGGTCGACGAGCGGCCCCTCCCAATCCACGGAACGGTTCAGCAGCGTCGAGTAGTTCATGCCGACCACGCCGAGCGTGGCGAGGGTGTGATCCACCGCGAGCGCGGTGAGCGCGCCGCCCATGATGCCGCCCTGGCTGTTGCCGTCGTAGACGAGCTTGCCGGGCTCGGCGAGCCGGTTGCCGGACGCGTCCTTGAACGCGGGGTCGGCGGTCAGGCCGTCCGCGTGGACGAGCGCACGGCCCAGGTACAGGAAGTTCACGAAGCCTTGCTGCACCCGGTCCATCATCGAGGCCATGTTGGTCGGATCGGTCAGCGTCACGAGCGCGTTGGCGACGTCGTACTCCGCGAAGCCGAACCAATTGACCGCGCACGGCATGAAGTTGCGCTCGCGCATCCGATCCGACGACGAGCCGGCCGACTCGTTGCGGCTGCCGAGCAGACCATGGCCGTAGAGCATCGGATGCGCGGGATTCGCGGCCGTCGATGCGGCCGGGATCGTGCACACGAACGGCGCCTCGATCGTTGGGATCACCGGGTTCTGCATCGGCAGCCCGTCCGGGCCGTACAGGAACCGTCCGGTGGGGATCGCCTGGTTGGGAACGTTGCCGGCAACCATGGTGTTGATGCGCTCGGGGCCAACGTGAAACGGCGGGCGGTCGATGTAGTACGGCACCGTGATCGTTCCCTCGATGCGCCGCTGGCGCGTTCCCGAGTCGCCCGTGACACTGGTGATCGAGTACACAGGTGCCGCGCCCTGAACGATGCCGTCCGCCAGGTTCGTGTCGCCGAGCTGCGCGAAGGCGTCGTCACGGATGTGCAGCACCCGCTCGGTCATCGACCGCTGCGAGATGACCGTGAAGTCCCACGCAAGGAACAGGCTGGTGGGCTCGAACGCGTGGTTGCCGCGCGCCCACTCGGCAGCGGCGACCTCGGCGACCACGCCGCGGATGTGATCGGCACGGTCCTGCTCGACATCGACAGGACGCGATCGCTCCATGATCGCTGTGAACTCCTCGCCCCGTTCGATGGGCAGGCCGTCCTCGTTGCGCATGTTTCGCAACGCGACCAGATAGCGGCGGCCTTCGAGGAAGTTCTTCGCCGGCCGCAGGATCAGCAGCCGCTCGTTGTCCTGGGTGAACTCGTTGGTGTCGAGCTCGGACCAGAACGGCCAGCGCTCGCCGGTGGTCGCGTCGATGATCAGGATCGGCGCGTCGGGCGCCTGATAGCGGGCGATGTCGGCGATGTGGTCGGCCGGATCGTTCGGTCCGCCGGTGCTGATGCCGGCAGTGCCCCACGTCTTGTGCAGGTCGAGGCCCCGCACGAAGGTCAGAACCGGCGAACCCGGCGAGAAGCCGTCGTTGCGGTTCCATTCGGTCGGGTCGATCGGCTTCACGCCCGCCCCGCGGGGCATCTCGGCTACCTGGAAGTCCACGCGCCGGCCCGTGTCGGTTGACGGATCGGCCTTGGTGAAGCGGTCGTTCGGGAACGGCAGCAGGCAGTGCGCCCGGTCGAGCGCGTCACACGGCGCGCGAAGCGCGGGGGGCGAGACGGCCCCCGCGGGCGCGACGGCGGCCACGCCGGCCAGCAGCGACACGGCCAGCAGAAGTCGAAGGGTCAAGCGACGATTCCCGGGCACGACGACACCTCGTTTCGATATAGGCGGGATATCGGGCTATTTCGCCGCGGCGGCCCGATCCTCCTGCCCGGCCGTTGCGCCGGCTGCCCGGAGCCCGGCCCAGCCTCCGACCGGCTCAACCGGACCGCCGGGGCTGCTTTTTCCGGAAGTTCGCCTCGAGCCGGTCGCAATCGCTTGGGACGGGGAACGCCGGATGGT
>DATLFO010000242.1:0-4877 GCA_035541035.1 Actinomycetota bacterium
ATGCGCAACCTCGGCGCGGAGGTCGTCGCGTTCGGCAGCGATTTCGAGGCGGCCTCGAAATCGCTGCCGAACGCGACGACCTCCGCGCCGAGGTTGCGCATCGCCTCGACCTTGTCGGGGTTGGCCTTCTCCGGCACGCAGACCGTGGCCTTCGCCTCGATGATCTTGGCCGCATAGCACACACCGAGCCCGTGGTTTCCCATCGACGAGGTTATGAACCCGCGGATGCGCTCCTGCGGCGCGGTCGCCATCATGCGGTTGAGCGCGCCGCGGATCTTGAAGGAGTTCACCGGCTGATGGTTCTCGTACTTGATGAAGAGCCGGCATCCGGTGATCTTGCCGAGCGACACCGACTCGTGGAACGCGGTCTTGGAAAGGTACGGCCGGATCGTGCGAGCCGCCGTCAGCACGTCGGCGAAGGTCGGGCGCCGGAGATCGTTCACGAACCGATCCCTTGGAACTCGGGCTCGGGTGCGCGTTCGATCAGATCGTCCACCATCGCACGAGGATCGGCTCCTTCGAACAGGATGCGCGCGACCCGCGACACGATCGGCATATCCACGCCGGCGCGCTCGGCCAGACCCATGATCGCGCGGCACGACTTGACCCCTTCGGCGACCATGTTCATCTCGGCCACGATCTCGTCCAGAGATCGTCCGAGGCCGAGTTGCTCTCCGACGTGCCGGTTGCGGCTCTGCCGGCTCATGCACGTCGCCACCAGATCGCCGATCCCGGCGAGTCCCATGAACGTCATCGGTTGCGCGCCGAGGCGGACACCGAGCCGGGTGATCTCGAACAGGCCGCGCGTGACGAGCGCGCTCTTGGAGTTGTCCCCGTAGCCCATCCCGTCAGCGATGCCCGCGGCGATCGCGATCACGTTCTTGGTGGTTCCCCCGATCTCGACCCCGCACACGTCGTCGTTGGTATAGACCCGGAAGGTCCGGCAATGGAACATGCGCTGCAGCCGCCGCGCGCGTTCGGGCTCGGCGCACGCCACCACGCTCGCGCCCGGAAGGTCCCGCGCCACCTCCTTGGCCAGGTTCGGGCCCGACACGACGCCGACCCGGCCGGGCTCGACCCGGCCGGCCTCGACGATGACCTCGCTCATGCGCAGAAGCGTCTCGGGCTCGACGCCCTTGGTGAGATGCACCACGCTCGCGTCCGCCGGGATCAGCGGCCCCATCTCCTTGAGCTTGTCGCGGAAGGCGTGGCTGGGCACGGCGATCACGATGGTCGAGGCGCGTCCGACCGCCTCCTCGAGGTCGCCGGTCGCGCGCAGGGTCGTGGGAAGGTCGATGCCCGGCAGATAGGGCTCGTTGCGATGGCTGCGATTGATGTCGCGTGCCAGCTCCGCCCGCCGGGCCCACAGGAGCGTCGGCAGATGGTTGCGCGCCAGGACGGTCGCAAAGGCCGTTCCCCAGGAGCCCGCGCCGACCACGGCGAGATGGCCGCGCTTGCTCATGCGGCCTCCCGTCCCGGCAGCGGCGGTGGAACCGCTGCCCCGCCGGGATAGTCCTTCTGCAGATCCCGCACCAGCCGCTCGAGCTCGCCCATGATCCGGTCGGTGACGTCGCGCAGCGTCGTGGGATCGTCTTCGCGGCCGCGCAGGCTCGCGAACGACATCGGCTCGCCGGCTGCGACGAAGATGGTGCGGAACAGCCGGCGCGTGCGGACGCGGTTCTTCGGCGACACCCAGTGCGATCCCCATATGGCGACCGGGATCACGGGCGCGCCGGATGCGACGGCCACACGCGCCACGCCGGTCTTGCCGCGCATCGGGGACAGGTCCGGGGTCGTGGTGATGGTCGCCTCGGGGTAGATCACAACGGCATCGCCCCGGCGCAGCGCGTTCAGCGCGCCCTCGACCGGGCCGGCCTCGCCGGAGCCGCGCTCGACGGGGATCTGCTTCGCGCTCTTGAGGATCAGCCGCAGGAACGGGTTCTTCCACAGCTCGGCCTTGGCGAAGAAGCGGAGACGATCGATGCGACGGCGCACGATGACGTAGCCCTGGGCGAGCGGATCCAGGTACGAGATGTGGTTGCACGCGAAGATCGCCGGCCCGCGCTGCGGAATGAACTCCATCCCCGTCATGCGCCAGCGAAAGAGCACGCGAAACAGCGGACGAATCGTCCAGACCACCAGCCCGTACGCGAGCTCCAAACTCGATTACCTCCGGATCGTCGTCCCCGCCTATTCTAGCCGCGACCCTCATGGCCCTCGTCGTGGTGCCCGCCAAGCCGCTCTCCCGAGCGAAGCTCCGGCTCGCGCCGGTGCTGTCGCCCGAGGAGCGGCGGTTCCTGTGCCTGGCGATGCTCGCCGACGTCTGCGCCGCGGCGGCCGAGGCCGAGTGCGGCCGGGTCATGGTGATCGCGAGCGACACCGACGCCGAGGCCGTGGCGCGCGTGTTCGGGGCGACGGTAGTGAAGGATCCGACGCCCGAAGCCGGTCTGAACACCTCGCTGGACGCCGCGATCCCGGCGGATCCGGGCGGGGTGCTGATCGTCGCCAGCGACCTGCCCGCCTGCTCGGCCGCGGAGCTTCGCTCGGTCGCCGGATTCGAGGGCGTGCGGATCGCAACCGACGCGGGCGGCACCGGCACCAACGCGCTGTGGCGCCGGCCGCCCGGCGTGATCGCGCCCGCCTTCGGCGACGACAGCGCCCGGCGCCACCGAAAAGCCGCCGCCGAGGCGGGCGCCGCGTTCGAAGCCGTCGCTCCTGCCGGGCTGTCCTTCGACGTGGACCTGCCCACCGACCTTTTCTTGGCATGGGATGCCCCGGTCGGTCCGAACACCCGCTCGGCGCTTCGCGAGCTGGGGTTCCCCGATCGGATCATCACCACCTGACCGCCGCCTGACCGCCGCCTGACCGCCGCCTGACCGGCACGCCGGTTGTCGCCCTCCACGGCCCGTCGGGTATCGTTTGCGGCGCACCGATGCGGCAACGCGAAGGCAGGCGAAAGGAAACTCGGGCAATGGCGCAAGGAACCATCAAGTCCTACGACCACGAGACCCGCTCGGGCGTGATCTTGGACGACGACAAGAACGAGCTGTTCTTCGACCTGGACTCGTTTCGCGGCAGCGGCCTGCGCGAGCTTCGCCTGGGCCAGCGGGTGAAGTACAACGTCCTCGGCGAGGCACCTCGCCAGAAGGTTCGCGAGCTCCAGATCGTCACCATGTAGCCGAGGGGTAGCCCGGCTGGCAGTCCGCGGGCGTCCACGGGAAAGTCCACGAGAAGTCCACGGGCAGCCGGCAGGGAGCCGGGGCGGGCGGACGGTCCGCCGAGGGAGGATGAGGGCATGGCGGTCTTCGACCGGGGCGGACGAGGCATCGCGTATCGCGACGAGGGCGATGGACCCGCGGTCGTGCTGCTGCACGGCCTGCTGATGGACGGATCCCTCTGGGATCCTCAGGTCGAGGCGCTTCGCGACTCCTATCGCGTCGTCACGATCGAGGCGCCCGGCCACGGCGACAGCGATCCGGCCGTCGACGGATACACCTTCGACGACGGCGCGGAAGGCGTGTGGGCGCTGCTCGACGGCATCGGTGTCGAGCGCGCGGTGGTCGGCGGACAGTCGATGGGCGGCTGGACCGCGCTTCGCTGTGCGCTGTCCCGGCCGCACGCGACCCGGGGCCTGATCTTGATCGACACCTCCGCCGGTCCCGAGGACCCGGAGAAGCTCGCACAGTACGAGGCGTTCCTGGACGTCGCGCTGACCGACGGCGTCTCGGACGATCTCGCGGCCATCCTGCTGATGCTGCTGTTCTCGGGCGCGTTCGCACAGACGCCGGCCGCAGAGCCGTGGCGAAAGAAGCTGATCTCGTCCGACCCGGGCCGGTTCGCGGCCCTGGCCCGGGCGGTGTTCTCCCGAGAGCCGGTCGAGCAGCGCCTGGGCGAGATCGCCGCACCTGCCCTCGTCATCCACGGCATCGAAGACATCTCCATCCCCATGGAGCGCGCGGAGCAGCTCTCGACGGCGTTGCGCGCGCCGCTGCATCGGATCGAGGGCGCCGGACATGCGGCCTCACACGAGAAGCCTGCACAGGTCACCCCCATTCTTCGCGCGTTCTTGGACGGCCTGCCCGGGTGAGGGCGGTTGAAACGCGAATGAGGGCGGGATTTCCCGCCCTCATTCGTTTCCGGCTTCTTCTTAGCGCCGCTTCTTGGCCGCCGTCTTCTTGGCAGGCTTCTTGGCGGCGGTCTTCTTCTTGGCGGCGGTGGTCTTCTTGGCCGCGGCCTTCTTCGGGGCGGCCTTCGAGCCACCCACGGCCGGCAGCGACTTGACCGTACCGCTCACGTACTCCTTGAACAGCTTCGCCGGCGTGAACTTCGGGAGCTTCTGAGCCGGGCGCGCAGCGACCTTCACCATCTCACCGGTGAACGGGTTGCGGGCCATGCCGGCCTTGCGTCCCTTGCGGACACGCTGCGTGAAGTTGCCGAATCCGGTGAGCCCGACGCGCTCGCCCTTCTTCACGGCGTCCTGGATCGACCGAATGATGTTCTCATAGACGGCCTCGACGTCCTTCTTGGACATCTCCGTTTTCTCGGCGACCGTCCGGAGCAACTGCGCCCTATTCAACGAACCACCTCCCGTGATGTCGAGACTCCCGATGCTTTCTTGGGCCGCGAGCCTCGAAAACCGCTGTTTCCTGCGAATCGCGCGCAACGATAGAGGACGAGCGGTCGAGAGTCAAAGAAGATGGGAGCAAAAAATCCCCGAAATCTTAGGGGTTTTCGACCCCTCGCAGACCTAGAAGAAGTCCGGCGTCCAGGGCGCGGGGCCCGCAAAGATCTCCGCCAGGCGCTCGAGCGAGCCCGCCGCGCCGTCCAGCAAGCCCGACCGGCGCGCATCGTGCGGCGTGATCAGGCCGCTATAGATG
>DATLFO010000243.1:0-14039 GCA_035541035.1 Actinomycetota bacterium
GCGGAAGCAGCGTCGACGTGCGCTACGCGCTCACCGGCCCGGCCGGAGACACCATGACGACCTACGCCGAGCGCCGTGCCGGGGCCGGCGAGGACGTGCTCCGCGGGCTGGTCGCGGGCGTGGCCTCCGGGCTCATCGACAACAGCGGCCGTCAGTTCGGGATCTTCGGCGTGCGATACGTGTTCGTGCGCGGTGACGCAGATCCGGCGCTGCGCGACGCCTTCGAGCGGCAGAGCGATCTGCGCTTCGTGCAGCGCTTCAACCGGACCGCCGTCTTCGTCAACGACCTGTGGATCCCGGTCGGCGTCGGCATCGGATCGCAGAACTGGACCGTGGCGGCCAACGCCGAGCGCGCACCCGAGGCGATCGCCGGAACCACCGGCAGCCCGGAGCCGGGAGACGGGTTCGTCCGGCTGCGGCCCGACGTGTTCACGGGCACGGTGCGCGAGGGAGCCAAACGCGTCCTGCTGGCCACCGCCTTCGACGATCGGTGGCGCCTGGTCCTGCTGGACGCGGACCGCGGGGTCTTCGCCGAGCATGCCTGGGGATGGGCGAACGGGTTTCCGGCCCCGGCGGCCGGCCGGGCGGCGCTGGTGTGGCACGGCCAGGCGCGCTACCGGTTGCTGCTGCTCGGCCAGCTCGTCATCTTGATCGCCGCGGCGGCCCTGTGGTCGCGCCGCGTCGCCGCCGAGCGAGGTGAACGATGAAGGTGCCCTCGCGGCTCGCGGTGGGGCTGGCGTTCGCGCTGCTGCTCGGCGGCGCCATCGCCGCCGACCGGATGGAGCCGCCCTCGCCGATCGCCGCGCCGCCGGTGGTGCCGCTCACGCCCGGAGGCGTGCTGGCGTGCCCGTTCCTGTTCAACGGCAACGGAAGCTCCTGGCTCCATCTCGTCAACGCCGGCAGCGATACCTCCAAGGTCACCGTCACGACCGTTCGCGAGAACGCCGATCCGCTGTTCCGAACCTTCACGCTCGACGCCGGAAAGACCACCACGATGACCCTGGATCCCGCCGTCCGGCAGGCGTCCGGCGCGATCGTTCAGTTCTCCGGCGGCGAGGTGGCCGCGTCCCGCGCGTCGATGTTCGGCGCCGGAGCCGGCGGGCGGGCCGGCGCCGCCGCATCCTGCGCCCGCGCGGGCGACCGCACCATCGTGGTTCCCAGCGGAGCGACGCTCGGCGCCGACACCACCGTGCTGCTGCTCAACCCGTCCACGTCCGACGCCGTCGCCGACGTGAGCCTGCTCACCGGCGGCGAGGAGCTGCGGCCGGAGGGCCTGAAAGGCATCGTCGTCGAGGCCCGGAGCTTGCGGCGGATTCGCGTCGGCGACTTCGCGTTCGACGAGCGCTTCGTCTCGACGGTGATCCGGGTACGCACGGGCGTGCTCGCCGCCGACGGCTTGATCTCGGCTCCCTCGGGCATCTCGCTCGTCCCGGGCGGTCCGCCCCGCCGGGACCTTGCGGGCGTGGCGACCCTGAGCGCCGGGCAAGGGCTGATCGACGTGGTCGGCGTGGGCGAGGCCGATACCGTCGCCGATGCGGCGCTGCTGTCACCCGACGGGCTGACCGCGTTCACCGCGCTGTCGGAGGCGATCGTGCCGAGCACGCCCCAGACGGTCTCGCTGCTGCCCGAGGGCGAGCGGATCGCCGCGACCGGTGCGGTGCTCGGCGTGCGCGAAGGGTCGGGTCTGTCGGCGGCCTTGCGCTGGGTCGTGCGCCTTCCCAACGGCCGGGGCGATGTGTCCGCCTCGGAGATGCTCCCGCCGGCCCGCCGCTTGATGGCCGTGACCGGTGCCCCCGCCTCGGCCGCGCAGTCGCGCATCCTGCTCGGCAATCCCGGCAACGCGCCCGCGATCGTGAACCTGGACCTGCTCACCGAGCAAGGACGGCAGTCGCCGGCTCCGTTCCAGGGCATCCGGATCGAGCCGGGGCAGGCGCTCTCGCTCGAGATCGGCACGTTCCCGGGATCCTTCGCCGTGGTCGCGGTCGCCGACCGGCCCGTCGTGATGGCGATCTCCTCCACGGCGCTTTCGCCGGTCCTGGCCTCGTTCACCGTTACCGGCCACGCGGCGCCTGCGCCGCAGGCCGTGCCGGTCGAGCCCGACCCGCGGGTCGGCGTGCCGGCCGGCTAGTCCCAGCCGAGCTCGTGGAGCCGTTCGTCGGAGATTCCGAAGTGGTGGGCGATCTCGTGCCACACCGTCACACGCACCTGCTCGGCCAGATCCGCCTCGCTGCGGGCGCGGGCCTCGAGCGGCAGGCGGTAGATGGTGATGACGTCGGGGAGCACGCCGGCGTACCAGGAGTCGCGCGCGGTCTGATCGATGCCGTGGTAGAGGCCGAGCAACGGACCGTCCGCGGTGCCGTCTTCGACGACGATCGCGACGTTGTCCATCTGCGAGGCAAGCTCTTCGGGAAGCGAGTCGAGCGCGTCCTGCACGTAGCGCTCGAACCGTTCGCGGGCATCCACCTGCTTGCGCACGCGGTCGCCCCAGGAATCTCCGGTCGATCGGCGAGAAATTTTCGGCTTCCCCCTTGAAAGTGTCCGTAGGGTGTGATAGGTTAGCCGAGTACTCCGCAGAAGTCAGTAGGGGCAACCCGAGAGCTACTGCGGGGTACAACTTTTATTTTCAAGACCGTCGGCGGGCCTTCCAGGGCCCGCTTTGTGCATACCGGAAAGGCCGCCTGACCTGCGGCCTTTTTCTATTGGGGCCGGAGGGACCGCCGGGCGGCGGACCGGGCCGGCGGGTCTCCGGCAGCCGAGCGAAAAATAGCGGGCGCTCGGCAAACGCCAAAAGTATCTTATGTAGCGGAGAAAGAAGGTAAGAAGCACTCATGCCCGCGACGCCGGGACCATCGAAACGCCCTGCAACCTTGAAAAAGACACGGGTGTAATTTACTGTTCGCCTTCGATGGCACGGGGCGGAGGAACTGAAGTCAGGCGCTGTTCGCGCAACGGCTGCCGCTGGCCTGCCTCGGCCTCGCTCACATTCGCCTACGCCCAGCGCGTGGTGTGGATCGAAGATCTCACCGGACTGCCGCATCCGGCCGTCTACGACCTGTGCGCCGCGCACGCCGAACGCCTTGCGGTGCCGATCGGCTGGACGAAGGAAGACCTGCGGCAGGTGCCGCCGCCGGTGACGCCCATCCGTCCCGACGTGGACGTTTGGGGCGAGCGGCGCGACGCATCCGCGTCGGGCGCCTAGCGGCTCCGGCGGCGCCGCTCCTCGCAGCTGCCCCACCCCGCTCCGCACTCGATCCCGCGGCTCTCGGCCGGCCCGCCCGACCCCGATGCGCCGCCGATGAATCTTTTTTTCGGGCCGCCGGCGACTCTGCGGAAAGTCTTTGCTTCTCAACGCTTGACTGTTACGATCGGCCTGCTCTTAGGTACGACACGAGGTAAGACTTTTCATGCCGATCGATCGCGATCTGATCCGACGCATCAGGGGCCTGGACGAGTACGACCTTCGGCGGCTGATGATCTTCGTCCGCGGCCTGCTGATCGGGTCGGAGGGCGGGCCGGCGTTCGAGCCCCCGGGCCGGGCGGTCGAACCGAAGGTGACCTACCGCCAGCAGAGCGTGCGCTGCGGCAAGAACGGATGCACCCGCTGTCCCCACGGCCCCTACTGGTACGCCTACTGGCGCGAAGAGGGGCGTCTGCGCTCTCGCTATATCGGACGCACGCTGCCCGAGGCGCTCGGTCAGGACTGAACGAACCCCTATAAACCAGGACGAAATCCACCCGCAAAGGGTGCGACGACGAAAAAAACCGCTCCGACGGGCTATGGAGATCGTCCTGATCCGCCGAGATACTTCTCGCCGGAACCTACGGTGATAGCGGCCTCGGTTATGGGGGGTTTCATGAGCGGCCTGATGTGTCCTACGTGCGCTTCGAGAGACGTGATCAACATCAACCTCACTCTCGAACGCGGCGATCGTGTTGCGTTCTACTCGTGCCACCGCTGCGACAAGAAGTGGTGGGGCAAGGATGGGGAAGCGGTCAGCCTCGGCAACGTCCTCGAGATGGCCCGACGCGTTCCGCAGGCTCGCAAGGTCGGTTAGCGAGCACTGACTTCCCCGGTGCCCGGCCCGCAAAGGCCGGGCACGCGCATGTCCGGACCGTCCCGCGCATGTCCGGACCGTCCCGCGCGTGCGCCGCGATCAGGTCGGGCGGATTATTCTCGGCCCGTGCCCTCCATCGAGCGTGCCGTCACCCTCGCCTTTGCGGGAAAGCTGCGCGAGGCCGAGCGCATCGCCGGCGAGTCCTCCTCCCCGGAGGCGTCGTGGCTCCGGGCGTACCTGCACAACTGCTTCGGGCGGTTCGATCAGGCGCTCGAGCTGGCGATGGACCTGGCCCAAGGCAGCGCCGACTCCGACCTGGCGGCGCGCTCGCTCATCACCGCCGCCTCGTCGCTGCGTCAGACGGGCCGGCATCTTCCCGCGCATCCGCTCGACGAGTCGGCGATGCGCCTTGCCACGACCGACGCCACGCGCGCACACGCCCTGATCGGGCTCGCCGCGGACGCGGCGGGGCTCGGCCGCGAGTCCTCGGAACCGATCGAGCAGGCCGCGGCGCTCGCGCCGCCGGGCGACTGGCGCGTGCGCGTCCGCCTCGCGTGGGTTCGTTGCGAGCAGGCGCTGGTCGCCGGCCGAGCCCGCAGGGCGGCTACGAACGCGCGCGACGCACTGGACCGCTCCCGCGCCGCCGGCGCTCGCCGCCACGAGGCCAAGTCGCTGCTGTTTCTGGCCTTCTCGCTGCGCGAGGCCGGCGACCACGATTGGGTCGCCGACATGAAGCTCGCCAAGTCCATCGCCGCCCGGATCGGGGCCGCGCCGGTGGCGGCCGTCGCCGCCGAGGCGCTCGATGCGCCTCGAGACGGCGCATCGCCTGCCTCGCAAGGCCGATAGGATTCCCGCTCGTGGACATCGACCGGATCTTCAAGGCATACGACGTCCGGGGCGTGTACCCGGACGAGATCGACCAGGAGGTCGCGCACCGGACCGGCCGCGCCTTTGTGGACTTCCTGGGCGCGCGCAAGGTGATCGTCGGGCGGGACGCGCGCGCCTCGTCCGAGCCGCTCTCGACCGCGTTCATCGCCGGCGCGGTCGCGCAAGGCGCCGACGTCGTGGACATCGGTCTGGCCTCGACCGACATGCTCTACTTCGCCTCCGGTGTGCTCGACGCGCCGGGTGCGATGTTCACCGCCTCGCACAACCCGCCCAAGTACAACGGCATCAAGATGTGCCGCGCGGCGGCCGCGCCGATCGGCGAGAACTCCGGCCTGCTCGACATCAAGGAGATGGTGCGCGCCAACGAGGCGGCGCCCGTGCGCCGGACCGGCCGCATCGAGCAGCGCGACATGCTCGACGACTACGTCAAGCACGTGCTGTCGTTCGTGGACGTGTCCAAGCTGCGGCCGCTCGTCGTCGTGGCCGACGCGGCGAACGGCATGGGCGGCCTGACCGTGCCGAGCGTGTTCGCGCAGCTGCCCTTCGAGCTGATCCCGCTCTACCTCGAGATCGACGGCACCTTTCCCAACCATCCGGCCGATCCGCTGCAGCCCGAAAACCTGCGCGACCTGCAGGACGCCGTGCTGCGCAACGGCGCCGCCGTCGGGCTCGCATTCGACGGCGACGCCGATCGCTGCTTCATCGTCGACGAGAAGGCGCAGCCGGTCTCGGGATCGCTCACCGCGGCGCTGGTCGCGCGCTCGATCCTTCGCAAGAACCCCGGCGAGACCGTGATCCACAACATCATCTGCTCGCGCGTGGTGCCCGAGACGATCCGTGAGCACGGCGGCACCCCGGTCCGCACACGCGTGGGCCACTCGTTCGTCAAGAAGGTCATGGCCGAGACCGGCGCGATCTTCGGCGGCGAGCACTCCGGCCACTACTACTTCCGCGACTTCTGGCGGGCCGACTCCGGGTTGGTCGCCGCGCTGCACGTGCTCGAGGCGATCAGCGAGGAGAACGCGCCGCTGTCGGAGGTGCTCGCCGCGCTGCAGCGCTACTGGAACTCGGGCGAGGTCAACATCGAGGTGAGCGACCAGCAGGGCGCGATGGAGCGGGTCGCCGCCTCCTTTGCGGATGCGACGCCGGACTGGTCCGACGGGCTGACCGTGGAGTTCGCCGATTGGTGGTTCAACCTCCGGCCGTCCAACACCGAGCCGCTGCTGCGGCTCAACGTTGAAGCGCGCGATGCGGCCGGGGGCGAGACGCGGCGCGACGAGATTCTTTCAATCGTGAACGGATAGGAGGAACGGCGATGCCGGTGGACCAGGTGCTGCTCGACATCTTGGTCTGTCCCAACTGCAAGGGGCAGATCGAATACGTCGAGGCGGAAGAGAAGATCTACTGTCGCGGGGACTGCAAGTACGTGTATCCGGTGCGCGACGGCATTCCGATCATGCTCATCGACGAAGCGGAGAAGCCCTGAGCGTGCTCGACGACGATGCGCTCTACGAGCGCGTCGACCCCTCCGGCATGCTCGCCGCGGTCGAGGGCTGGCCGGACCAATGGGAGGCGGCCTGCCGCGCGACCGAGCGCATCGCCTCGATCGAAGGACGCTTCGAGTCGGCCGTGGTGTGCGGCATGGGGGGCAGCGGCATCGCCGGTGACGTGGTGCGCGGGCTGCTCGACCCGGCGCTGCCGATCCCGATCCGTCTCGTGCGTGGCCACGAGATCCCCGGCTTCGTCGGCGAGCGCACCTTCGTGGCGGCCTTGTCCTACAGCGGCAACACCTCCGAGACGCTCGCGTGCTTCGACGCCGCGGTGGAGCGGGGCGCGACCATCGTGGCGATCACCGCCGGCGGCGCGCTGGCCGAGCGAGCGCGCGCGGCCGGCGCGGTGCTGTACTCGGACCTGCCCGCCGGGATCATGCCGCGCGCCGCGCTGCCCTCGCTCGTGGTGCCGCTCGCGGTCGCGATCGGCCGCGCCGGCGTCGCCGACACCAGCGGGTTGCTCGAGATGGGCGGGCAGGTGGTCCGCCGGAGCGTCGAAGCGTGGCGACGCGAGATCCCGGCGGAGCGCAACCTCGCCAAGCGGATCGCCACGGCGATCGGCGACCGCTTTCCGATCGTGTGGGGGAGCGAGGGCACACAGACGGTCGCGGCGATGCGATGGAAGTGCCAGCTGGCCGAGAACGCCAAGTTGCCTTCGATCATGTCGGTGCTGCCAGAGCTCGGCCACAACGACATCGTCGGTGTGCACGCGGGCCACGACGCGCTTCGCGACGCGATCCTGCTCGCGTTGCGCGTCGAAGGCGGCCATCCCGCGCAGGAGGCCCGCTTGACGGCGGCCCTCGACATCGCCGGTCGCAGCGTCGGCGCGGTCGAGGTCGTCACCATCGAGTCGTCCTCGCCGGCCGAGCGGCTGATCGAGTCGCTGATCCTCGCCGACTTCGTCAGCGTGTACAACGCCGTGCTTCGCGGCGTCGACCCCAGCCCCATCGAAGCCATCGACCTGCTCAAGGCCGCGCAGGCCTGACCTGCCCGGATCTGCGCATGCGGCGGCGGGCCACTAGGATTCATCTCGAATTCCGATGAAAGGACGACGATGAACGGCCATATTGCCGACCCAGGTCTCGCCGAGAAGGGACGGATCCGCATCGACTGGGCCGACCAGCAGATGCCGGTTCTGCGCGAGATTCGCGCCCGCTTCGCCAAGGAGAAGCCGCTCGCCGGCCTCAAGATCGCGGCGTGCCTTCACGTCACGACCGAAACCGCGAACCTGATGCGCGCGCTCGTGGCCGGCGGAGCCGACGCCGTTCTGTGCGCCTCGAACCCGCTGTCCACCCAGGACGACGTCGCCGCCGCGCTCGACGCGGACGGCATCCCGACCTACGCGATCAAGGGCGAGGACAACGAAACCTACTATTCGCACATCGAGTCGGTGATCGCCTTCGGGCCGCAGATCACGATGGACGACGGCGCCGACGTCGTCTCGATCCTTCACTCCAAGCATCCGGACAAGGCCGCCGCGGTGCTCGCGGGCACCGAGGAGACCACGACAGGCGTGATCCGCCTGCGTCAGATGGCCGCCGAGAACGTGCTGATGTATCCGATCGTCGCCGTCAACGACACGCCCACCAAGCACATGTTCGACAACCGTTACGGGACCGGCCAGTCCACGCTCGACGGCATCACGCGCGCGACGAACATCCTGTGGGCGAGCCGCACGGTCGTGGTGTGCGGCTACGGCTTCGGCGGCAAGGGCCTGTCGATGCGCGCGCGCGGGCTCGGCGCGCAGGTCATCGTCACCGAGGTGGATCCGGTCAAGGCGCTCGAGGCCGTGATGGACGGCTACCGGGTGATGCCGATCGCCGACGCCGCGCGCGAGGGTGACGTGTTCATCACCGTCACCGGCGACCGGGACGTGCTGCGCGGCGAGCACTTCGAGATGATGAAGGACGGCGCAATCCTGGCCAACACCGGGCATTTCGACGTCGAGATCGACAAGAACGCGCTGGCGTCGCTCGCCACCGACGAGCCGAAGAAGATCCGCGACTTCGTCGAGGAGTTTCGCATGAGCGACGGCCGGCGCCTCTACCTGCTCGCGCAGGGACGGCTGGTCAACCTGGCCGCCGCCGAAGGGCATCCGGCTACGGTGATGGACATGTCCTTCGCCGATCAGGCGCTGACCGCCGAGTGGCTCGCGAAGGGCCAGGTTCCGCTCGAGAAGCGCGTCTACGACGTGCCGCGCGAGATCGACGAGGAGGTCGCGCGGCTGAAGCTGCAGACGCTCGGCCTGCGTATCGACGAGCTCACCCCGGAGCAGGTGAAGTACCTGTCGTCGTGGCGCGAAGGCACGTGACCGCCCCACGCTGATCGCGACATTGGGTCCCGCGAGCCCCATATCGGGCACGCGGGACCTCTTTTTTCCTCCTCATCCCTTAAAGCAGGTGGGACCGGCTCCGAGGAACAGGGCGAGCACCGAATGCCCGGCCGGGGCCGGCCGGGTTCGTCGTCCGGGCTCAGGAGGAACGCCGAAGCCGTCATCGCTCCGATCTCCCGAGCCTGAAGGAGGAGTCGAAGCATGTCCCGGAAAACCACTCGACGCACGGCGCGGCGGCTCTTGGGTGTCGCCGTCCTTGCCGGGCTGTCCATTCTCACGAGCACCACCGCGCGAGCCGCCAACGCGTCCGCGACGTCGCTCGCGGCGTCGAAGGTCAAGGGCGACAGCGCGCAGTTCCCGGTGTTCGGCGTCACGCTCACGCAGCCCGCCGAGGTGGACTCGCTCACCGACGTCGTCGTGCGTTTCCAGAGCATGGTGAACTTCTCAACGGGAGATCTGGCCCCGGATTTCTCGGCTTTCGGCTGCACCAACGGCGATGCGACCTCCTGCGACGGCGTACCGTGCGCATCGTCGCGCTGGGAACGCGCAGTGCGGCCTCACGTGGCACGAGCGTCGCCACCGACCGGTACGCGGTGGGCTAGCGAGGCGAGCAGCCGGAAGCAGGCGGCGGCGCCGAGGCAGGGCCTGGGCGCCGCCGCTCGCGTTCCCGCCCCGGGCCGGGACGGACCGGTGCGGGCCTAGTCATTTCGGGCGGTATTCCGGAAGAAGTGAAACCGTGGCGGGCCGGCCTCGTTCTCGCTTGCGATGCGCCGGGCCTCCCTTCGCGCGTTCGCGCTCGCTCTCGCCGCGGTCACGGCCGCGGCCTTGGCGGCTTCGCCTGCCGCGACCGCGGCCGCCTTCGGGTCCAGGGCCGGCGGCAAGCTGATCGCTCCCGGGCGCACCGCGCCTGCGGCCGTCACCGACGGGGCCGGCGGCGTGATCGTGTCCTCGCGCGACGCGACCGACGGCGTCGCGGTGGTCAACCGCTACGACGCGCTCGGCAGCCCTGTGTGGGACCAAGGAATCGAGTTTCCCGACGCGTCCGGAATCCAGCTCGCCGCCGACGGCAGCGGGGGAGCGATCGTCGCGGTCCACCATCCGGACTCCGCGGTGATGACCGTGGGCCGCATCCTTCACTCCGGCGCCACCACCTGGCAGGCGCGCTTCCCGTCGGGTGCGCTGGTCGCGGGCGGCGACGGCGGCGCGTGGATCGTGTCGCAGTCGGGAGAGATCTTCGCCGACGGCGTCGACGCGGCCGGCGCGCTTCGCCCGCGCCTTCAGGTCACCACCTCGCCGGATGCCGAGTCCCTTCCCGTCGCGATCGGCGACGGCGCCGGCGGCGCGTACCTCGCGTGGCGCGCGGCGCTGAGCGAGACGCAGTTCGCCCTGCGGCTGCAGCACCTGACGGCCGCCGGAGCGCTCTGGGCGGCGCCGGCCGAGGTCGCCGGCTCATCCGACTCTTCGATCACGCCGCGGCTCGCGCCGGACGGGCGCGGCGGCGTCGTGGTGTCGTGGGACGCGGCCGGCCTGGTGTGGGTGCACGACTATTCCTCCGACGGCATCCCGGTCTGGGATCAGGTCGTGACGATCCCGGCGACCGAGGGGACCGTCAGCGCGGTCGGCGCATCCGGGGGCGAGGTTTTCGTCGCCTGGACGCGGCGTCTTCGGACGCTTCCGTCGCCGACCGACGTGCTCAACGTGTCGTTCGTGGCCTCGACGGGCGCGATGCACTGGACCCGTCACGTCGCCGTCGTCGACAACGGCGTGCGCGGCCTGACGATCGACGCGGCCGTCGGCGCCGCCGTCGTCGCCTGGGAGCATGCCGCCATCCCGTTCGCGGGCGCCGCGCTCGACCCCGACCTGTCGATCTACCGCGTTACCTCCGGCGGGGAGGAGACCTATCCGGCGCACCGTCGTCCGCTCGCGGACTCGTTCGGCCCTGAGTCGCTCGGCGCGCTCGTCGCCGCGGGCGGAGGATCCGTCGTCGCGGTGTTCACGCAGACGCCCTGCTTCCGCGGTGATGTCTCGGGTGTGGCGATGCAACGCATCGCCGCCGGCGGCGAGCGCTCGTTCCGCGCCGACGGCGCCTGCCCCTAAGCCCCGCCCGGCGGTAGAGTCGGACCGTCCGATCCAGACCGGAAGGCAGCCGCGTGCCCGACGAACCCGCATCGAGCTATCCCGGTGTCCCCGCTCCCTCTCAGAACGGCCATCGCCGGCCGTCCCGCGCGCCGGTGCGCGACGAGCGGCCGCTGCGCGGCGTCGTGGCGGGCACGCTCGCCGGCGCGATCGCGGCCGCGATCGCGATCCCCCGGGTGCTGCTGCTGAACCTGGCCTTGTTCAACCCGTGGCCGCGGCCCGTCATCGCGGCCGCGCTCGCGGGGCTGGTGACGGGTGTGATGCGGCGCGGCGGGCGCCGGCGCGGCGCGATGATCGCGGGTGCGGCCGCCGCATCGCTGGGCTTGCTCGTGGCTTATGCGGGTGTTCGGTTCTCGGTCCGGGTTCTGTGGGTCGACCGCAACCCGGCGGCGGTGATCGCGGCGGACGTGTTCCGGCTGACCGCCTACGCGATCGTGCCGGGCGCGCTCGCGGGAGCGGCGGGATGGTTGCTTCGGGGGGCCGGCCGCCGTGCACGAAACCGTCGCGCGATCGCGAAACCCCCGATCGTGCGCCTCTGAACACCGGTACACTCGCTGCCGTGACCGAGCCCGCTGCATCGCCGATGGCCGATGCGCTTCGCTACGACGAGGGCGCGATCTATGCGATCGACCAGACCGCCCTTCCCGCCAAGACCGTCGTGCGCAAGATCACCACGACCGGCCAGCTCGCCGAGGCGATCCTCAAGCTGCGGATCCGCGGCGCGCCGATGCTCGGCATCGCGGGCGCTTGGGGCGTGGCGCAGGCCGCTCGCCGGGCGGGCTCCAAGCGCGGCGCGACGCGCAACGCCGTGATGGCGGCGGCGCAACGCGCCGGCGAGCGCCTCGCCGCGACCCGCCCGACGGCGGTCAACCTCGGATGGGCGATCGAGCGAAGCCTGGGACGCGCGCGGCTCGAAGCGGCGGCCGGCGCGCCGCCCGCGACGATTGTGAAGGCGCTCGAAGAGGAAGCGGCCGCGATCGCATCCGAGGACGCCGCCGCATGCATGGCCATGGCCGAGACGGGCCAGCGGTTCGTTCGCGGCGGAGCGCGGATCATGACGCACTGCAACACCGGTTCGCTGTGTACCGGCGGCTACGGGACCGCGCTCGGCGTGATCCGGCTCGCGCACGAGTCCGGTAAGGACATCCACGTGCTCGCCGGCGAGACCCGGCCGCTGCTGCAAGGCGCGCGGCTGACCGCGTGGGAGCTCGGCCGCCTGCAGATCCCGCACGCGATCGTGCCCGACGGCGCGGGCCCGGCGCTGATCGCGCGCGGCGAAGTCGATCTCGTTCTCGTCGGTGCGGACCGCATCGCCGCCAACGGCGACGTGGCGAACAAGATCGGCACGTACTCGCTCGCCCTTGCCGCAACCGAGTCGCAGGTCCCGTTCATCGTCGTGGCCCCGATGTCCACGATCGATCCGTCCACGCCCGACGGCGCGGCCGTCGAGGTCGAGGAGCGCGACGGGCGCGAGGTGGTTTCCGTGCTCGGCCGGCGCGTCGCGCCGCCCGGGTCGGGCGCCCGCAACCCGGCTTTCGACGTCACCCCCTCGCGGTTGATCAGCGCGATCGTCACCGAACGCGGGGTTGCGATGCGGCCGTATCGAACCAGCCTCAAGCGGCTGCTCGCCCAATAGCCGCGCACCCCTCGATCCGGCCGCCGCGTCCTTGAACGCATCCGGCGGGGCGCGCATGCTCGCGTCATGCCGCTGCTGGATCTTTTGTATCCGCGCGTGTGCGCCGCGTGCGACGCGCACGGCCGGGCGCCGCTGTGCGCGGCGTGCGACGCCGGCGCACCCTGGATTGGGGATGCGTGCCTTCGATGCGCGCTGCCGTTGTGCCGCGGGTGCGCCGGCCGGGGGCTTGCCTTCGACCGGGCTGCGTCGGCCGCGATCTATGCGGGTGCGGCGCGCGATGCGTTGATGCGATTCAAGGCCGCGGGCGAGCATCGCGTCGCGGCCGCGCTCGCGGCCCGGATGACCGGCGCCGCGCGGCGCGCGGGCATCGGCGCCGCCGGCGACACCGTCTGCACATGGGTTCCTTCGGGTCGCGCCGCGTTGCGCGCGCGCGGACGCAACCCCGCCGAGCTGCTCGCGCGTCCGCTGGCCCGCTCGCTCGCGGTGGCGGCCCGGCCTCTGCTGGTCAAAACGCGCGAGACACCGGATCTGGCCGGCCTCGCCCGCGCCGCCCGGCGGCGCGCCCTCGAGGGAGTCTTCGCGATCGCCGCTCCCGTGCCGCCGCGGGTGTTGCTGGTTGACGACGTCTTGACCACCGGAACCACCGCGTCGGCTTGCGCCGGGGCGCTCAAGGCCGGCGGCGCGTCGCGTGTCGATGTGGTGACGTTTGCTCGCGCGCTGTAGACGCCCCCGGCCGTCGCTATCGTAGAATCGCAGTCCTTGAGGTTCCGTTCGGGTCCGTGGTTGCGGCCGGCGAAAGCCGGCTTAGTCGATGCCAGTGGCAGGCGAAACGACCCACGTAAGGTGGCCGGTGGCCGCCGAGCATGGTGCCGCTTAGGAGTAAGCCCTGCCGCGGCGGGCTCGCCGAGTCCGTCGCGAGAGGAGTTCCAGTGGGTGCGGCCCGGATCCGTCGAGGATCCGGGGGTGCGGCGTCATCCGCATCGGGCCGCGCGTAGCGACGCTCCCGGCAGGCGAGTGTGGGGGCAAAGACCAGGTCGGCCGGACGGAACCTCGAGCACCGTCCACGACCGCGAAGCCGGACCGACGCCGACGATGGAGGCCACGCGATGCAGGTGATCGTCAAAGCGCGACACACGCGAGTCCCCGCAGCCCTCAAGAAGATGGCGACCGAAAAGGTCGAGAAGGTTCGTCGCTTCTTCGACCGGATCGACAAGATCGAGATCGAGTTCTCCGAGGAGCACAACCCTCGCGTAGCCAATAAGCACGTGGTCGAAGTGACCCTGTCCGCAAAGAACCACGTCCTTCGGGCCGTCGGAAAAGGAGCAGACCCGGCGAGCGCGGTGGATCAAGTCGTGGACAAGATCGAGCGTCAGGTGCGGCGCATGAAGGACAAGATGGTCAAACGGGGCCGCGCCTCGGCCAAAACCGAGACTATCCGAAAG
>DATLFO010000244.1:0-7337 GCA_035541035.1 Actinomycetota bacterium
CTTCTACCGTCTCTCGGTGCGACGGCTCGACGCCGAACGCCCGCTTGTAGAACGCGATCGCGGCCTCCAGGTCGGACACGGCGATCCCCACATGATCAACTCGATCGAACATGGCGCCAATTCTATCCGGAGGCGCGGCCGGCGATCAGGCCGGCCAGACGGGCCGGGAATCGGCCCCGACCGTCCACGTTCCCCACGCACGCGCGACGGCCTCGCCCGCGACGATCGTGATGCCACCCGTGGGACGTCGCTGTGGCGAAACCGTCTCAGCGCAGTGCACTTCGAATCCATTCAACACGTCGCATTCCGTGACCCTCGTCCATGGGCCGCTCCGCTCGCTCATTCGCAACCGTCCCGTGAAAGACGAGTCCCACAAAAACCGCGCTCGCGTATGCGGTGTCGTTCGGATACGGAACAGGCAATGCGAAGCCGATCCGTCGGGCATGCACTTGAAGACGTCTCGGGCAACGAAGTCCGACGGCGGTGAACCGACGCCTCCATAGCTTCCGTACATCGGTCCGGGGAACATGTACCACGGCCACGCTGCATCGGGTCCGGCACTGATGCGGCACAGATCGCCCTGACCGATCTGGAACCGGGCGACGATCACCCCCGCGGCCGGCACGGGATAGCGACGGAACAAGTTGTAGGTGCCCATGGGATTCTCTTCGGACCGGCGGGGCACACTGTGCCAGCACTCGACGAATGCTTTGAACGGCGTGGCCCCCGAGTGAGCAGGCACATCGATCATCGTCGACCGCGCGACCGCGGCCGCCGGGCCCAGCAACAGCGCGCAATTGTCCCCGCGGAGTCCACCGTGAAACTCGTAGGGAAACTCGGCGCCCCACAGCAGGGTCCGTCGATCGGGGACTCGCCACGGCCCGGCCAGGCGGACCGGTCCCTGACCGGCCTGCTGACAGACCAGCTTGGCCGAATAGGAGGTCATCGACACAGGCGCCCACGGCGAGGACGCGGCCGTTGCTCCGCGAGGAAGCACCGAGGCGAGAATCGCCACGGCGACGATCATTCGTTTCATCACCCTGCTCAACGAGCGAACCGGAAGGCCGCGTCGCACCGTCCGAGATCAATGCCCGCAACGCGGCATGATTTCGCAAAGCGGACGCGGATACAATGGATGGATCGTCTTTCAAGGAGGATTTCCATGGCCAGCGTGATCGTTTCCGGTGCCCGCACTCCGATCGGCAAGTTCCTGGGTGCCTTCTCCGGCTTCACGGCGATGGACCTCGGCGGCTTTGCCATCGCCGAGGCGCTCAAACGCGCGGGCATGAGCGGCGAGCAGATCGACTACGTCGTCATGGGCCAGGTCCTGCAAGGCGGCCAGGGTCAGATCACCGCCCGCCAAGCGGCCACCAAGGGCGGCGTGCCGATGAACACCCCGGCGATCACGATCAACAAGGTCTGCCTGTCGGGGCTGAACGCGGTGCACCTGGCCGACACGCTGATTCGCGCCGGCGAAGCCGAGATCGTCGTGGCCGGCGGCATGGAGTCGATGACCAACGCGCCCTACGTGATGCCCAAAGCCCGCCAGGGCGCCCGCATGGGCGACGCGAAGCTGGTGGACTCGATGATTCACGACGGCCTGTGGTGCGCTTTCGACAACAAGCACATGGGCGACTCGTCCGACGACGTCAACAAGAAGCTGGGCATCGGCCGCGCCGAGCAGGACGAGTGGGCCGCGCGCAGCCACGAGCGCGCCGCCGACGCGACCAAGGCGGGTCGCCTGGCCGAAGAGATCGTCCCGGTCGCGGTGCCGCAACGCAAGGGCGACCCGATCCTGGTCGAAGAAGACGAAGGCATCCGTCCCGGCACCACCGTCGAGTCGCTCGCGAAGCTTGCGCCCGCGTTCCAGAAAGACGGCACCATCACCGCCGGAAGTGCCTCGCAGATCAGCGACGGCGGCGCCGCGATGATCGTGATGAGCGAAGAGAAAGCCGCATCGCTGGGCCTGACGCCGCTGGCGACGATCGTCGCGCACGGACAGGTCGCGGGCCCGGACGCGTCGCTGCACATGCAGCCGTCGAACGCGATCAAGGCCGCGGCCTCCAAAGCCGGCCTGGACCCCGCGGGCCTGGACTTGTACGAGATGAACGAAGCGTTCTCGGCCGTCGCGCTCGCCTCGGGCAACGATTTGGGCGTGAGCGACGACAAGGTCAACGTCAACGGCGGCGCCGTCGCACTCGGACATCCGATCGGCATGAGCGGCGCGCGCCTGATCCTGACGCTGGCCTTCGAGCTCAAGCGTCGCGGCGGCGGCACCGGCGCGGCTGCGCTGTGCGGCGGCGGCGGTCAGGGCGACGCGCTGATCATCAAGGTCTGAGTGGACGAGCAGATCGTCGCGCTCACACGCTGGTGGTCGTGGCGGCGCCAGCGGCTGGATCGGTCCTGCCGCGGCATCGACGACTGCCTCCGGTCGGTCGTCGGCATTCCCGGCGTGCATCCGTCGGCGCCGCTGTCGCTTCTCGCGCGGGTGCCGCGCCTGATGCAAGGCATGTACGAGGGCGCGATCGAGGGGCGGGTGGCGCTGCGGCTGCCGGCGATGCGCCGCCAGCCGCACATCTTGCACGGCGAGACCGCGCATCTGGTCTATCACGCGTGCCGGCTCGGCTCGCCCCGCAAGAACGGCACGGCCGATCCGGCGATGCGCCTGATCCGGGGCGACGTGCTTCGCGCGGCGCGCGAACCCAGGACCGCCGAGGAGCTTCGCCGCGGGGTCAAGGGCGCACCCGAGCGCTTCGTGCCGCTGCTGCGGCAGATGACCCTCGACGGGCAGCTGCTGCGGATGCGGGCCGAGTCCGTCTGGAGCAACGACTTCCGCTACGTCGCGACGCGCGGCTGGCTCGGTCATACGATGCCGCCCGCCGAGCCGGATGACGCGCTCATCTGGCTCGCCGGCGAGTACATCACGACCTACGGCCCCGCGACCGTCCACGATTTCGCCTGGTGGACCGGCCTCGACATCGAACTCGCCGACGAGGCGCTCGGTGCGCACGATCTGGCCGACGTCGGCTACGGGATGAAGATGTGGCGCAAGGACGCGCGTGCGCTGGATCTGGCACGGCCGGTCGCCGGACGCGTGAACCTGCTGCCGGCGATGGATCCGTACACCATGGGCTACATCGGCGAGTCGCGCCGGCGATTCGCCGACGACGAGCGCGTGCTCGCCGCGATGTACGACAAGAACGGAAACTCCGGCAACGTCGTGCTGATCGAAGGCGAAGTCGGCGGCTTGTGGGATCTTCAGCAGACGAAAGCGGGCGCGGTCGAGATGCGCATCGGCCTGTTCGACGATCCCGGCCCGAAGATGTGGGCCGCGATCCAGTCGGAGGCCGCGCTGATGTCGGGCTTCCTCGACGCGCGCGACTTCAAGGTGGTGCGCGCGAAGGTTCGCCTGCCGGGCGCGAAGAAGTCCCGCTCGTGAAGGAGCCGCGTCGCCGCCGGCGAAGGTCCCATGCGGGACGAAGGTCCCGGTCCGGGTCGAGTAGCCCGGGATCCGATTCACCGAAACGTTTAGCGTCGGATGCCTATATGGCTCACCCGGCGCGGCTCCGATCCTGGAGACATGAAGCATGCCGAGAGGCAGTGGTCGGCCCGTCCGAGGCTCGCGCTGGCGCTGCAGATCACGATCGTCGCCGTCCCGATCGCGGCGTCGGTGGCGACCGGCTCCGCGATCAGCCGTCTAATCCCGATGCCGCCGGGCGCCGGCGCCGTGCTGTGGTGGATCGGGCTCTTCTCCGCCTCGACCGTCGTCGTCTATGCGACCGAGCGCATCGCCCGTCGCGCACTGCCGCTGGTCGCCCTCTACCGGCTCTCGCTGGTCTTTCCCGGCAAGGCACCGTCTCGCTCGCGGGTCGCACGACGATCGGCGTCGTCGAAGGAGGACATCGAAGCCGAGGTCGTTCGCGCGTGGAGGGAAGGGCTGGACGCCGATCCGCAGCGTGCGGCCGAGACGATCCTGACGCTCGTCACCGCCCTGTCCACCCACGACCGGAGAACCCGCGGCCACTCCGAACGCGTGCGCATGTTCGCCGACCTGATCGCGGCCGAGATGGATCTGGGAGCCGACGATCGCAACCTGCTGCGGTGGGCGGCGTTACTCCACGACATTGGAAAGCTGCGCGTACGCACCGAGACGCTCAACAAGCCGGACCGGCTCGACGAGCGGGAATGGGCGGAGATCAAGCGCCATCCGATCGACGGGGTCCGACTGCTCGCTCCGCTGGACGGATTCTTCGGCCCGTGGATGGGTGCCATCATGGACCATCACGAGAAGTACGACGGCACGGGCTATCCGAACAACGTCGCCGGCGATGAGATCTCGCTCGGCGCGCGGATCGTCGCCGTCGCGGACGCGTACGACACGATGACCGCGTCCCGTCCCTACAAGAAGCCCGTGAGCCCGGCCGAAGGTCGCCGCGAGCTGGCGGCATGCGCGGGAACCCACTTCGACCCCGCCGTCGTTCGCGCGTTCATGAACATCTCGATCCGGCGGCTCCGCTGGGCGATCGGGCCGGTGTCGTGGATCACGCAAATCCCGTTCGTCTCGCGCACCATGGAGGCGGTCACGGCAAAGACGGCCGGCGCCGCGGTCACGGTCGGATCGCTCGGCGGCGTCGCAGGCTTTGGCATCGTCGCGCCCTCCGACCTGGCGAGACCCGCCCCGAAAACCTCGCTCGCGGCCGAGCAATCGGCCGCGCAACCGGCGTCGTCCGCCGGATCGCCGAAGCAGCCCCGCACGCCGGGGGGTCAAGCCGAGCCGCCGGGACGGACCCGCAAGGGCCCGGACCCGAACCCGAAGAGCGATGAGAGCGCCAAGCCCGAAGGCCCGCCCGGTCACGATGAGCCGGCAGAATTGGTCGAGCCACAAAGCTCTCCCACGCCCACGACGACTCCCAGGCCGAGCCCCTCCCCGTCCCCCCAGGAGAAGAAACTGTTGCTGAGCTCGTCCGGACCAGGCGACGTGGCACCGTCATCGAGCCTCCCGCTGGTGTCCGCGTCGCCACCCTCACAGCCGCTCTACAACTACGACGTCGGCCGGGATTCGCTTCCCGGGTTGAAGCTGGAGCGCGCCGAAGCGGTCCCGACCGAGGCCGATCCCGCCACCTATCAGATTTGGCACGCCCCCGGCGGATTCCAAATCAGCGGGTCCACGACCATGTGGATCTGGGCCGCGATGGACCGGTTCGAAGCCGCGGAGTTCGCGAGCGTGGACGCGACGCTGATGCATTGCGGCACCTATCCGTCGTGCATCACCATCGCGACCAAGAACGTCGCCGGCTCGTTCTGGAGCAACGACGGCTCATGGAGGAAACTGACCTTCGACTTCGGCACGATCACTGCCGCGGTGCCCGCCGACCGTTCGATCGTCGTCCACCTTCGCGTGCGCAACGTCTCCGACGACGCGATGATGTTCGCCTACTGGACGGCCACCTATCCGGCCACCCTGAAGACGACGGTCAGGCCGCTTTAGTCGAGGTCCCGCATCCCGGTGGTCTTCGCCGACACCAGCGCGGCCATGTTCCCTTCGGGATGCTTGTTCTCGAACATCAGCTGATGGCTCGTGCCGATCTCCTCGAACGAGAACGTCTTCGACAGGCACGGGTCGATCTTGCCGTCGAGCACGAGCTGGTTGAAGGCGTAGGACTGCTCGTCGTTGGCGAAGTGCGAGCCTTGGAAGCGCTTCTGCCGCATCCACAGGTAGCGAAGGTCCACGACCGCGTTGTAGCCGGTCGTTCCCGCGCACACCACGACCATGCCGCCGGTGTCGCACAGGAAGATGCCGGTCGGGACGGTGTCCTCGCCGGGATGCTCGAAGACGATCTTGGGCGCATCCTTCGAGCCGAGCACCTCCCACCACTTCTTGCCGAACGCTTTCGCACCCGCCATCCACTTCGCGTAGGCCTCGGTGTCGGTCCAGTGCGGGAGCATGCCCCAGTGATCGAAGTCCTTGCGGTTGATGTAGCCGACCGCGCCGAGCCGCTTGCAGAACTCGCCCTTCTCCTCGCTGGACACGACCGCAACCGGCCGCGCGCCCGCTGCGGCCGCGATCTGGATCGCCATCGAGCCGAGCCCGCCGGCTCCGCCCCAGATCAGGATCGGGTCGCCTTCGCGAACCACGTTCGGCGGCCAGCCGTGGAGCATGCGGTAGGCGGTCGCGCCCACCAGCGTCGGTGCCGCCGCCGCTTCCCACGTCAGGTGCGGGGCCTTGGGCATGCACTGATGCGCCTGCACCTTGGTGAACTGCGCGAACGAGCCCCAGTTGGTCTCGTAGCCCCAGATGCGGAACGAGTTGCCGAACATCGGATCACCACCGGACGTGGCGACCGGATCGTCGGCGTCCCACATGCCGCAGTGGATGACGACGCGATCGCCGACCTTGACGTTGGTGACGCCCTCGCCGACCTTGTAGACGATGCCGCTGGCGTCCGAGCCGCCGATGTGGAAGTCGGTGGGCTCGCCGAACTTGCCGTGGACCTTCAGCACGTCGATCGGCACGCCGCGCGCGGCCCAGACGTTGTTGTAGTTGATGCCGGCCGCCATCACGAGAACCAGGGTCTCACCGGGCCCGACGTCGGGGATGTCGAGCTCCTCGACCGCGAACGCCTTCTCGGGCTCGCCGAACCGCTCGGGGCGAATCAGCTGCGCGTACATGCGGCGCGGCACTTCACCCAGCGGCGGGATATCGCCGATCTCATAGATGTCGGTCGTCATCGGAAGCGTCCTTTCGGCTCGAGCCACCCGGCCCGGCCGAGTATAGAAAGCCGCACTCGGCCCGCTCAAACCGGACCCGGAGGAGGTCCCTTCGAAGTTGCTGTGTGAATTCGGTGCCCGATCCTGTCACCGGATTCACACAGCACCGGCGCTACGCGCTCGGTTCGCTGCCGAAGACGCCGACGAAGCTGACGCATTCGCCGGGACCGCCGCCCAGGTTGTGCGTCAAGGCCAGCTTGCGGCCGGCCGTGATCGAGGCGATGGTGCGCTCGGGCGGCGCCTCGCCGCGAAGCTGCAGCCAGCACTCGAACAGCATCCGCAGCCCGCTCGCGCCGATCGGATGCCCGAACGCCTTCAGCCCGCCGTCGGGGTTGACGGGCAGCTCACCGTCGAGGTCGAAGGTCCCCGCGAGCACCTCTTTCCAGCCGAACCCGCGCTCGGCGAATCCCAGGTCCTCCATCAGCACCAGCTCGGTCGGCGTGAAGCAGTCGTGCACCTCGGCCATGGCGATCTCGGCCCGCGGGTCGGTGACGCCGGCCTGCTCGTAGGCGTCGGCGACCGACCGGACGACCTCGTTGAAGGTCGTGTAGTCGTACGACGGGTCCATG
>DATLFO010000245.1:0-2030 GCA_035541035.1 Actinomycetota bacterium
CACTCGTGCATCGTCGGGCCGGTCTGTCCGACGGTGATCATCGCCCGCACGGAGAAGGGCCACGGCGTGAAGGCCGTCGAGAACCTGCCCGGAAAGCACGGCAAGCCGCTTGATGACGAAGCCGCCGCGATCGAGGAGCTCGGCGGGATGCGCGACATCCGGGTCGAGGTCCCCAGGCCAGAGTTCGCGGCTGAGCCGCACGTCTTCCCGACCGAGCCGCTCAACCTTCCGGCCTACGAGCTCGGGACGAAGGAGGCGACGCGCAAGGCCTTTGGCGACGCGCTCGTGGCGCTCGGAAAGGCCGATGGGCGCATCGTCGCCATCGACGGGGAGGTCGGCAACAGCACCTACACCGAGGACTTCGGCAAGGCGCTCCCCGATCGCTTCGTGCAGTCGTACATCGCTGAGCAGCAGATGATCGCCTACGCCGTGGGCCTGCAGGTGCGGGGATGGAAGCCGTATGCGGCGACCTTCGCGGCGTTCCTCGCACGCGCCTACGACTTCGTGCGGATGGCGGCCATCAGCCGAGCCGACATCAACGTGGCGGGGTCGCATGCCGGCGTCAGCATCGGCGAGGATGGGGCCTCGCAGATGGCGCTCGAGGACCTTGCCAGCTATCGCGCGGTGCACGGCTCGACGGTGCTGTATCCCAGCGACGCCAACCAGGCCGCGGCCCTGGTGCCGCAGATGGCGGAGCGCGAAGGCATCGTGTTCATGCGCACGACGCGAGAGAAGACGCCGATCCTCTACGAGCCCGGCGAGGCCTTCGAGATCGGCGGATCGCGGGTCGTCCGCTCGTCCGATGACGACGCGCTGACCCTGATCGGGGCCGGGATCACGCTCCACGAAGCCATCAAGGCGGCGGATCTGCTGGCCGATGAGGGCATCAATGCGCGGGTCGTCGACCTGTACAGCGTCAAGCCGATCGACGTCGAGGCGATCCGCAGCGCCGGACGCGAGACCGGCGCCATCATCACGGTCGAGGACCACTGGCCGGAGGGTGGCATCGGGGATGCGGTGCTCTCCGCCCTGGCCGAGGAGCAGCCCCACCCGGTGGTGGTGAAGCTGGCCGTTGCCGGCATGCCTGGATCCGGCAAGCCCGCAGAGATGCTCCACGCCGCGGGGATCGATGCGGACTGCATCGCGGCGGCTGCGCGCGAACTGGTGACGCGCACCGGCGCTCAGGACACCAACCAAGTCGGCTCCGGTCGGCGCGAGTAGCTTCGGGAGAACCTTGAGATGACAGGAGCAGAGCGGGACCGGGACGAGGACAAGGCTGTGGATCAGCACCGCGAGGCGGAACAGGTTACTCGCAAGGCGGATGAGAGCAGCGCGCTGCATCGGCTTCACGCGGAGCAGGGCCAGAGCCCGTGGATCGACTTCATCGATCGTGAGCTCATCGAGAGCGGCAAGCTCGACGAGATGATCGAGGACGGTATTCGCGGCCTGACCAGCAACCCGACCATCTTCGCCAAGGCGGTCGCGACCGGGCAGTACGACGAGCTGATCCGCCGCGAGATCGAGGCCGGCGACGATGCCCACGAGATCTACGAGCAGATCGCCACGTCCGATGTGGGTGACGCCGCGGATGTGCTTCGTCGGGTGTACGACGACGCGAACGGAACCGATGGCTTCGCCAGCATCGAGGTCGAGCCCAACCTGGCCGAGGACACGGAGGCCACCCTGGCCCGAGCCCGTGAGCTGTGGGCGAAGCTCGGCCGTCCCAACGTCATGATCAAGATTCCCGCGACGCCGGCCGGCATCCCGGCCGTCCAGGCGGCGATCGCCGACGGCATCAACGTCAACGTCACCCTGATGTTCAGCGTCGACGTCTATCGAGAGGTCGCGCGGGCGTACATCGCCGGGCTCCGTCAGCGTCACGAGCGCGGCGAGGACCTCTCGCGCGTCGCCAGCGTGGCGAGCTTCTTTGTCAGCCGCGTGGATGGCAAGGTGGACAAGGCGCTGAACGAGGCCGGCGGGCGCGCGGCGCTCGAGGCACGCGGCCGCGCGGCGATCGCGAACGCCAGGCT
>DATLFO010000246.1:0-6573 GCA_035541035.1 Actinomycetota bacterium
CTCGAGGGCTTCACGCGGCTGTCGCTCGCCGGCCTTCCGGCGGACTCGGGCTGGCCCGAGGCGATCGCATCGGCGGCCAAGGCCGCGAACCTCTTTCCGGCCGAGGAGCCGGAGGACGTATGTCCCATCGTCGCCATCGGCGGCTCCTACGACGAGTATCTCGCGTCGCTCACCGGAAAGCAGCGGCACGAGATCCGGCGCAAGGCCCGCCGTCTCGCGGACGCGGCGGCGGTCACGTTCCGTTCCTCGACGGCCGAGTCACTCGACGCGGATCTTGACGCGTTCTTCGCGCTCCACCGTTCGGCCGCCGGGCCCAAGGGCAAGTTCATGCACCAGGACATGGAGGCGTACTTCCGGCGCTTGGCGCATACCATGCAGCGCGCAGGCCGCTTGCGCCTGACGATTCTGGAGATGGACGCAGCGCCGTCGGCGATGCTCTACGGATTCTCCGACGGAACGCGCTGGGAGCTGTACAACTCGGCATACGACTTCGGCAAGCGGGAGCTCGCTCCCGGTATGGTTCTCGTCGCCGAGACGATTCGTTTGGCGGCCGAGGAAGGCTGCGAGACCTTCGACTTCCTGCGGGGTGCCGAGGACTACAAGTACCGCTTCGGTGCCGTTGACCGCCGCGTCGTCCGGCTTCTTGCCGATTCCGCGGAGCGCGGATCGTCGTCGAGGGAATGATCGAACCGGCCCGGACGTTTCCGGCGAGGAGGTGAGCATGCGTCACACTGGTGAAGCCGCGCCGCGCATCGAGCGCGTCGCCGTCATCAGCATGCACACGTGTCCCCTGGATCAGCCCGGCACGGGCGACTCCGGCGGCATGAACGTCGCCGTTCGGTCGATGGCCTCCCGCTTGGCCGAGCTCGGCGTGCAGGTTGACCTGTTCACGCGGGCGTCCGGCCCCGAGCAGCACATCGACAGCGTCGATCCCGGCGTGCGCGTCGTTCACCTCGAGGCCGGCCCGGTCGAGCCGATCGAGAAGGAACGGCTGCCCGACTACCTGTGGCCGTTCCTGTGCGGCTTGCTGCGCTTCGAGGCGGAGGAAGCGGCCAGGCTCGGTATCGACGGGCCGCTCTACGACCTGGTTCACAGCCACTACTGGCTCAGCGGATGGGCCGGGCGGCTCGCGCGGGACCGGCTCAACGTGCCGCTCATCCACTCTTTCCACACGCTCGGCGCGGTGAAGAACCGCGCGCTCGCTCCGGGCGACGCTCCCGAGCCGCCGCTGCGGATCCGGGGCGAGGAGAAGATCGTGCAGACGGCCGACTGCCTGATCGCTCCGACCGAGATCGAAGCGGCGGATCTGATATCGCTCTACGGCGCATGCCCCGAGCGGATTCGCGTCGTGTCGCCGGGCGTGGACACCGACCGGTTCCGGCCGGGCGTGCCCGACGCGGCCAAGGCATCCCTCGGCCTCGCCGGCCGCAAAGTGGTGCTCTTCGTCGGCCGCCTGCAGCCGCTCAAGCGGCCGGATCTCGCCGTTCGAGCGGTCGCCGAGCTTCTGAGACGGCGCGAGGATCTCGCCCGCGACGTCACGCTGGTCGTCGTCGGCGGGCCGAGCGGGCGTGGAGGCGTCTCCGCGCAGTCGCTGCGCGAGCTTGCGGTCTCCCTCGGCGTCGGGGCGAACGTGGAGGTTCGCGATCCGGTGGCCCACGTCATGCTTCCCGACTACTACCGTGCCGCCGACGTGGTCGTGATGCCGTCGATGACGGAGTCGTTCGGGCTCGTCGCACTGGAAGCGCAGGCCTGCGGCACGCCGGTCGTCGCGACCGACACGGGCGGGCTGCGTGCAGCCGTTCGCAACGGAACCACGGGTCTGCTCGTTCCCGGCTCCGAGCCGGCTGCCTATGCACGGGCGCTCGAACGGCTGCTCGACGATCGCCCGCTCCGATCCACCATGGGGGCGGCGGCAGCCAGGCGGGCACGCGGGCTGGATTGGCGCCGCGCGGCGGCGGCGATGCTCGACGTCTACGAGGACGTGCTGATGCCGGCCGAGATCGCCAGCCCGGCTCCCTGAACGCCGGCCCGGCTCCCTGAACGCCGGCCCGATCACCTGAGCGATCGCTCCACGCCGCTGCTGGCCGCTCCGACCTAGAATGTCCTCATGAGCGATCTTCCCGTCATGATCCGCCGGGTGGAGCCCGCCGACTACCCGCTGATCCAGCGCTGGCAGAACGATCCCGAGATCTTTTCGCTGATGGACTACGAGCGGCCTTTTTCCGCCGCCGACATCGTCGCCTCCGAGGAGAACGCGGCCCGCAAGGGCATCCCGTTCATCATCGAGGCCGGCGGGACCCCGATCGGACGCATCGGGCTGAACGGGTTCCGTCACCGGGACCGGACGGCTTCGCTGTATGTGTTCATCGGAGAGAAGGCCGCATGGGGATCCGGCAACGGCCGTGCCGCGATCGAGCTCGCCCTTCGTTACGCGTTCGGCACGCTCAACCTGAGGCTCGTGCAGCTGTGGACGCTGGCCCACAACGAGCGTGCGATTCATCTGTACGAGCGGATCGGGTTCAGCGAGGACGCGAGGCTGCGCGATCGGTCTTGGATCGAGGGCCGCTACGTGGACCATCTGGTGATGAGCATCACCGCGGACGAGTTTGCTTCGCGGAGCGGAACGTGACCGGCGATGCCGGGGCCGTCGTCGAGCATTTCCTGACGGACCGCGGAATCGAATTCGTGCGGGCCGGGAACCAGTTCTCGTTTGTGCTGTCGGGCGAGAACAAGCACCGCATTCCGGTCGGCCTCGCGCTCCGCGCGGACGGTGTCCGGCTCGAGTCGTTCTTCATGAGAGCGCCGCGGGAGAACCAGTCCGAGGCGTACCGGCTCCTGCTTTCGCGGAACGCCCGTTCACGCGCGGTGTGGTTCGCGCTCGACGCCGACGGGGACGTCTTCCTGCTCGGACAGTCGGCCGCCGTCAACGAGGCCGAGCTCGACCGGCTGGTCGGCGAGCTGCTGACCACCGCCGACGCGATATTCATGCCCGCCCTGTCGCTCGGCTTCGCCGAGTACCTCGCCGCCGATCTCGCCTGGCGGGAGAAGCATGCCGGCACGGCTGGCTCATAGGCCCGCCGACCAGGCATCTTGCCGGGCTGGGCCTCGACCAATTGATCTGCCGAGCAAAATTTTTTCTGATTCGACAGATGCCCCAAGACCCGTGACCTGCGGCTTTGCAGTGCCAACAGGGCTTTTCCCGCCCTTGAATGCTCGCTGGCGCGTGGTAGGTTCTCGCATGTCCCGAGCGGCCGGAGCGGCCGAATCAGGGAACCGAATGGGGTACCGGCGGGCGGGCGAGCCGTAAGGAGCCCAACCGAGTGGGGGTACACTGGTCGGCCGGTAGGGAAAGCGAACTTGCTGGTCGGGCGGGTAAACTACCAGAAGGGTAAGTGACCCAAAGCAGAACGTCTGTTGGCGCTACCACAAGGACACCAAGACGGTACGCGGAGGGTTGCTCGGGACACTTAGGGTCCGAGGAGTCTGAGGGCCGCGCGCGGGAAGGTCCGCAAGGATCGGAACGCACGGCAGGCCGGTAGGGTTCCTCGGGCTCTTCTTTTTCTCGTCCATTAGCGGACACTTTCGCCGTGTCAGGCATCTGGCCTCCGCGGCGCCCGGCCGCCCCACCGATGACTACGGGAGATCGCCTGCAAGGGCTATCGGCCGGCCCGGCCCCGGCCGCCGAAACGAACAGGGATGCGGGCAAATTCGGGGATGATGCGGAGTGCCGCCGTTTCGGTGGTCGCGACCGCGATGCTGGTGCTGGCCGGAATCGGACCGGTGGGGGCTGCGGCCGGACCCTCGGGGATCGCGACGGCGGAGAACACGCTGGCGTCGCTTTCCTACGGGACCGCCACGGCCAAGGCCGGGACGGACCGGGTTACGAGTGCGTGGGGCGCAAACCCCCTGGCTGAGGCCGCGATGGATTTTCTCGTCGCCGGCGCCGTCAAGCTCAGCGGAGGGTCCGTGACCGCGACGGGGCCGACCGAAAGCGGTTCCGAGACGCTGGGAACCGGGGCCAAGACCATCGAGGGCCTCGCGGGCGCCACGGTCACCGGCGCGTCGGTTGAAGCCGCCGTCGGAGCGGCCAGCGCATCGTCGTCGGCCGTGATCACCATGGCCGACCTGAGCCTTCTGAACGGCCTGGTCAGCGGGACCTCGGCCCGAACGGCGACGTCGTCGATCGTGACGGCGCAATCGTCTACGGTCGAGCGCACGCTCGAGCTCGGTGACGTGCGCGTGCTGTCGCTGCGCGCGCTGCTCGATCGGCTCGGCGTGGACCCGACGTCCCTGACGTGCGCCGGAGTCGCGGCCGCAGGCGCCGAGCTCGGCGTGGACACCGCCGCGGCCTGTCCGTCGCAGGACGATGTCGTGGCCGCGGTCGACGCGCTCGGAGCCGCGCTCAGCGCAGCGCGAGCCCAACTCGTTGCCGACCTGCAGACCGCGAACGCCACCATCGCGGGACTCACGATCGTCACGCAGCCCCTCATCGATCTCGCAGCCCGATACGGCCAGGATTGGTCCGGCCTAGCGGGCCTGCTGCTGAGCGGAGCCGCACGCGACGCCTTGATCGCGCAGATCGACACGCGCCTGACCGCTGTGGACGGCGGCATCAGCACGGCCGGCACCGGCACGTGCGCGGCGGCGCAGCAGGCGGCATCGGACGTGTCGGCCTCGTTCCCGTCGATGGCCGCGGTGCTCGCGCCGCTGTCGCTCGCCGTCGCGGACGCATGCGCGGTGCTCCGCTCGCTGCTCGACGACCTGATGGGCGTCTCGCTGCTCGGCCTGGACGCCCTGACCGTCGGGCTGAATGCGCTGGCCCGGCCGGACACGCCGCTCGCGGGTGGCTCCGGCACGATCGGAGCCATCACCGTGGGCAACAGAAGCATCGCCGTGGCCGGGCTCACCTCGCTGAGCGCCGCGCTTCAGCTTGCGATCGAGACCGCGAAAGCAGGAACAGCCGGTGCGCTCACCGCGCTCGGGATCGGGGCCTTCCCCGAGCCCGAGATCGAGATCCTCGGCGTCGAATCGACGGCCGGGCGGGACCAGAACGACATCTGGTTCGCGCACGTGACGGTGACGGGGCTGCACGTTGCGCTCCCGCCCGTGCCGATCTCCCTGCCGTCGGGAACGACGCTGCGTGCTGTGCTCGACGCGCCGGTGACCCCGGCATCCGCGGCCTCCCGCGTGCGCGCCGCGGCGCCGGTCGCGACCTCGCCGCCGATCGTGGTGGACGTTGCTGTCTTCAGCGGCGAAGCCCGCTACCGCGCGTCCGGTCCGATCGACCCGGTCGATCCCGCGCCGGTCCCGCTCAACCCCGGGCCGGGCAGCGGAAATCCGGCGCCGGCCACGGGCGGTCCGCTCCCAAAGACCGGCTCGGGGCTTCATTGGCTCGCGGTGGGAATGGCGATCATGGCCGCCGGAGCCGTGGTCCGGTTCACGCTCGGCGAGGGCTGACCCCGAACGCGCCCGCGACGGCGCATACAATGAGCGCGTGACGGGCAAGGACGCAGGGACATGCTCCGCAACCTGATCCTCGGCGTCGCCAACCAGCCGCTCGTTCGCCGTGTGGCGACCGGCGGGCCGGGAAGGCGGGTCGCGCTGCGCTTCGTTGCGGGCGAGAACCTCGACCAAGGTTTTGGGGTGACCCGTGCGCTGTGCCGCCGAGGGTTTTCGGTGGCGCTGGATCATCTCGGCGAGAACGTGATGTCGGCGGACGCCGCGGACGCGGCGGCCGCGGTCTACCGCGAAGCCATCGAGCGCATCGCGGCCGAGGGGCTCGACGCGACGGTCACGCTCAAGCCCACGCAGATGGGTCTGGACATCGACGAGGGCCTCGCCCACGCGAACGTCGCCAAGCTCTGCGCGGCCGCGGCGTCCTCCGGGTCGTCGCTCGCGCTCGACATGGAGGATCATCGCTACACCGAGCGCACGATCGCGATGTGCCTCCGACTCGACGCCGAGTTCCCTGGACGCGCCGGCATCGCCCTGCAGTCGGCGCTGTATCGCACGCCCGCCGACCTGGACCGCGTGATCGGCGTGCCGGTGCGGATCGTGAAAGGCGCCTACCGCGAGCCGCCCGAGTTCGCCTATCCACGCAAAGCCGACGTGGATCGTGCGTTCGCCCAGATCGTCGCCCGGTTGATGCGCGAGGGCGCCTACCCGATGATCGCGACCCATGACGAGCGGCTGATCCGCTACACGCTGCGCCGCGCCCGTCAGTACGGACGCTCGCCGGACACCTTCGAGTTCCAGATGCTCTACGGGATCGGCCGGAACCTTCAGCAGCGACTGCTCGATCAGGGGTATCGCGTCCGCGTCTACGTTCCCTTCGGCTCCGACTGGTATCCGTACCTGATTCGCCGCCTCGCGGAGCGGCCCGCGAACCTGGCCTTCTTCCTCGCTGCGCTGGCCCGCGGCTGAAATTCGCGCCGCGATCGGGATCCGGTCCTAGAATCAAGGAACAGGAAAGGGGACGCGTGGACGGAACGCTGGCGATTCTCGGTGGCGGCAAGATGGCCGAAGCTCTCTTGTCCGGCCTGCTGCGCTCAGGCTGGCGCACGCCGCAAGAGG
>DATLFO010000247.1:0-11821 GCA_035541035.1 Actinomycetota bacterium
GGGGGGTGCGGGGGAGTGCGGGTTAGGGGCTCAGGATGATGCGCACGGGGTCGCCGCGTTTTGTTGCCAGGATCTCGACGGCGTCGGCGGCCTGCTCAAGCGGCATGTTTGCCGTGATCGAGGCCGACAGGTCCAACCGGCCGGATGCGACGAGGGACACCAGCGTCTCGATATGGGTGCGGCGATAGCCGTATGCGCCGCGCAGCTGCGAGTGCTTGAGCGCGAACAGGATGCTCGGGCCGAGCGAGATCTTCTCGCCGCCGACACCGACGATCACCGCCCGGCCGCCTCGCGCCAGCGACGACACGCAGGCTTTCACGACGGCGTTGGCGCCGACGAAGTCGAAGGCCGCGTCCACACCCTCGCCGCCGGTGGCATCGCGGATCGCCCCGACCGCGCCGTCCGGATCGACCGCGATGTCCGCGCCCAGCGCCGTCGCGCGTGACCGGGCGCTCTGACGCGGATCGACGGCCGCGACGAACGACGCGCCGCACAACCGCGCGATCTGCACCGCGTGCGTCCCCAGCCCGCCGACGCCGAAGATCGCGACGCGGTCGCCCGGCCGGACCTGACCGGTCTCGACCACGGCCGCGTACGGCGTAGCGACCGCATCGGCCAGGATGGCGCCCTGATCGAACGGGATCGACTTCGGCAACGCGACGCACGAGGAGGCCGGCACCACGACGTAGTCGGCCCACGCCCCGTCGAAGTCCACGCCCATCGTGCGGACGAACAGGCACTCCTCCAGGCCGTGGCCCGCACGGCACGGCCGGCACGCGCCGCATCGCTTGCCCGCGTGCATCACGACGCGATCGCCCGGCGCGGGCCATAGCACGCCCTCACCGGCCGCCTCGACGGTGCCCGACGGTTCGTGGCCCATCGTGACCGGCAGCGGCGGCATCGCCGGAAGCGAACCGTCCAGCACGTGCACATCCGACGCGCAAACCCCGCACGCGGCGACCCGAACGAGCACCTCGCCGGGCCCGGGAGCCGGAACCGGAACTTCGTGGATCTCGACCGGCTTGCCGACGCCGGTCATGCGCGCGGCGCGCATGCCGCTCACCCCCGGGCCGCCTTGAGCGTCTCCTCCGGCCCGGCGTAGCCGTCGCCGCCGCGGAACAGCCCGACCGCAGGCAGCGTCGCGCCGGCCGCCCGGTACTCGTCGAGCTTGTCGCGGACCGCGGCCGCGTCGCCGATCGCCGCGAACTCCGTCAGCATCGCCTCGCTCATCGCCGCGAGCGCACCCGGGAAGTCCTTCGCCGCCTGCGCCTTGTCGAACGCGTCGATCTCGGCCTGGTAGCCCGCGGCCGCGATCGCGCGCCGATAGAACGGCAGCGTCATGTACACGAAAAAGTCGCCGCGCAGCGCATCGAACGCCGCCTGCTTGTCCGTGGTGACCGCCGTCGGAACGGCGGCGACGATGGTCGGAACCGGACGCCCGGCCTTCTCGGCCGCCGCCCGGACCGTCGGCGCCACCGTCGAGGCGATGTAGGACGGCATGCAGCCCCACAGCACCACCCCGTCGCACGCCTCGCCCGCGAACGACAGCATCTTGGGCGCCAGCGCGCTCAGATAGATCGGCAGATCCTTGCGCGCCCCGTAGCCGACGAAGCCGAACTGCGTGTTGTAGAACTCGCCTTTGAACGTCACGCCGTCGGTGGTGAAGACCGAGCGAAGGATCTGCACGTACTCCCTCATCTGCGACAGCGGCTTGGCCATCGAGATGTCGTACCAGCCCTCCATCGTCACCTTGTGCGACGGCCCCACGCCAAGGATCAGACGGCCGTCGCTCATCTCGTCCAGCGTCGCCGCTTCGATCGCCATCGCGAGCGGATGCCGCGGAAATGCCGGCACCACCCCGGTCCCGAGCCGGATCCGCTTCGTGGCAGCGGCATACGCGGCCAGCGTCATCAGCCCGTCGCGGCCGGTCGTGTGGGTGGAAAACACCGCTTCGTAGCCGAGCGACTCGGCGAGCTGCACACGCGAGACCGCGTCGCCGAGCGACTTGCCGCCGGAGATGAACGCCGCGAGCGACACCACTACAGTCCGAGCGTCTTCGCGATGTTGCTGCGCAGGATCTCGCTGGTGCCCTCGTAGAGACGCATCGCGCGCACCTCCCGCCAGTAGCGCTCGATTCCCATCTCGGTCATGAAGCCGTTGCCGCCGTAGACCTGGATCGCGCGGTCGGCGACGCGGCCGACCATCTCGGTCGCCACCACCTTGGCCTGCGCGGCCTCGCGCCGGCCGTCGGCGCCGTTGTCGATCTCGTCGGCCTTCTTGTAGACCAGCAGACGAGCCTGCTCGAGCTCGTTGAGCGAGTCCACGATCATGCCCTGCACGTACTGGTACGAGCCGATCGTGGAGCCGAACGCCACGCGCGACTTCGCGTAGTCGAGCATCTTGTCGGTCAGCAGCTGCGCGTAGCCCACGGCCTGCGAGGCGATCGACAGGCGTCCGCCGTTGATCCAGGCCATCGCGGCCGCGAAGCCGTAGCCCTCTTGACCCAAGATGTTTTCGGACGTGACCTCGACGTCGTTGAAGACCAGCTCGGCCGGCTTATCCACGGTGGACGCGGTGTGCTGGCGGCGTGCGACGGTGAAGCCGGGCGTGTCCTTGTCCACCAGGAACGCGGTGATCCCGCCACGCGAACGCTTCTCGGCGTCGGTGACCGCGAACACCAGCGCGAAGTCGGCTTCCTCGCCGTGGGTGATGAAATGCTTCGTGCCGTTGATGACGTAGCTGTCGCCCTTGCGCTCCGCCTTGGTCTTGATGCGCGTGGCGTCCGAGCCGGCGCCCGGCTCGGTCAGCGCGAAGCACATCTCGCGCTCGGCGCGCATGAGCGGGTCCAGCCACCGCTCGCGCTGCTCGGGCGTGCACGCGTGCAGCACCGGCGTCGGCCCTTCGACGCTCGCCATCACGCCGCCGCGGCCCGCCAGGAACGATCCGGATGCCGCGATGGCCTCGTGCATGAGGCACTGGCCCAGATACGACAGCCCGGCTCCGCCGACCTCCTCGTTCATGTGCAGCGTGTAGAAGCCGAGCTCGGCCGAGCGCTTGCGGATCGCGCGCTTCTCCTCTTCCGCGCTGGCGATCGTGCCCGTCTCCTGCAGCTCTTGCGAATACTTCGCTTCGACGGGGCGGATCTCGCGGTCGATGAAGTCCAGGATGGACGTGCGGAGCTCGAGAAGCTCTTGAGGAATGGCGATGATGCTCACGGTGACCTCCTTGAAGGAACGCCGGTGAGAATCCTCGCCCCCGGCAACCGCGAATCGTACCGTTGTGAATCCGCGGACGCGAAGCGGCGGCCCGCCGGCCGGGCGCGCGGCGGCCCGTCAGCCGGTGGCGCGGCGGCCCGTCAGCCGGTGGCGACGCGGGCGGCCAGGCGAAGCGCGCGCTCGATGCGAGCCCGAAGGCGGTCCTCGTCGAACGGCTTGACGATGTAGTCGTCCACGCCGGCGCGCAGCCCCTCGATCTCACCCGAGTCGTCGCCGGTCAGCATGATCAGCGGGATCATGCTCGTCGCCGCCGAGCCGCGAAGCCGCTTCGCGACCTCCAGGCCTCCGATGCCGGGCATGTGCAGGTCGAGCAGGATCAGATCGGGGCGCTCCACGGCCGCTCGCCGGATCGCGTCCTCGCCGGAGGACGCGTCGAGCACCTCGAAGTCGTCGTCGAACATCGCGTGCGCGAGCTGGATCAGGCTCGGGTCATCGTCGACGAACAGCACCCGTGCGCGACCGGGGGTGTGCGGGTTCGCGGCGGCCGGCGCTGCCGGGTCCAGCTCGGCGCGGCAGTAGGGACAGATGTTCCAATCCGCGGCGACCTCCCGGCCGCACGAGCCGCACGACGCGGGGCCGAGGTTGAGCTGGCAGTACGGGCAGACCACGAACGCGGGATCGACCTCGTTGCGGCACGAGGGACATCGCGGGCGGTCCGGCTGACGCTCGATCTGCACCTCGCGCTGGACCTCGTCGAGGGTGGTTATCCCGGCTCGCACCTTCTCGAGCCCGGCTTCGAGCAGGCTGCGGACACCGGCCGCGCGCGCGCCCGCGCTCAGCACGCCCTCCGCCGCCTGCGCGTTGATCTGCTCGCGCATCTGCCGTCGAATCGGCAACACCTCGAAGATGCCGGTGCGGCCCAAGAAGCCGGTGAACCCGCACGTCTCGCATCCGGCTCCGCGATAGAGCGTCACGCCCGCGAGCGTGTCCGGGGCGAGGCCGAGGCGCTTGAGCGCGGCCTCGGATGGCGGTGCCTCCTGCTTGCAGTGCGGACAGATCACGCGCACGAGGCGCTGCGCGACGATCAGGCTGAGCGCTTGCGCGACCAGGAACGACTCGACGCCCATGTCCACCAAACGCGTGACCGCCGAGGCGGCATCGTTGGTGTGCACGGTCGAAAAGACGAGGTGACCGGTCATCGCGGCCTGCAGCGAGATGTGCGCGGTCTCGACGTCGCGAATCTCGCCGACCATGATCACGTTGGGATCCTGCCGAAGAACCGACCGGAGGCCGCGCGCGAAGGACAGCCCCGTCTTGTCGTCGATCTGCATCTGGCTGATCCCGCGGATCTGGTACTCGATCGGATCCTCGAGCGTGACGATGTTCACCTCGGGGGACTTCTTCTCGAGCAGGGTCGCGTACATCGAAGTCGTCTTGCCGGATCCGGTTGGGCCCGTGAAAAGCACGAAGCCTTGTGGCTGGGACAGCGCGTCACGCACGAGCGCAAGCTGATCGAGGGTCATCCCGGTCTCTTCGAGCGAGACGGTCTCCTCGCCCTGGCGGAGCAGGCGGAGCACGACCTTCTCGCCGCGCATCGTCGGGATCGTGGAGACGCGCAGCGACACGTCGCTGCCGGAGACCACGACCCGGGCGCGGCCGTCCTGCGGGCGCCGGCGCTCGGCGATGTCCATCGTGGCCATGATCTTGAGCCGCGAGACCAGCGCCGCGTGAACCGTCTTGGGCAGCGTCATCACCTCGCGCAGCAGCCCGTCGATTCGGTAGCGGACGGTCACCTCGCTCTGCTGCGGTTCGATGTGCACGTCCGTCGCGCGGGCACGCACGCCGTCGGCGAGGATGGCGTTGGCCAGCCGCACGATCGGCGCGGCTTGTCCCGAGCTCGCCAGGTCTTCGACCGGCTCTTCGGGGGCCGTGGCCACCACGACCTCGACGTCGGCGGCCTCGCCGAGACGGTTCACCACGTCGGTCGTCGCGGAGTCCAGCGAATAGAAGCGGTCGATCGCGTCGCGCACGGCCGACTGGGTCGCGACCGCCGCCCGGATCGTTCCCGCCCGGGCCGTCACCCGCACGTCGTCGAGCGCGACCACGTCGGTCGGGTCGGCCATCGCGATCAGGATCCCGGCCTCGGTCCGGTCCACCGGCACCACGCCGAGCCGGTCCGCGGTGCGCCGCGGGATGAGCTGGAGCAGGTCGGGATCGACCGCGACCGAGGTCAGATCGACGAACGGGATGCCCAGCTGCATGCTGAGCGCGTGCGCGAGCCCCTCTTCGCTGACCACCCCCATGTCCAGCAGCACCGTCCCGAGCCGGACCCGGCGACCGGCGGCGTCTTCCCCCTGCCGCTGATGGACCAAGGCCGCGTCGAGGACGTCCTGCGTGATGAGTCCGGCTTCGAGGAGTACCTCACCGAGGCGTTGGGATTTGGGCATCGACGCTCATGCTACCGGCGCGAATGCCGGATCCGATAGGGCGCGGGAGAAGGCGAGCCGTCCTCCGGCCGCGCGAGCGCGGCACGGAGGTCGGATCGGAGTGGGCGACCGGGGATTTGAACCCCGACCCTGTTGCCAGGACAGGAACCTGAATCCTGCGCGTCTACCAAGTTCCGCCAGTCGCCCGTGCAGGCCCGGCATGGTAGCAAACGGCCGCCGGTGGGGGCCGGAGAATGACCGTGCCCGTTTCCGGGGATATTGCTTGCGCAGGTCGGTCCGCGAAGCGCGCGTCCGGCGAGCAAGACACTAGACTGACCGGGGAGGGCTCTTGGGCATTCTCAAGGACTTCGAACGCCGTCTCGAGCAGGCCGTCGAGGGCTTTTTCGCACGCGCCCTGCCCGGCGGAGGGCTCCAGCCGGTCGAGCTCGGCAAGCGCATGGTCCGCGCGATGGACGACGCCGCCAGCGTCGGCGTGGCCGGCGACGTCATCGCCCCGAACGCTTTCGTCTTCCGGCTGGCCCCGCCCGATCACGAGCGGCTCTCCGGCCTCGGAGCCACGCTGGAGCGCGAGCTCGTCGCCGTCGCCCGCCGCGCCGCGACCGCCGAAGGCTGGGTGCTGCTCGGCCCGCCGGTGATCGAGCTCGTCGCCGATCCCGACATGACGCCCGGAACGTTCATGATCGCTACGGCCGTCGAGGAAAGCGACGACCCCGCCGCCGGCGCCGGAGCGCACACGCAACTGATCCAAATCGCCGTCGCGTCCGACGCCGAGCTGGTCGTGCTGGGCTCCAAGCGCCGTGCGTATCCGTTGTCGAAGGATACGCTCGTAATCGGCCGTCTCGACGAGTGCGACATCACCCTGTCCGATGCGGGCGCGTCGCGGCGGCACGCCGAGGTGCGGCGCGAGGGAGACGAATGGTACGTGGTAGACCTGGACTCGACGAACGGAACGTTGCTGAACGGCAAGAGCGTGCGCCGTGCGCGCCTGAACCCGAAGGACGTCATCCTGATCGGCAACACGCAAGTCGAGTACCGCGCCTGAAGCCGAAAGGACGACCGTGCCCGAATTGGTTCTGACCTCGCTCAAGTTTCTCTTTCTGGCGCTGCTGTACCTGTTCGTGGCGCGTACCGTGCGGGTGATCTGGCTCGACATCGCCGGCCCCGCCACCGGCGGCCGCCGGCAAGCCGTCGCTCAGGCGCCGCGCGCGCGGCCCGCGGCACGCGGCGGGCGCGGGGCGGTGCCGCGGTCGATCGCAGTGGTCGAGGAGAACAAGAGCCCGAAGGTGCTGCCGCTCGACCAGGATGCGATCACGCTCGGGCGCGCCGCCGAGTGCTCGGTCGCGCTGGACGACACCTACGTGTCGCAGCTGCACACCAAGATCTTTCGCAAGGACGGCGCCTGGTTCGTCATGGACCTGGGGTCCACCAACGGCACCTATCTGAACCGGATGAAGGTCTCGGATCCGATGCCGGTCTCCTCCGGCGACGAGGTGCGTCTCGGCAAGACCGTCGTTGAGGTGCGCGCCAAGTGAGCCGCACCGCAGGTCTGATCCGGTGGGCCGCCGCGACCGACGTGGGCCGCGCGCGTCAGCTCAACGAGGACTCCTGGTTCGGCGGCGAGCGGATCTACGCGGTCGCCGACGGGCTCGGCGGCCACCGGGCCGGCGAGGTCGCCTCGCGCATGGCCGTCGAGGAGCTCGCCCGGCTCGACCGCAAGCCGCCGGACGGCGACATCGGCGCCGAGCTCGTCGAAGCGGTGCGCGCCGCGGGCCGTGCGGTCGCGCAGCGCTCCGCGGGAGATCCCGAGACCGCCGGCATGGCCACGACCGTCACCGCGATCGCGATGGACGGCGGAGCCGCGCACCTCGCGCACGTCGGCGACTCGCGCTGCTATCTGCTGCGCGGCGAGCAGATGACGCTGGTCTCCACCGATCACACGCTGGTCGCCCGCATGGTGGACGAGGGCGCCATCACGCTCGAGCAGGCCGAGACCCATCCGCAGCGAAGCGTCCTGACCCGCGCGCTGGGCACCGACCCCGAGGTCGACGTCGACCATCAGGTGATCCCCCTCGCACCAGGCGACCGGATTCTGCTGTGCTCCGACGGGCTCTCCTCGGTCGTGCCCGAGCCCGAGATCGCCGGCCTGCTGGCGTCGGTGCGGGACGGCGACGATCTGTGCCGCGCGCTCGTCGACGAGGCGAATCGCCGCGGCGGGCCGGACAACATCACGGTGCTGATCATCGACGTGCCCGCCGACGCGCAGCTTCCCGTCTACGACGGGACCTCCTCGATGGCGGCGCTGCCCGAGGAGCCGGTCCGCCGGCCGGTTGCACCGCCGCCCGCGCGCCGTACGCGCCGCGTTCCGGTCCGGCTGATCGTGTGGCTCTCGATCCTGGTCCTGGCCGTGGCGGGCGGTCTGGGCGGCCTGCGCATCTGGTCGGACCGGAACTGGTTCGTGGGCTTCGACGGCGACCAGGTCGCGATCTACCGGGGACTGCCCACCGACTTTTGGGTCTCGCTCCACCGCGTGCACGAGCCGACCGCGCTCACCCGCGATCAGGTCGAGCCGCGCTACGTGGAGCGGCTCGAGGAAGGCCTTCGTGCGTCCACGCTGGAGGAGGCACGCGAGATCGCCTCGCGGATCCCGCGTGCGCCCACGCCCACGCCGTCGCCCACGCCGTCGCCCACGCGGTCGCCCTCCGTGCTGCCCTCGCCGTCACCGCTCGGGAGCCCGACGTGAACCGCCGAAGCGCCGAGGCGGGCCTGATCGCGATGGCGGTGGCCATCTCGCTCGGGGCCTTGCTGCTGGTCGCCTTCGCCCAGTCCGCCGAGGTGCCCCCGGACTTCTTCGGGCATGCCGTCTTCGTGGCCGCCTTCGCCGTCGGCATGCACCTGATCGTGCGCAAGGCGGCGCCGTCCGCCGACCCGGTCCTGCTCGCCTGCGCGATCGCGCTGACGGGCGTGGGCTATGCCGTGATCGAGCGCTTGGACCCGGACCTTGCGGTTTCGCAGGCGCTGTGGCTCGCGATCGGCGGGGCCGCGTTCGCCGCGACGCTTCTGCTGCTGCGCGATCACCGCACGCTCGAGAAGTTCCGCTATTCGCTGATGCTGCTCGGCGTGGCGTTGCTGCTGCTGCCGCTCGCGCCGGTGATCGGCAAGACCGTCCGCGGCGCGCGTCTGTGGGTCGCGGTCGGGCCGATGACCTTCCAGCCCGCCGAGGCCGCCAAGATCGTGCTCGCCGCGTTCCTCGCCGGCTATCTCGCCTCCAAGCGGGAGGTCATGACCGTGCCGACCGCGCGCATTGGGCCGCTCAAGCTTCCGGCGCCGCGGCATTTCGGGCCGCTCATCATCGCGTGGGTGCTGTCGCTGGCGATCATGGTCTTCCAGCGCGATCTCGGCTCGAGCGTGCTGTTCCTCGCGCTCTACATCGTCACGATCTACGTCGCGACCTCGCGCGCGTCCTACGTGGTTGCCGGCGTCGGGCTGCTCGCGGGCGGCATCGCGTTCGCATCGATGGCGTTCTCGCACGTGGCCAGCCGCTTCAGCGTCTGGCTCGATCCGTGGTCCGACATCGACGGGAAGGGCTTTCAGATCGCCCAGTCGCTGTTCGCGCTCGGCACCGGCGGCGTCGCCGGCGAGGGCCTCGGCCGCGGCCGGCCCGACTTCATCGGCAAGTCCTCGATCGTGGCGACCGACTCGATCTTCGCCGCGATCGGCGAAGAGCTCGGGCTGATCGGCACCGTCGGAATCCTGATGCTGTTCGCGGTCATGGTCGCGCGTGGCTTCCACATCGCGCTTCGCTCGCGCGACTCCTTCGGGGCGTTGCTCGCGACCGGCCTCACCGCGATCATCGGTGTGCAGACGTTCCTGATCGTCGGCGGCGTCACGCGCTTGATCCCGCTGACCGGGATCACGCTGCCGTTCGTCAGCTACGGCGGGTCCAGCATCGTGGCCAACTTCGTGCTCATCGCGATCCTGATGCGGATCAGCAACATCGAGGCGGGCACCCACGCCGAAGCGGCCGAGGCGCGTGGGGGTGCCCGGGCGGGCGGCGCGGCCGTAGCCACGACGGACGTGCAGGGCCGCGACGAGGCACCGCTCGCGGACCTGACCTCGGTGCACCGCATCGACGTACCTCCGGAGAATCGCTCGTGAACCGCTCGATCCGTCGCGTCGCGCTCACGCTCGGAGTCGCTTTCCTGGCCCTGCTGGTGCAACTCAACTACGACCAGGTCGTGGCGTCCAAGCGCTTCGCCGAGCATCCGGCGAATCGGAGGCTGCTGGTCAAGGAGTACTCGACGCAGCGCGGTGACATCGTCGCGTCCGGTCAGATCGTGGCCCGCAGCGTCGCAACCGACGACAAGCTCAAGTACCTGCGCGAGTACCCGCTCGCCGCGCTCACTGCCGAGATCAGCGGCTACTACTCGCTCGTCTACGGCGGCGCGGGCATCGAGCGCGCCTACAACTCGTACCTGACGGGCAACAAGCCGGCGCGGGTCGAGTCGATCGTGGACCAACTGCTCGGCCGGGACCGCAAAGGAAACTCGCTGATGCTCACGCTCGATCTGGAGCTGCAGAAGGTCGCGGCCGAGAAGCTCGGCAAGCAGCGCGGTGCGGTCGCCGCGATCGATCCGCAGACGGGCGCGGTGCTGGCGCTGTACTCCAGCCCCACCTACGACCCGAACGCGTTGTCGAGCCACAACACCGGCGCGATCCGCCGCTCGTGGGAGTTCTACCAAAACGCCGAGCACAACCCGCTGCTGTCCCGCTCGTTCCAGGAGCGCTACCCGCCGGGCTCGACGTTCAAGGTCCTCGTGGCGGCCGCCGCGCTCGAAAACGGCATCAAACCCGAGACCGCATACCCCAACCCGCGTGCCTTTCCGTTGCCGCTGACGAACCGCGAGCTCGGCAACTTCGGCGGCGGCGCCTGCCGCGGGGGCTCCGGCGGCACGATCACCATGGCCCAGGGCCTTCGCGTATCGTGCAACACCACCTTCGCCCAGATCGGCCTGCAGATCGGCGCCGACAAGCTCGTCGCCCAAGCCGAGAAGCTCGGCTTCCAGCAAAGGCCCGTCTTCGACCTGCCCGCCGTGCCCTCGTGCATCCGCACCGCCGCACGCGGCTGCGCCGACCCGGACCTCGACGCGCCCCAGACCGCGCTCTCCTCGATCGGACAGTTCGACGTTCGCGTCACGCCCTTGCAGATGGCCAAGGTCGTGGCCGCGGTCGCCAACGGCGGCATGGTCGTGCGGCCGCATTTGGTGCGTGAGGTGCATGACTACACCGGCGCGATCCTCGAGACGATCGCGCCGCCGCCGGACGGCCAGGCCTTCTCGGCCGAGACCGCCGGCGCGCTCAAAGCGATGATGATCGACGTCGTCGAGAACGGCACCGGCCGGCCGGTGCGTGTGCCCGGCATCGAGATCGGCGGCAAGACCGGCACGGCCGAGACCGGCGCCCAGGGAAAGCCGCCGCACTCGTGGTTCGTGGCTTTTGCCCCGGGGATCGCGATCGCGGTCGTGGTCGAGAACGGCGGAGACCTCGGCGACGAAGCGACCGGTGGCCGCGTGGCCGGCCCGATCGCGAAAGCATTGATCGAACAGATGGCCCGGCGTGGGGCCCAATCCGGTTAAGGTAGCGCTCGATGGCGATGACGGTGCTCGGCGGGCGATACGAGATCAGCGACCGGCTCGGGGTCGGCGGCATGGCCGAGGTATATCTCGGCAAAGACCGCGTCCTCGGCCGCACCATCGCGGTCAAGACCTTGCTCGTGCAGTTCGCGCACGACCCGTCGTTCATCGCGCGGTTTCGCCGCGAAGCGACCAGCGCCGCGGCGTTGAACCATCCCAACATCGTCGGCGTCTACGACTCCGGCAGCGACGACGGCCGCCACTACATCGTGATGGAGTACGTCGAGGGCCGCACGCTCAAAGACACGATCCGCGAGGAAGGTCCGCTGCTGCCCGAGCGCGCGGCCGAGATCGCCGCCGACGTGTGCAGCGCCCTGCAGTTCGCGCACGCGCACGGCATCATTCACCGCGACGTCAAGCCCGCCAACATCATGATGAACACGCGAGGCGAGGTGAAGGTCGCCGACTTCGGCATCGCACGGGCCGCCTCCGGCGAGACCGTCACGCAGACCGCGACGGTACTCGGCAC
>DATLFO010000248.1:0-7195 GCA_035541035.1 Actinomycetota bacterium
CATCGTTGTCGGGCACTTCGTCGGACTGGACTCTCGGTGTCGCCGGTCCTAGCGTCGCCGCCACGTTGATGCGCAGCCGCGGGCGCTGCGCAGGCATGGGAGGTGATGGGAATGGTTCGACGAGCCCTTCTCGCGGGCGCGCTTGCGCTCGCGCTGACTGTTTCCGGGCACGCTGCCGGAGCGCACGTGGTCGACCCGTGCGCATCAACCACGTGCGTGTTCTGGCAAGACCATCAAGGGAACTGTCACAAGGCGCAGAAGGTCGAGATCAGCGACGGGACCAACGGTGGCGGCTACACCAGGACGCACGCGATCACGCAGAAGGCATACAGCGGCCCACCCGGACCGAACGTGCAGTGCCACGTGTCGTGGTATCTGCTGGCCGGCAAGCACAAGTGGCAGCACGTGGTCTGGAAGCAGGTCTACGTGCCTCGGTACGGCGAGTACGTGGACGCGGTCTGCTACGACTCGGGCTGGCGTACCAACACCGTCAACGACTGGAAGGTCATCGAGACGCACGACTGGGGCAAGACGAACGGAGGCGCTCCATGCGGGCCGGGCAAGTACTTCCTTTCGTTCAAAGCCTCCATCTGGATCGACTGGATCAACCAAGGAAAGGGTGCTTGGACCGCCGACCAGTTCGTGATCTACGCGCCCGATCCGTACCCGGCCGCGAACGGCACGGTGCAGCACAACTATCACTCATGGAATTAGGAGGAGCCATGAAGACGATTCGAATCGCGGCCACGGCCGTCGCGACGCTCCTGCTGATCGCGTTGATCGTCGGACAGCCGTCCGCCGCGCCTCCCACGCGGCCGGTCTACGTCGGGGTGCAGCCGGGTGCCGTGCCCCCGGTCACGCATCGCGTGGACGGCACCGGGAGAATCGTTACCGACGCATCGGGGCAGCCCGCGGTGTTCCCGAACCCGGATCGGCGGCCGGTCACGGAGCTGCCGGTCATGGGCCCACCCGCCTACTGCCCGAAGAACGTGGACTGCCGGCCGCAGTAGCTACTCGTGGGTGTGCGCGTTGCGATCGAAGACGATGCGCAGGCCGACGAGCGTGAGCCACGGCTCGTTCTTCACGGCGACGCGCATGTGCGGGGTGATGACGGCGGCGAGCCCACCGGTCGCGACGACGGTGGGGTCGCCGCCCATCTCTTCCTTCATGCGCTGCACGATCGCATCGACCTGACCGGCAAAGCCGTAGATGACACCGCTCCGGATCGCCTCGTCGGTGGACTTGCCCGCGACGTGCTTCGGCACGGTGAACTCGACGCGCTTGAGCTGCGCGCCGCGGGACACCAGCGCGTTGGTCGAGATCTCGACGCCCGGCGCGATCGCGCCGCCGAGATACTCGCCTTTGGCGCTGACCGCGTCGACGGTGGTGGCGGTGCCGAAGTCGATGACGATGCAGGGGCCGCCGAACATCTCGTGTGCGGCGACGGCGTTGACGACACGGTCGGCGCCGACCTCTTTCGGATTGTCGGTCATGATCGCCAGGCCGGTCTTGATGCCGGGACCGACGACGACGGGCGGGAAGCGGAAGTAGCGTTCGGTCATCTCGCGCAGCGCCTGCGTCATGCGCGGCACCACGCTGGAGATCACGACACCGGTCACCTGCTTGGAAAACGACAGGCCCGCTTGGACCAGCAGCCCTTGGAAGATCAGCGCCAGCTCGTCGGGCGTGCGATCGGCTTGCGAGGAGATGCGCCAATGCTGCTCGAGCTGGTCGCGCTCGAACACCCCGATCACGGTTTGCGTGTTTCCGACGTCCACGGCCAGCAGCATCTGCGTCTCTCCTACTCGGGGCGGACGTCCAGGGACAAGTCGATCGCCGGCGCGGAATGGGTGAGCGCGCCGACGCTGATCGCGTCCACGCCGGTCGCGGCGACGGCGGCGACGCTGTCGAAGGTGATGCCGCCGGAGGCTTCGACGAAGGCGGCACAGTCGATGATGCCGACGGCCTCGCGCAGCATGCCGGGGCTCATGTTGTCGAGCAGGATGGCCTCCGCGCCTTCGGCAAGAGCTTCGCGCACCTGCGCGATGGTGTCGCACTCGACCTGCACGACCATGCCGGCGGTGCGCGCGCGACGAATCGCCTCGGCAATCGAGCCCGCGACGGCGATGTGGTTGTCCTTGATCAGGATCGCGTCGAACAGGCCGAAGCGATGGTTCACGCCGCCGCCCGCGGCGACGGCGGCTTTCTCCAGAACGCGGAGGCCGGGCGTGGTCTTGCGGGTGTCGCGAATCTGCACGCCGGGAGCCGCGTCCACAAAACGGCGCGCGAGGGTCGCGACGCCCGACAGGCGCTGAAGAAAGTTGAGCGCGACACGCTCGCCCGTCAGGATCGAACGCAGCGAGCCGATCACCAGCGGCACGCGATCGCCTTCCTTCAGCCGGTCGCCGTCGGCGAGGTCGCCGGGAAAGTCGCAGCCGCCGATCTGCCGGAAGGTTTCGCGCGCGGCATCCACACCGGCGACCACACAATCCTGCCGCGCCTCGACGATGCCCATGCCGGCCCCGGCCGGATCGACGATCGAGTTCGTGGTGACGTCGCCGCTGCCGATGTCTTCGGCCAGTGCGCACCGAACCGCCTCTTCGACGGCGCCAGGATCGGGCTTCATCGCAGCTACGCCAGGTCGAACGCCGACACGTCGATGCCGAGCTCGGTGACGGATGTGCCCATATGGGTGATGCGGTTGGCCTCGTCGACGAAGACCACGGTTGGCTTCATGTTGCGCGCCTCGGCGTCGGCGAGCATCGCGTAGCTCATGATGATGACCTTGTCGCCGGGCGTGACCAGCCGTGCGGCTGCGCCGTTCAAGCAGATGACGCCGCTCCCGGCCGGGCCGGGGATCACGTACGTCTCGAGCCGCGCGCCGTTGTCGACGTCCACGACCTGGACGCGCTCGTATTCGAGCATGTCGGCGGCTTTCATCAGGTCCTCGTCCACCGTGATCGAGCCGACGTAGTTGACGTTGGCCTCGGTGACGGTGGCCCGGTGGATCTTGGACTTCAGCATCGTTCGGAACATGCCCTCACCCTCCGCTCGGCGCCGCCGGAGCGGTCGCCGTCGTGTTGTCGATCAGTCGTGCGTTGCCGATCCGTGCGGCCGCGGCGAGCAGCACCCGGCCGGTGATCTCGCTTACGTCTTCGAGCGTGTGGGGATTCACACATGCCGCGTAGTCCAGCGTCGCGAGCGGCTCGGACGATATGCGCTCGGCGATGAGCCGGGCAACTTTGGCGCCGTCGCGCTCGCCCTGCCTCTCGATCGCGTCGCGGGCCTCGAAGAGCGCGCGCGACAGCACGGCGGCCGCCGTTCGCTCGTCTTCCTTCAGGTACGTGTTGCGGCTGGACATCGCCAGACCGTCGGGCTCGCGCACGGTCGCGCAGCCGACGATCTCGACGGGAAAGTCGAGGGTGTCGGCGAGACGGCGGATCACGACCAGCTGCTGCGCGTCCTTTTCACCGAAGTAGGCGCGGCACGGGCCGGCGATATTGAACAGCTTGGCGACGACGGTGGCGACGCCGTCGAAGTGGCCGGGCCGGCTGGCGCCGCACAGCACGTCGCCGATCGGGCCGACGGTGATGCGGAGCGTCGAGTCTTTACCGTACATCTCGTCGACGGTCGGGTGCAGCACGTAGTCGGCGCCTTCGGCCTTGCAGACCGCAAGGTCGCGATCCAGGTCGCGCGGATACGCGCCCAGGTCTTCGTTCGCACCGAACTGCAGCGGGTTGACGAAGATGCTCACGACGACGACGTCGCATTCGGCGCGCGCGGCGCGGATCAGGCCGGCGTGGCCTTCGTGCAGATAGCCCATCGTAGGCACGAAGCCGACGCGTTTGCCGTTTCGCCGGTCGGCGTCCAGCAGCGCGCGCAACGCGGCCTTGGTCTCGACGAGCCTCATCGCAGCGCCTTCGCTTCCCGCAGCGCGGCCTCGACGGCTGCGGCCTTGTGGGGGTCGAGCCGGCCGCTTTGGACCGCGCGGTCCAGCGTGCGCCGCACATTGGCGACGTAGGAGTCGAGCAGATGCGGCGGCAGCGCGCCGATGTGGGCGCGGACCGTGCCGGCATCGCCGCGTACGACGGGGCCGGTCAGTGCGGCGTCGGCGCCCATCGCGATGATGTTGTCGACGGTGCCGCGCAGCAGCGGTGCCAGCACGCCGGCGTCCGGCAGCAGATCGGCGGCGTCGCCGGCGAGCGTGACCGCGAAGTTGGATGCCATGCATAGCGCCGCGTGGTAGAGCGTGCGGCGGTCCTCGGAAACGTCGATCGCGATGCCGCTCAGGTCCGCGACGATCGCGTGGGCATGATCTTTGACCGCATCGGATGCGGTGACTCCGAAGAAGACGCCGGTCAGATCGGTGTCGTGGCGCGGGATGGCCTGCGCCGGATGGATCGCGGCGATCCGCTCGCCGCACGGCGCCAGCACGTCGAGGCCGTGGATGCCGCTGGTGTGGATGACAGTTGCGTGCGGCCGCAGGCCGCGCGCAACGTCGGTGGCGACGGCCGAAAGCGCATCGTCGGGGACGGCGATCACGATCAGGTCGGCGGCCAGGGCCGCGTCGTGCGGGTCGGTGACCGGCACATTGCCCAGGTGGTCACGCACGCGGGTTGCGGACGCGGGCGCGGCGGTCGAAGCGGCGACGATGCGGTGGCCGGCGCGAGCCAGGGCGCGGCCCATCGAGCAGCCGACACGGCCGGCGCCGACGATCGCGACCTCGGTGAGGCCGGGCGCCTGAGAAGAAGAAACCCCTCCGTCGTTTCGGGAGGGGCGAGCAAACTCGGTCACTTTTTCCCTCCGTTCCGGTCCTCGTCATCGAGGTACCGTTCGGCATCGTTCACTATAGCGCAAGCGGGCCCGCCAGACATCCCGATCGCGCGCGCCGCAGGGCAGGGGGGAAGGGTTCGAACACCCTGTGCAACCAAGTTGCACCGGCACTGCGGCGGGTGGGCGGCGCGGGGGCGGCTGCGGCGGCCCGGCGACGGGACCGGCCGAGCGGCACGACGCGGTCGATCACGCCTGCAACTTAGTTGCACAGGGTCCGGGGGAAACCCTGGTGTCCTGGCGAGGTGATGTCGAGCGAGCGGGCGACGAGACGCGGTCCCTGGTCGCTCGGGCCAGGACGAAGCCGCGTTCTGCCAACGGTTCGGTTTCGCGACGCGGCCAGTTCAAGGCTGAACAGGGCGGACGCCGTCGGTGTCGTTCAGGCCGACCAACAGAGCCGTGACTGTGCCGTGGCCGGGGATCTCCAGGTCCGGGGCGATCTCCGCGAGCGGCACCAGGACGAAGGCTCGTTCGTGCAAGCGGGGGTGCGGGACGATCAGGTCGTGATCGTCGATGGTCTCGCCGCCGTCGATGGCGAGGAAATCGATGTCGAGCGTGCGGGGCTCGTTCTTCGGCTCGCCGCGGCGGTCGCGTTCGCGGCCGTGGGCGAACTCGACCGCGCGGCAGGCGTCGAGCACCTCGCGGGGCGAGCACATGGTCTGGATCTCGAGCACTTGGTTCAGATAGTCGGGCTGATCGTCGGGTCCGCCGACGGGCGTGGTCTCGAACACGCGCGAGGCGTTGGTCACGAAGATGGAGCGGCCGAGCAGCGCGGCAGGCACCGACGCGAGCGTCGCTGCGCGATCGCCGAGGTTGGCGCCGAGCGCGAGATAGGCCCGCACGCCTAGCGGAGGTCGTCCATGTCTTCACGCGAACGCGAAATTTCGACGGCGACCTCGTCCACCGGCAAGTTCACGTCGGGCTTGGACACGCGCACCCACACGTCGAGCGCTCGCTTGTTGGACAGGATCTGTCGCGCGATGTGGTCGGCGAGCGTCTCGATCAACTGGAACGACTCGCCTTCGACGATCTTGGTGACCTGCGTGACGGCTTCGGCATAGTCCAAGGTCGCGTTGATGTCGTCGAACGTCGCTGCTTCGCGCGTGTCCAGACGGATGGCGAGCGAGACCTCGATCGCCTGCGCGTCGGCGCGCTCTTCGTCCGTGACGCCGTGACGGCCCTTCAGCTTCAGACCGCGAACCTCGATCAGATCGGTGCCTTCCATCGCTCCCCTACCCGTTGACAATCGCATCGGTCACGCGTGCGACTTTCACCATAGCGCGAACATCGTGGACTCGAACGAGCCTGGAGCCCCGCGCGATCGCCAGCGCGACGGTGGCGGCCGTCCCTTCCATCCGTTCCGTCACCGGCGCCCCGTCCAAAACGGCGCCGATGAACGATTTGCGGCTGGTTCCGACCAGCACCGGATAGCCGGTCGCGCAGATCTCGTCCAGCCGGTTGAGCAGCGCCAGATTGTGCTGCAGCGTCTTGCCGAATCCGACGCCCGGATCGATCGCGATCTTGTCACGCGCGACGCCGGCCGCAATCGCAGCCTCCGCCCGCTGGATCAGGAAGTCGCGCACGTCGGTGACGACATCATCGTATGTCGGGTCCTGCTGCATGGTGCGCGGCGAGCCTTGCATGTGCATCAGGACCACTGCGGCGCCGCGCTCGGCCGCGAGCGGCAGCAGCGCGTCGTCGAGGCGGCCGGCGGCGACGTCGTTGACGATCTGCGCGCCCGCATCCAGCGCGGCGCGCGCAACCGCGGCCTTCGTCGTGTCGATGCTGACCGGCAGGCCGGTCTTGACGGCCAGCGCCTCGACGACGCCGACGGTGCGGCGGATCTCTTCGTCTTCGCCGACCGGATCGGCGCCAGGCCGCGTCGATTCGCCGCCGACGTCGAGGATGTCGGCGCCCTCGTCGGCCAGACGCAGGCCGTGATCGATCGCGGCCTGCTCGTCGAAGAACGCGCCGCCGTCGCTGAACGAATCCGGTGTGACGTTGACGATACCCATCACGTGCGTGCGCTGCGACAGCAGCAGCGCGCCGCGCATCAGCTGCCAGTCGTTCATCGGATCAGCGACAGGATCTCGGTACGAGCCGCGGCGCCGGCGGCCCACAGGCCGCGCGCCTCGGTCGTGACGATGCGCGATCCTTCCGCGCGCGCGCCGCGCATCGTCATGCACAGATGCTCGGCTTCGGCGTAGACCAGGACGGCGCGCGCCCCCAACGCCTTTTCGATCGCGTCGGCGGCCTGGGCCACCAGACGCTCCTGCACCTGCAGCCGCTTGCCGAGCACGTCGATCAGGCGCGTCAGCTTCGAGATGCCGCAGATGCGGCCATCCTCGCCGGGCAGGTACGCGAC
>DATLFO010000249.1:0-3193 GCA_035541035.1 Actinomycetota bacterium
GTGGACATCCGCCGCACCAGCAGGCCAGCTTGCTCGTAATGGCCCGCTGCTCCGGCGTGAGAATCTGCAGGCTCAACTGCCCCGTATCGTCGTGCTGCGCATGCAGCGGCACCGCGCCCCCAAGCGCAAGTGCGAGCACGAGCACCGACGCCGTCGCAGCACCGGCCGGGACATTCGCCGTCGCGAACGCAAACGCGGATTCCGGCATCAGCGCGAGCAGGGTGCCCAGCGCGAGCATGCCGAAGCCGAACCATACCCAGTTCACGAGCGGTGTGACGACGACTTCGGTATGCGCCGCCTGGTTCGCGACGTCGAACTGCGGAACCGTGATGTAGAGGTCCTCGGCGAATCCGCGGCGGATCGCCACTTCTGTAGTCGGCTGGTCGGGCGTCTTGAAGAACGTCCAGCGCGCCGGGTACATCTTCGTGAACTCGGCGCCATCGCGCAGCACCGTGATGTACGCGGTCTGCGCCTGCTTCTGCGCGTCTTCCGTGACGCGCACCGCATCGAGCCGCACCGTGTAGTCGCGGACCGTGACCTCCTGCCCCGGCATCAGCAGGACGATCTTGCTTTCCTTGAACCCCTCGCCCGCGAAGCCGAGGAACATCAGAACGATCGCGACGTGAATGATGTAGCCGCCATAGCGACGCTTGTTGCGGCCGACCAACCCGACCCACGCGGTGAAGACATCGGTGCCGGTCGCCTGCTGGCGCACCCGCGCCCCGCGCCACATCTCCTGCCCGATCGTGCCGAGCACGAACCCGGCCAGGGCGAAACAGATCCCCGAGCTCCACACGCGGACGCCGAGCGCCACGACACCAACGCCAACCGTCAGTCCGCACGTCACCGGAATCAGGAACTGATCGCGAAGATTGATCAATGTGGACTTCCGCCACGCGAGCAGCGGACCGACGCCGGTGAGGAACAGCAGCGTGAGACCGATCGGAATCATCCACTGGTTGAAGAACGGCGGGCCGACGGTGATGCGGTTCCCGGTCACCGCCTCGCTCAGCGTCGGGAACATCGTCGCAAACAGGACGAAGAACGCGCTGAACAGCAGAATCCAGTTGTTGAGCAGGAACGCGGCCTCGCGCGAGACCCACGAGTCGAGCTCGTTGCGCGCCCGCAGCAGCGGCAGGCGGTAGATCACGAATCCGAACGCCACCACCAGCGTGGTCACCATGAAGATGGTGAACATCCGCGCCAGCTCGGGATCCTCGCCAAACGCGTGCACCGACTGCACGACGCCGGAGCGGGTCATGAAGGTGCCGAAAATGGTCAGGAAAAAGGTGACGATGACGAGCGAGACGTTCCAGACGCGCAGCATGCCGCGCCGCTCCTGGACCATCACCGAGTGCAGGAAGGCCGTGGCCGTGAACCACGGCAGCAGCCCCGCGTTCTCGACCGGATCCCACATCCAGTAGCCGCCCCACCCGAGCTCTTCGTAGGCCCAGATCATTCCGAGGCCCAGCCCGATCGAGAGAAACAGCCACGCGATCATCGTCCAGCGGCGCACCGCCCGGAGCCAGGAGTCGTCCAGGTGGCCGGTGATCAGCGCCGCCATGCCGAACGCGAACGGGATCGTCAGGCCGACGAAGCCCAGATACATGGTCGGCGGGTGAATGACCATGTAGAAGTTCTGCAGCAGCGGATTCAGCCCGGTGCCGTCCGTCGGGCTTTCCGTCAGGAACGTCGCGAACGGATTGTTGTGGACGACCATCAGCAGCAGGAAAAAGAACTGCGTGACGGAGATCGTCGCGACGACGTACGGAATCAGCTCGCGGTGCCGCTCGCGATTGACGTAGACGGCCGCGCTGCCGAAGAACGACAGCAGCGTGACCCAGAACATGATCGAGCCGTCGAGCCCGCCCCAGTACGACGCCAGCTTGTAGAACATCGGCAGCGCCGAATCCGAGTAGCGCTGGACGTACTTGATCGAGTAATCGCCGGTGACGAAGGAGTAGATGATGACGGCCGAGGCCGCCGCCATGATGGCCGCGATCAGGTGGAAGGCGCCGATACCGCTCTCGATCAGCGCCCGTGACCGGCGGCGCGCGCCGGCAACCGAGATGGCAGCCGCATACGCCGCAGTCACGAAGGCTGCGAGCAGCAGGTAATAGCCTAATGACGCCATTTATTTACTCAGGGAGCTGCCCGGCGCTTCCTCGTACTTGGACGGACACTTCGCCGACATCTGGGTGGCGTGGAACGTGCCGTTGTCCGCAAGCCGCCCGGTCAGCACGACCTCGGATTCGTCCTTGAACGTATCCGGCACGATCCCGGTGTAGTACGCGCGCAGCACCTTGCCGTTGCGCTCGATGTCGAATTGATATTCGAGCGAGTCGCGCTTGCGGCCGATCGACTTCGGCACCACGTACCCGTGCACCTGGAGGTTCTTGTCCTGCCAGGCCTGCGGCTCGGCGAGCACCTCATCCACGAACTTGTAGTACTGCATGCTCTCGCCGAGCGTCGTGTACAGCAGGATCCCGAAGGCTGTGGCGAGGACAAGGGTCGTAAACCCGACTTTGGCGGCTTTGTTACTCATAGAAAAGGAGTTGTAAGCTCAGGATAGCCCCTCGACTTCGGTCAGGGCAAGTCCGCTTTGCGCAATTCTTCAGTGCCGGGACGCGCCCTTTCCCAGCGTCCACATCCCTAACCCCACGACAGAGGCGAAAATTCCGGCCGCCGCGACCGGATGCAGCATCGCCCTGGTGTAGAGGCTCGACTCTTTCGTCCGGCCCTTCCAGTTACTGCCGCGCTCGCCACCGTCGCGGGCGACCGCTCGATACAAGTTGTGGGGCCTGTCAGGCGATGCAGGTTTGTCGGTCTTCTGCCCCTGGAACGTGAACTTCTCCATGTAGAGGTCGGCGGCCCGGGCGGCAAAGCGGGCGGCGCTCAGCATCACCGCGGCCCCGCCGGCACCGATCTCCCGGATGGGCCGCCGCGCAGCGTGGATGATCACATCGGCGACGACCTCCGGCGCGTACACCGGCGGCACCGGCTGAGGCTCGACGCCAAGGTAGGTCTTTGCTTTGTCGAAGAACGGCGTATCGATGCTGGCCGGCTTCACCAGCGTGACGGAGATGGGGGCCCCCTCGTCCTCGAGCTCCATGCGCAGCGTGTCGGTAAACGCCTTCAGCGCGTGCTTCGCGGCGCAGTAGTTGCCCTGCAGCGGGATCGCGCGGTCCGACAG
>DATLFO010000250.1:0-4783 GCA_035541035.1 Actinomycetota bacterium
TCCAGTCGCCGTCGGCGCGATCGACGTCCACGGTGAACTCGATCACCGGATCCGCCGGGCCCGGCACGACGACGTCGGCCACGTGCTGGATCGCCGGCATCGTCGCCCCCGACCGGAGCACTGAGACCTTCAGCGCCGTGCCGGTCCATGCGGCGCCGCGGTCGATGTCGAGCCGGAACGTGATCGGGCCGCTCGTGTGCGCGAACTCGGCGCCCATCGGATGGCCGTTCGCCGACGCGTCCAGGCGCAGTCCGCGGAGCCGGGTCGAGAAGAACCGGCGCGCGCGGATCGCCTCGGCGACGCCGTGGCGCGTAAGCGAGGTCACCCACAGCCCGGCGCGGCCCTTGCCGTCGGGGTAGCCCCAGTTGGTGCCGTGCTCGTCGGTCACGCCGAGCAGCCCGACCCGCCAGCCGGCGTTGAGGCATTCGTTGATCGGCGAGATCGCGATCGAGTCGGTTCCTTCGAACAGGTAGTCCTCGTTGCGGTTGAACACCTCGAGGCTCGACATGCGCCCGCGCATCCGCGGATCCAGACGGAAGTTCGTGAAGCGTCCCGGCTCGCGTCCGGGATGGTTGAACCCGGCGAGCCCGTCGGCGCCCCCGCCGAGGCCGGGATGCGCGGGCTGGGCGAGAAGCCAGTCGTAGAACAGCGCCATGCCCGCACCCTGCGCGGGCGAGGCCTTCACGATCGCGTCGAGCGCCGCCATCTGCTCGGCGGGAAGATCGGCCTCGTCGTGCGCGAACTGCGCGGCCCCTTCCCCGGTTCCGGCGCCGCCGGTGTGCAGGGGATCCATCCAGCGCTCGCTGCCCCAGACGTTGATATGGCCGAGCGTCGGGCTCGACCATTCGAAGCCGCGGATCGCCACGAACGATCCGTCGACGTTCGCCTGGTCGGCGAGCACGCGGGTGAGCTCCCACGAGCCTTCGTTGATACCGGCGAGCCCCTGGCAGTCCTTCTGGCCGTTGCACACGCTCTGCGGCATGCCCCACGACAGCGTCGAGTGGTCCGTGAGCGCCGCGACGTCGAGTCCGGCGGCGCGCATCGAGTCGAACGCCAGCGAAGCGTTGCCGGATCCGTCGGACAGCAGGGTGTGGTTGTGCAGATCGGCGTGCGCGAGCCAGCGTCCGCCGAACAGCCGGGAGGCGCGCTCGGTCGCGAAGGCGGGCGAGGGGCCGAGCGGGCTCGACAGGGCACCGAGCGGCCGCGTCAGCAGCATCGCGCCGGCCGCCGCCGCGCCCTTCAGGAAGTCTCGTCTGGAGGTGGTCATAGTGCGCGGATACTTCCCCGGGCGGGTACCGAAATCCTTCCGATGTCCGAAGTCGTCATGATTTGTTCCCGCCCGCGACGAGGACATATCCGGCATCGTCGCGCGCGCGGCAGGAAGGGCCCCCGGCCGAGGTGAACCTTTCATACCGAGGCATACCCTAGGGCCCGGCATGACCGAAAAAGACCGCATCGAAGACCTGCAGCGCGCGCTGGAAGGCGAGGGCTCCTCCTCCGAGGAGACCGCATCCCTGCTCGCGCTCGTGCGCATGCTCGAGGACCTGCCCGAACCCGAGATCGATCCCGCGTTCGCCGCCTCGCTCGAGGACCGGATCGTGGGCGGCACGGCCGAATCGCCGCCCGCGCCCGCCGCGGGCGCGCCCGCCGGCGGCTCGCTCGCCGCGATCACCCGTATCGAGGAGCGCCGCTCCCGCCGCGTCCGCCGCGGCCTCGTCGCCGCGATCGCGGCCACCTTCGTGATGGCGCTGCCGGTGGCGGCCTCCGCCGAGGCAGTGCCGGGCTCACCCGGCTACGGCGTGCGGCTCGCCCGCGAGGAAGCCCGCCTGTGGATGACCTGCCGGGCCGGTGCGGTCAAGTGCGGCTTCGCTCATCTGGATCGCGCGAGCGCGCGGCTGACCGACCTTCGGAGCGTGATTCGTCGCGGCGACGTCTCGCAGGTCCCCGCGACGTCGGCGCGCCTTCGCTCGTCGGTGTCGGAGGGCGCCGCGACGGTGCTCGCGGCACATCCGCCGGCCACGACGCTGCGGCGGCTCGCCGCCCGTCTGGACGAGACCGCCGCGCGGCTCGGCGAGCTCGCCGCCTCGGCACCCCCGTCGATGCGAAACCCGATCCGGGAAGCGCTCGGCGAGGGCGTGTCGATCACCCATGAGATCAAGGTCGCGCTCGGGGAAGCGCCGCCGGTGCGCATCGTGCCGGTGCGTCCGCCCGTGGCGATCGCGCCGCCGGTCGTCGCCGAGCCCGAGCCCGACGCCGCTCCCGCGGAAGACGACCGCTCGCGTGAGCGTACGCGCCGCCCGTCGCGCAAGCCGGCGGACAAGGGCAACTCGTTCGGACCGGGCGGCACGCCCAAGGTCGGCGAGCCGGCCCCGGGCGAGGAGTGGCACGCCGACGACCCGATGCGCGACGGATGCCCGCTCGGCGTCGTGGCCGCGCCCGGCGTCGATCCCGGCGTGACGGCGGTCTGCGGCGCCGCGGGAGGTGGCTCGCGATGAGGCGGCTGCTGCTTTCGGTCGTGGTGCTGGCGGTCGCGCTGGCGGGCGGCGCCGTGCGCGCGGCGCCCGCGTGCCCGTCGGCCCGCACCTGCGACGCCTTCAAGCTTTCGTCCCAGCGGTGGGCCGCGACGAAGGGCGTGGTGACCATCCCGTATCAGGTCAACTGGCTCGGCCCCGGATCGATGCCGGGCGACGTGACCCGCGCGATCATCGCGGCCGCCGACGCGTGGGAGGCGGCGAACCCGCGCATCCGGTTCAAGTTCGAGGGCACCTCCTACGACGTGCCGCAGCTGGGAAACAACCGCAACGAGATCGCATTCGTGCCGACGCTCGAGCCGGGCGTGATCGCGCAAGCGAACCATCGCGCGAAAGGCTCGGTGCGGCTGGAGTCCGACACGTTGCTCAACCTGGCCAAGCCGTGGTCGTTCGACCCGTGCGCGCAGCAGAACGGATCGTGCGCCGACGCCGAGGGCCCGGCCCTGCGGCTGCTCGATCTGCAGTCGGTGGTCGCCCAGCAGCTCGGCAACTGGCTCGGGCTGCACACGCTGTCCTCGGACGCGACCCGCGAGCTCACCATGAACGGCACGATCACCTACGGCGAGCGGCGCAAGGCGACGCTCGGCCTCGGTGACGTCAAGGGCGTGCGCGCCGCCTATCCGTGCGGCGGATGCTCGAGCCCCCGAATCTTCACGCCATGACCGTTTCGGCCGCGAAATCGGACCTTCGGGGAAGGAGTCGCGCCGCGGCTCCGCGAACTCTTCCGCCGATGAGATTCCGCAAAGCGTTCGCCGTCGCCGGCTTTGCCGCCGGCCTGCTCGCCGCCCTGCCCGCCCACGCCGCGGGCGCGGCGTTCGGCACCGGCGCGGTCGGGGCCGGATGCAACGGCTCGCTGGGGCTCGCGGCCGCGAACTCGTCGGGCAACAACTGGGTCTTCGATGTCTCGGTGTCGTGCACGGGATCGGCGCCTCAGCATGTGATCATCGCGGGACAGTGGGACCCGGCGACCGGCGGGCCGGTCGTGGGGTTCGGCAACGGATCGCTTAACGTCGGCAAGGTCGTCTGCGGCGCCAACCAGTCCGTCGGTGTGCAGGTCGCGATGGTGGGCAGCCCGCTGAGGACCGGGACCGCCTCGATCACCCGTTTCTGCTAGCCCGGGAAGGATCCCCGGCGCGCCGGATCGAACGTTTCTTTCGAAACGATCTCCGCTTTCGAAAGGGATGCCCATGATCGCGCTCCGTGCTCTGGTCGCAACCGCCGCCTTGCTCGCGCTCGCCGTGCCCGCCGGCGCGGTCGCGGCTCCCGCGATTCCGATCCCGCAGTCGTCCTCCAGCGCCGCGCCGCACTACCTCGGCGCGCCCGCATCGGCCGATCCGCTCACCTCGTTTCCGGTGCCGCGGCATCCGTTCATGGCCGCGAACGGACGCAGCAACCTGCACAACGACGCCTACCAGACCGACGCCTACGACGGCGGCGGACCGCTTGGCGTCTCCCCCGCGATCCGATCCACCTTCCACGTCGCCGAGTGCGCCTCGGTCACCTTCGACGCTGCGGGGCGCATCGTGACGATCTGCGTCGGCTTCGACGGGCCTCGCTTGGTGCTGATGAACCCGCACTCGCTCGACACGCTCGCGGCGTTCCCGTTGCCGCCGCGGAACCCGCTCACGCTCGCCAGCGTGTTCTCGTCGTTCAGCGGCGGCGGCTACTTCTACCTGGACCACCTCGACCGCGCGGTGATCCCGACGACGGACGGCCGAATCCTGATCGTGGGCGTGGCCGAAACGGCGGCCGGACCCGCGTTCGTTCCGGCCGCGGCCTACGACCTGGCGCCGCACGTGCCGCCCGGTGACGGCATCGTGTCGGTGCTGCCGGACTGGGACGGGCTGCTGTGGTTCGTCACCGACTCCGGCGTGGTCGGCACCGTCGATCCGGCAACGTCGGACGTGCGCTCGGTCACGCTCGCGGGCGAGGCGATCGCGAACTCGTTCGCGGTGGACGAGACCGGCGGCGTCTTCATCGTGTCGGACCACGCGCTCTACCGCTTCGACGCAGCGCCCGGCGGCACGCCGTCGGTCACCTGGCGCGAGGTCTACGATCGCGGCACGCGCCGCAAACCCGGGCAGGTCTCGCAAGGATCCGGCACCACGCCGACGCTGGTGGGATCGGACTTCGTCGCCATCACCGACAATGCCGACCCGAAGATGAACGTCGTCGTCTACCGCCGGGGCGCGCAAGTCGCGGGCGGCCGCTTCGTGTGCCAGGCGGGTGTGTTCGCCGACGGTGTGTCGAAC
>DATLFO010000251.1:0-2658 GCA_035541035.1 Actinomycetota bacterium
ATGTCGCTGTGGATCGCGCCGGCGGCCTCGGGTGCGGGAGCGCCGCGGCGGACCTCCCACGCGCGGGACTCGGTGTCGCCTGCCGTCAGGAACGTGATCAGGTCGAGCTGGCGGTAGATCCCGCGGATCACGGTGTCCAGCCCGCGTTCCGTCTGCCCGAACGAGGCGAGAAGCTCGGTGGCTTCCTCGTCGCTCATGCCGGCGACCTCGGCCTCGAGCGCGCCGGCGACCGGCACGGCACCTTCCGGCATCGCGACGTCGCCGCCTTCGCCGGTGTTGACCACGATCAGGGCCGGCTTGATCGTCAGCAGCGATAGGTCGCGAAGCACGGCCCGCTCTTCGTCGTCCCAGGATTCGCTGCGAAGCGTCGCGCCGCGATCCAGGATCTCTTTGGCCTTCTCCAGCGCGGCGATCTGCTTCTTGGCTTCGGCGTCGCCGAGGCGCGCGGCCTTGCCGCCGCGGTCGATCGTGCCGGTCACGACCTCGAGGTCGGCGTAGGTCAGCTCGAGATCGAGCGCTTCCAGCTCGCCGGCAGGATCGGCCGGATCGCCGAGCGGAAAGCCCCGAACGACCTGCAGCAGCGCGTCGGACTCGCGAAGGTAGCCGAGCAACTCGGCGGGAAGCGTGCCCGCGCCGCGCGAGCCGCGGCGCACCATGCTGGAGGTGTCCACGAACTCGAGCTGCGCGTGCACGAGCTTCTTGGAGTCGTGCAGCTTGCCGAGCACCGGCAAGCGGTCGTCGGGAACGGGCACGCGCGCGCGGTGCGCCTTGCCGGTCGCGCCGCCATCCTCGATCGCGGTGAGCGCGGTGAAGATCTGCGAGGCGCCCGCGTCGGGCAGGCCGACGATGCCGGCGGACTTCATTCGATCACGGCCACGACCGCGCCGCCTTCGACGTTCTGGCCGGGCTTGACGCTGAGCGAGGCGACCGTGCCGTCGCGCGGCGCGGTGATGTGGTTCTCCATCTTCATCGCCTCGAGCACGATCAAAAGATCGCCGGCCTTCACGGTCGCGCCGGCTTCGACGACGGTCTTGACGATCGTTCCTTGCATCGGCGCGACGACATCCATGGCGCCGCCGCCCCCGTGCACGGCCGCGGACTCGGCGACCGGCGCGGAGGGCTTGCCGCCGGCGGGCGTCGCGGCCGCTGCGGTCGTGCCGGCCGCGCCCAGACCGTCCACGCGCACCTCGAAGCGTTTGCCGTTCACCTCAACGGTCAAGGTGCGCGCGTCGGGCGCGTCGGGCGCGGCGACCTTGGCGGCGGGCTCGGACTTCTTCAGGCCGCTCAGATCCATTTCGGTCTCGACGTAGCTGGTCGAGTACTCGCCCGAGGCGAAGCCGGGATCGGTCATCGCGATCCGGTGGAACGGGAGCGTGGTCTTGATGCCTTCGATCACGTACTCGTCGATCGCGCGGACCATGCGCATGCGTGCCGCGTCGCGATCCTCGGCCCACACGATCAGCTTCGCGACCAGTGAGTCGTAGAAGCGCGAAATCTCGGTGTTCTCGCCGAAGCCCGAGTCGACGCGCACGCCGGGACCGGTCGGCACGCGGTAGCGGCCGATGCGGCCCGGCGAAGGCATGAACTTCTTCGAGGGATCCTCGGCGTTGACGCGCACCTCGATCGCGTGGCCGCGCATCTGGATCTGATCCTGCGTCAGCGGCAGCTTCTCGCCGGCCGCGACCAGGATCTGCAGCTTCGCCAGATCCACGCCGGTGACCATTTCGGTGACGGGATGCTCGACCTGCAGGCGCGTGTTCATCTCCATGAAGTAGAAGCGTTCGCGGTCGGCGTCCAGCAGCGTCTCGACGGTGCCGGCGTTGACGTAGCCGACCTGCTTGCAGATCGCGACGCAGGCTTCGCGGAGCCGCTCGCGCACCTCGGGCGTCAGCACCGGCGACGGCGCTTCCTCGACCAGCTTCTGGTGGCGGCGCTGCATGCTGCATTCGCGCTCGCCAAAGAACAGGACGTTGCCGTGCTTGTCGGCCACGATCTGCGCCTCGATGTGCTTGGCGCCCTCCAGGTAGCGCTCCAGGTAGACCTCGTCGCGGCCGAAGCTCATGGCGGCCTCGCGTTGCGCGCTGCCGAGCGCGTCTTCCATCTCTTCCATCGTGCGCACGACCTTGAAGCCGCGACCCCCGCCGCCGAATGAGGCCTTGATCGCGATCGGCAGACCGTGCTCTTCGGCGAAGGCGCGGATCTCGGCCGGGTCGGTGATCGGGTCGATCGTGCCGGGCACGACGGGCGCGCCGGCCTTGACCGCCGCCTGCCGTGCCGAGACCTTGTCGCCCATCGTCACGATCGCCGACGGCGGCGGGCCGACCCACACCAGCCCCGCGTCCTCGATCGCCTGGGCGAAGTTTTCGTTCTCGGCCAGGAAGCCGTAGCCGGGATGGATCGCCTCGGCGCCGGTGCGCTCGGCGGCATCCAAGATCTTGTCGATGTTCAGGTACGACTCGGCCGCCGCAGCCGGGCCGAGCAGGATGGCCTCGTCCGCGTACGCGGTGTGCATCGCATCGCGGTCGGCCTCGGAATAGACGGCGACGCTGCCGATTCCCATCTCGCGCAGGGCGCGGAAAACGCGGATCGCGATCTCGCCACGGTTGGCGACCAGGACCTTGGAGAACATGACGCGCGAAGGCTACCAGAGCGCCCGGC
>DATLFO010000252.1:0-8184 GCA_035541035.1 Actinomycetota bacterium
GTTCCTGTACTCGTCGTTCCTGCTGGGCGGCGGGCCCGACTCGGGCTGGTTCGCTTACTCGCCGGTGACCGGGCCGAAGTTCTCGCCCGGCCATCGGATGGACTTCTACGCGCTCGGTCTGATCATCACCGGCATCTCGTCGACGGTCTCGGCGGTCAACCTGCTGGTCACCATCGTCAACATGCGCGCCCCCGGCATGAGCCTGATGCGCATGCCGATCTTCACCTGGATGTCGCTGGTCGTGCAGTTCCTGCTGGTGTTCGCGCTGCCGATCATCACCGTGGACCTGTTCTACCTCTTCTTCGATCGAAATCTCGGGACCCTGTTCTTCGACTCGGCCGCCGGAGCCGACCCATTACTTTGGCAACACCTGTTCTGGCTTTTCGGCCATCCCGAGGTCTACATCCTGATCCTGCCCGCCATGGGCATCGTGTCCGAGATCCTGCCGGTCTTCGCCCGCAAGCCGCTGTTCGGTTACCCGTTCGTGGTCTTCGCCGGCGCGGCGATCGGCTTCATGGGCTGGGGCGTGTGGGCCCACCACATGTTCGCCACCGGTATGGGCCCGGTCGCCAACTCCGCGTTCGCGATCTCGACGATGTTCATCGCGGTTCCGACGGGCGTGAAGATCTTCAACTGGCTCGCAACGATCTGGAAGGGCCAGATCCGGTTCACGCTGCCGATGCTGTTCTCGCTCGCGTTCGTGATGCAGTTCGTCCTCGGCGGCCTTTCGGGCGTGTCGCACGCGTTCGTGCCGCACGATTACCAGCAGACCGACACCTACTACATCGTGGCCCACTTCCACTACGTGCTGATGGGCGGCGCGATCTTCGGCCTGTTCGCGGGCATCTATTACTGGTGGCCCAAGATCACCGGACGCTTCCTGAACGAGCGGGCCGGCAAAGTGCACTTCTGGCTGATGACGATCGGATTCAACCTGACGTTCGCGCCGTTCCACATCCTCGGGCTTCAGGGCATGCCGCGGCGCATCTACACGTACTCGGACGGCTACGGCTGGAACGCCTGGAACATGGTCGCCACGGCGGGCTCGCTGCTGATCGCCGTCTCGGTGCTTGCGTTCATCTGGACCGTGTGGGTGTCGCGAAAGGGCAAGGGCGCGAAGGCGAGCGGCGACCCGTGGGACGCCCGCACGCTCGAATGGATGACGCCCTCACCGCCCCCCGAGTACAACTTCGTGGAGATCCCCGAGGTGCATGCGCTCGACGACTTCTGGCACCGCAAGTACGTCGAGAACCCCGAGGGACGGCCGATGCCGGTCCCGGCCGGCGGCCAGGCCGCCGCAAGCGAGCACCCGCAGGGCACGGCCGAAGAGCTCGGCATCCACATGCCGTCGCCCTCTTACATGCCGATCCTGGCCTCGCTCGGGTTCCCGATGGTCGGCTACGCGGTGATCTACAAGCCGTGGTGGGCGATCCCGGGCGCCATCGTGCTCATCATCGGATTGTTCGGCTGGGCCATGGAGCCCGCGACGGAGGACTCGCATGGCTGAGGCAACCACGACCGCCCCGGCGCACGAGGAGCACCACACCTCGACCGGACTGCCGCACGTCAAGCTCGCGATGTGGGGCTTCCTGGCTTCGGAGTGCCTGCTGTTCGGCGCCCTGATCTCGACCTACCTGCTCTATCGCGGCAAAGCCGAGTCCGGTCCGCTGCCGCACGAGGTCTACGACATCCCCTTCACGTCGGTGTCCTCATTCGTGCTGCTGATGTCGTCGCTGACGATGGTGCTCGCCCTGGCGGCGATCCAGCGGGGCGACCACCACCGCACCCGCGTCTGGCTGGTGTGCACCGGGCTTCTGGGCGCGGTGTTCCTCGCGGGGCAGGTGTACGAGTTCACGGTGTTCGTCAACGAAGGCTTCACGGTCCGCTCCAGCGTCGCCGGATCCGCCTTCTTCGTCCTGACCTCCTTCCACGGAGCGCACGTCACGCTCGGCATCGTCATGCTGCTGTTTCTGTACGGCTTGTCGGTACGCGGCAAGCTTCCGACGGAGCGGGCCGATGCGGTCGAGTACGTCGGCCTATACTGGCACTTCGTGGATGTGGTTTGGATCGTGATCTTCACGCTCGTGTATCTGATCCCGCCACCGAACTAAAGGCGAAAGACAATGTCGACCACGAACGTCCACAAGGCAGCGACGGACCACGATCATCCGGGTCCCTGGCAGTACGTCCAGATCGCGACCTTCCTGGCGGTCATCACGGCCGCGGAGGTCGCGCTCTACTACATCAAGATGCCGGATGCCCTTCTGGTCTTCTTGCTGTTCGTGTTCTCGGCGATCAAGTTCTACCTGGTGGTGCGCTACTTCATGCACCTGAAGTTCGACGCGCCCATCTATCGCAAGTTGTTCCTGATCGGCATCATCCTGGCGTTCACCGTCTACACGGTCGTGCTGCTGACCTTCGGATTGCTGCGGTAGGGAGACGCGCGTGAGCATGGTGGCGGCGTCCTCCCCTTGGGGCTTCCACATGCATCCCGACGTGTGGCTGCTGGTCGTTGCTCTCACCGGCGGCTACTGGTGGATGTGCCGCCGCGAGCGCGAGCGCAATGCGGGGAACGCGCTGGCCGAGCCGCCCGCGACCCGCACGCAGAAGTGGCTCTTCGGCTCGGGCGTGTTCGTGCTGTGGCTGGGCGCGGATTGGCCCATCCACGACGTCGCCGAGGGCTCGATGTACTCGGTGCACATGATTCAGCACATGCTCTTCACCCTCGGAGCCGCGCCGCTGCTGCTGCTGGGAACCCCCGCCTGGATGTTCCGCCGCCTGGTTCGGCCCGCTCCGATGTTCAAGGCCGTGCGCACGATGTCGCGGCCGTTCGTGGCGCTCGTGTTCTTCAACGTGGTTCTGATCTTCACCCACTGGCCGGCGATGGTGACCGCGAGCGTGGGCAGCGAGCTGGTCCACCTGTCGTTGCACGTGCTGATCATGGCATCGGCGCTGGCGATGTGGATGCCGGTCGCCTCGCCGGTGATGGAGATCCCGAGGATGAGCTATCCGGGACAGATGGTCTACCTGTTCCTGCAGTCCTTGGTGCCGACCATCCCGGCCTCGTTCCTGACGTTCGGCTCCACGCCGCTCTACAGCGTCTACGTGGACATGCCCAAGCTCTGGGGCATCTCGCCGATGACCGACCAGCTCACGGCCGGGCTGATCATGAAGATCGTCGGAGGCTTCATTCTGTGGGGGGTCATCGCGACTCTTTTCTTCAAGTGGTACAAGATCGAGCAATCGGAGGGGATCGACGTGCTGGCGTTGAGCAGGCTGGACCGTGAGCTGAACCGGGGAGCGACTCGATGAGCGACTTCCGCAAGCGTATCCTCGAGCCGCTGCTGCTTCCCCTCGCGGCGTTCGCATTCGTCGGCGCCCTCGCGTTCGGGCTCTCCCGGATTCTGCTGGTCACCACCGCCAACGGCGCGTCGCTCGTGGCGCTCGTCGCGGCCCTGGCCGTGCTGCTGTCCGCGTCGGCCGTCGCCGCCCACGGGTTCGGCAAGCCCGAGAAGCTGATGGCCCTGTTCTCGTTCGTGGCGATCGTCGCCGGCGGCAGCGTGTTCGCCGCCACGATCGGCATGCGCCCGGTCGAGCATCACACGCCCGAGCCGTCCTTCGTGTTCACCGCGGTCAACTCGGTCTCGTTCGAGCAGTCCGAAGCGACGGTGGAGACCGCCGACGAGCTGGTGATCCGTTTCACCAACAAAGATCCGGCAGCGCCGCACAACTGGGGCGTCCAGGCCGAGCCCACGTTCGCGGCGTCACCGAGCCTGGTCGAGCCGGGTCCTGGCCTGGACAACGGCCAGAGCCGCGACTACATCCTCGAGCATCCGGATCCGGGCACCTACTACTACTTCTGCTTCATCCACCCGAACATGAAGGGCACGTTGACGATCACCGGCGAAGGCGGAGAGGCGCCGCCGCCGCCGACCCCTGCCGAGTCCCCGACCGGCAGCCCGTCGCCCACCGCAGGCACGCCACAGCCGACCGAAACCGCGCCCGCCGGCCCGGCCGCCACGTCGGTGGACATCACCGCGATCGACATCGCGTTCGACAAGGACTCGCTGACCCTCAAGGCCGGGACCGAGATCGCGGTCACCTTCCGCAACAACGATGCGGGCGTGCCGCACAACTTCGCGATCTACAGCGTGGACCTGTCCCGAACCATCTTCGACACCAAGATCTTCAACGGGGTCGAGACCCGGACCGGCACGTTCACCTCGCCGGCACCCGGCACGTACGTGTTCCGCTGCGACGTTCATCCGCAGATGAAGGGCGACGTGGTCTTCGAGTGAGGCCGCAGCATCCGCCGGCCCGGCCGGTCGACCGTCGCGCGTTCCTGCGCGCTGCGGGACTGGCCGGGCTCGCGATCCCGCTCGCCGCGTGCGGCGACGGCGGGTCGAAGACCGCAGAACCCACCAAAGGCGGCTCGCCCGCTCCCTCGGCGCCGACGTCGGGCACCGAGGCGGCCGGGGCGTCCGGGCTGAGCATCGGCGACGAGATCCCGGCGATCCGCTCCGAAGCCGTCGAAGGACCCGAGATCAAGCTCGAGCAGTATCGCGGGCATCCGTTCGTCCTCAACTTTTGGGCCAGCACCTGCGAGCCCTGCCGGCGAGAGTTCCCGCTGCTGCGGGGCCTGATCGAGCGGCACTCGGATCTTCCGATCGTGGGCGTGGATGTGATGGAGCGCAAGGAGCCCGCCGCGGAGTTCGCGCGCTCGCAGGACGCCACCTGGCCCAGCATCTGGGATCCGGACGGCTCGATCTCGGCCAAGTTCCGCGTGCGCGTGCTGCCCGTCACCTACGCGATCGGCCGCAACTTCAAGCTGGTGGACCGGCACTTCGGCGAGCTCACCCGCGAGCGCCTCGACCAGATGGTCGACGCGATGCTGAAGTCTTAGATCGTCCGCCAGTCGAGCGAGACCACCCGCGCGGGTTCCGCAACGCCCTTCAACGTCTCTTCGCGGACGTCGCCGGCCTTGACCGGGATTCCGGCTTCCTCGACCGTGGCGACGCTGACGAGCACCTCGCCCCCGCCGGCCAGCGCGCCGATGCGCGCGGCCTCGTGGATCCCCTTGCCGTGATAGTTGCCGTGCGAACGGCGTGCCTCGGTCACGTGCACGCCAATCCGAACCTGCGGAGCGAACCCGTGCGATCGGCGATGCGCCGCGAGCCGTCGCTGGACGTCCACCGCGCATCCGATGGCATCGCGAGCGGAGCCGAACGCCACGAAGAACCCGTCTCCGGTGTGGGCCACCACCGTGCCGTGGTGCGTGCCGAAGCACGACAGCAGCTGCTCGTCGTGCCACTTGAGCAGATCGATCCAGGCATCGTCCCCGATCGCGTCCACGAGGCTGGTCGAGCCCACGATGTCGGAGAACAGGAACGCCATCCGCACGCTCTCGTCCGAGCGGGCGGGCTCGTCAAGGCACGCGGTGCGCCGCTGCCGGACCGTCTCGGCATCCAGGACCGCCCCGAACCGCTCGAGCATCGACAGGGCGCTGGTGTATTCGAAGTCGGCGGCGTCCTTGTCGTCCTGATCCAGGTAGATGTCTCCCAGAAGCATCTGCGTGTGCGCGGCGTCGTAGAGCAGATCGACGGAGCGCCACAGCCGCAGCGCGCGCTTGGCCGCGCTCTCGGCCTCGGCGAGCTCGCCGCGGGAGCGCAGCAGACGCGCACGAGTCGTCAGGACCGCCGCCTCCAGCGCGTCGGACCGGTACGTCGAGGCGATCGCTTCGAGCGAGGCCAGGCAACTCTCGGCGGTTGCGGCATCGCCCGACTTCAGCGCGAGCTCGGCCAGGACCGGAAAGATCTTGGCCCGGTCGGCCGGCCCGACCGCCTCGTCGTCGATCGCTCGCCGGAGCGAGGCGATCGCGTTGGCGGTCTTGCCCCGCATCGCCTGCAGGAGCGCCAGCCCCGGCTGCGGGATCACGCCGATCTCGTGCGCCTGCCGGAACGCCGCCTCGGCGGCGTCGAGCTCGCCCATGCGCATGCGCACGTCGCCGAGCTCACGGAACGCGACGCCGGCGGCGCCGATGTTGAAGTGCAGCAGCTCTTCGGTGGCCGTGCGGGCTTCCTCCTCGGCGAGCGCGAAGGAGCCGCGAAGCCGCATCACCTCGGCCCGATGGACGCGGCAGACGCCGGGGAAGCCGTTGATCGATTGCCGTTCGCACCAGCGCTTGGCGGCTTCGGTCCATTGACCCGCGGTCTGCCAGTCGGCGATCTGGGAGGACCCCGAGATCACCATGCAGTAGATGATCCCGGTCACGTAGGGCTCGAGCTCGCCCGAGACCGCAGGAATGGTGGCCTCTTCGAGCAGCCGCATGCCGGTTTCGACGTCGCCGGAATGCAACGTCATCATGCCTTTCATCGCCAGGCCGAGCGCCAAGACGTTCTTGTCGCCCACGCGCCCGGCGATCTCCAAGCCTCGTTCCAACGCCGCGACCGGGTCACCGGCGACGTTGCCCACGGTGGACTGGAACGACCGCTCGAGCTCGAGGCGGGCGTGCTCGGGCCCCTCGGGCTCCCCCGCGAGCGCGTTCTCGGCGTTCTTGAGCCACACGCCGACGAACGGCCGTTCCATCAGATCCCCGTAGGCCGTCGCAAGCTTGATCGCGCACTTGGCGGCCGCCGCCATGCGCCCCTCGGACAGATAGAGCCGGTACGCGCTCTCGCGCGCTTCGATGCTGCGGCGCATGTGTCCGCGCCAGAACGCGGCCTCGGCCAGCGCCTCGTGATCTTCGGCCGATAACAGCGACGGGTCGAGCGTTCCGAGCAGCTCGAACGCCTCGCCCCACCGGCCGCTCCCCGCAGCAAGCCGTCCTTCGACGAGGGATTCGGTCATGGTCCAATTCTCGCACACACGCGCCGCCGAGAAACGGGGCCCACCCGAATTCGGGACTCCGCCGTATGCAGGGTCCGGAGAAAAGGGAAGCCGGCGCCTTTGTGGGGCACCGGCAAGGGGAGGAAGATCGGGTGGAGACTCGAGCGACGAAAGAGGCTGACGACGGGCCTTTTACCTTTCGGTCGAAGTCCCCACCCGATCCGATAACGACCCGGATGCCCAGAGGTGACGCGGTTTCGGAGAAAAATTGGAGGCGGCCCGAAGGCCGCCTCCTGTGAAACTGCGACGGGTTCTTAGAACTCGTCGTGGCCGCCCATGCCGGGCGCGGCCGGGGCCGGGTTCTTCTCCGGCTTCTCCGCGACGACCGCCTCGGTCGTGAGGAACAGGGCCGCAATCGAGGCCGCGTTCTGCAGCGCCGAACGGGTCACCTTCGCCGGGTCGATCACACCGACCTTGAACATGTCCACGTACTCGCCGTTGTCGGCGTTGAGGCCCCAGCCGATGTCCAGGCCGCGAACCTTCTCGACCACGACGCCGCCTTCGAAGCCGGCGTTCTCGGCGATCTGCTTCACGGGGTACTCGAGCGCCTTGAACACGATCGAGGCACCCGTCTTCTCGTCGCCTTCCAGCTCGAGCTTCTCGAGAGCGGACTGCGCCTGCAGCAGCGTGACGCCACCCCCGGCGACGATGCCCTCTTCCACCGCGGCCTTGGTCGCCGAGACGGCGTCCTCGATGCGGTGCTTCTTCTCCTTGAGCTCGACCTCGGTGGCGGCACCGACCTTGATGACCGCAACGCCGCCCGACAGCTTCGCCAGACGCTCCTGCAGCTTCTCACGGTCGTAGTCCGAGTCGGTCTTGTCGATCTCGGCCTTGATCTGGTTGATCCGGCCCTTGATCTGCTCGGCGTCGCCGGCGCCCTCGACCAGCGTCGTCTCGTCCTTGGTGACGACCATCTTGCGGGCGCGGCCCAGCATGTCCAGCGTCGTGTTCTCGAGCTTGAGGCCGACCTCTTCGCTGATGACCTGGCCGCCGGTCAGGATCGCGATGTCCTGCAGCATGGCCTTGCGACGGTCGCCGAAGCCCGGGGCCTTGACGGCCAGCGAGCGGAACGTGCCGCGGATCTTGTTGACGACGAGCGTGGCGAGCGCCTCACCCTCGACATCCTCGGCGATGATCAGGAGCGCCTTGCCGGACTGCATGACCTTCTCGAGGACCGGCAGCATCTCCTGCACGCTCGAGATCTTCTTCGAGACGAGCAGGATGTACGGGTCGTCGAGGACGGCCTCCATGCGCTCCTGGTCGGTGACGAAGTACGGCGAGATGTAGCCCTTGTCGAAC
>DATLFO010000253.1:0-10083 GCA_035541035.1 Actinomycetota bacterium
CCGCTTCCCCGACCGGTTCCCGCTTCCCCGACTCTGCCCGCTTCCCCGGACTCCCCCTATTGACTGATTCACCCCGGTAACCGAATATGTGAGAACTTCGGGCAAAGCATTACAAAACCGGCACCTTTCGGGGAAAACGGAACCGGGATGAGGATCAGAGGACGGCTCGGCATCGTCGGTCTGCTGCTCGCGGCAACGATCGCGGCCGGCCCGGCGCCCGCGCGTGCGGCCTCGCCCGCCACCCTGCTCGACGCGATCCGGTCCGAGGCCGACTACATCCTGAGCTTGCGGACCGGCGACGGCGTCATCACCACGGCTCCCAACAGGGTGGTCCCGTACCTGGCGAACTTCGCCGCGATGGGGCTCGCGCGCGCACACCTCGTTCTGCGCGACGGCCGCTACGCGACCGCGGCGTGGCGCTGGCTCGAGTGGTACCGCGACCACATGCACCCGGACGGCACCATGCCCGACTGGGTCTACTCGTCGTCGTGGGTGCCGACCGGCGATCCCGACTCGACCGACGCCTACGCGGGCACGTATTTGTCGGCCGTGCTCGCCACCTTCGAAGCCACCGGCGACCTGCTGCGGCTGCGCGCCCTGCACGGCGGCGTCCTCAAAGCGGTGGCCGCGATCGAGCTGACCGCGGACGTGGACGGACTCCACTTCGCCAAGCCAGGCTGGCCGTTCAAGTACTCGATGGACGAGGCCGAAGCATACGCGGGCTTCCGCGCGGCCCAGCGGATCGGGCGCGCGCTCAACGACGCGAGCCTCGAAGCGCGCGCGAAGACGAACGCGGACCGGCTGCTGTCGGCTTCGATCAAGCTCATCGATCCGGCGACTGGGCTGTATCTGTGGGCGCTGCATCAGGACGGCACGCGCGTGGTCGCGCCGATCGAGTGGATCTATCCCGGCGCGAGCGCGCAGGCGTGGGCGGTCGCCGACGGTCTCGCCACCGGCTCCAACGCGCGGAACTTGATGGCGCGCGTCGAGGCGGCGCAGCCGTTCTGGGACCGGCCGACGGCAACCGCGCAGTACGCCAACGCGCAGCCGAACTGCAACTTCGCCACGCCGTGCTACGCGCCCGTCAACTATTGGCCGCGCTTCGCGCTCGCGTACCTTGCGATCGGAAACGCGCGGCGCGCGATGCAGGGCGCGCTGAGCATCCACGCCGCCGCCAAGAGCCTCGGCCGCGGCTTCCCCTACACGCCCGGCGACGCGGGCCAGATCATCTTGACGCTCGCCGACCCGCAGGCGCTCGCCGAGTCGTTGATCCCCTGAACGCCCCGGCCTCGCCGGCAGCGGCACGTCGTGTTCGCCGGCCGAGGCCCGCACCAGCGCAAGGGCGTGCCCGGGGCCCGGCCACCGCTGCCGGTCCTGAAGGCAGGGGCCGAAAAGCGAACGACCGCCCGAAGGCGGTCGTCGCGTGTTCTCGAACGGCTTAGCGCGGCGGGATCGGAATGAGGTCCGGGTAGCACGCCGTCGCGTCGCAGTTGCCCTGCGACAGGTTCATCGCACCGTGGAAGGTGGCAGCGCGGGCGGTCGTGCTCGCGACCGACACCCGGAACGTCTGCGGGAGCAGGTTGCCCTGCGCGTCCCTCCAAGCGAAGTTGTCGGCGGTGGTTCCGTTCTGCACGCACGGGCTCGCCGGCGTTCCCCCCACAAGGCTGCTGCTGGGGCCGGAAGCCGTTAGCACGTCGGCACCGAGAATCCCGAAGCCGTTGCACGTCCACGAGGCGACGGTCTGTCCCTTCGCGTCGATCCAAGCCATGTTGATCGTTCCGGTCGCGGCGAGATCGATCATGTTTCCGTACGTGCCGATGTTCGAGATGTAGCGGAAGTCACTGATCGTGAACGAGACCGAACACTCGGCCGTGCCGTTCGCAGCCACCGTGCCGCTGCACTCAACCGGCGTCGATGCGGCGTGACCCGCCGTCGGTACCAAACCCCCGAGCACGAATAGGCTCGCAGCCAATGCCATCCTTCTCACGTCGAACCCCCAAGACTCGAGTACCTATTAGCGGTCGCCAAGCTTCTCCTCTGTTTTTCGGCGGCGGGGGCGTCTTTCCTTCCTGTTCAAGTCCGGAAATGGCCCCATAAACCCTCACGGAGCGGGCGGGACGAGCCGGATTTCGCCCCCGAGAGCGGTCATTTCGGAAAGAACGGAATATTTTCCACAAGATTTACGGAAGGAGCGGAAGGAACCCGTCATCCGGACGGAGAACCACAACCCCGTCCGGCGCACCATCGGCCGGCGGGGGGAAACGCTGGGGGGAGTTGGGGATGTTTTCGTTCGCTCATCCGGGCGACGTGGTTCGCGCGCTCGAGCGGAGCCGCGACTGTTTCGATCCGAGCAGCACCTCGCTCATGATCGTGGCCGAGACCAAGAACCCGCACCGCGACCCGTTCGGCCGTGGCTTCATCGCCGGCTTCGAGGAGCGCACCGAGCTCCGCAAGAGGCTCGCGCGCCTGGACGAGCGCTCGCGCGCGCTGGTCATCCTTTGGCACGCCTACGGGCACCCGGTCGCCCAGATCGCACGCCGCCTCGGCATCTCCCGCGTCCACTGCTACCGGCTCGAGCGCCGGGCCCTGGACCTGATGATCGACCAGCCCGAGGGCGGCTGCGCCGAGGCCGTCGGCGCTTGAAATAGGATTTTCCCGACGGTCGTCTTGACATGTAACACTTTCGTGCTCTAGCCTCTAAACTGATAGACGATTTGGCTCTTCGGATCCGTCCGGCCGTCAAATCGAGCGGTCCTCGCGAACCCTCGCGGGGGCCTTTTCTTTAGGGATTCTTAAGCGGCCGGCGGCCACGGCGCTGCGCCACAGAATGACGACAGTGGGATATCACTTGGACAATTCATTCGGTATCCACGTTCGTGGCCTTCGGCGCAATTTTGGTGCCAGTTCGGTCTTGGACGGATTGACCATGGACGCGCCCAGCGGCGCGCTGACCGCGGTGAGTGGGGCGAACGGAGCGGGCAAGACGACGCTCCTTCGGATTCTGGCGACCCTGCTCCGCGCGGACGGCGGCGACGCCTGGGTCGCCGGCGCGCACGTCGGCCGCGAACCCGAGCGGGTCCGCGGCCGCATCGGGGTGGCGCTGGTCAACGACCGGGGCCTTTATTGGCGCCTGTCGGGATCGCGGAACCTGGAGTTTTTCGGCCGGGCGCTCGGGCTTTCGCGCGCCGACGCCCGCACCGACGCCGCCCGCGTCGCCGCCGAGATGGGCATCGAAGGCTTCGCCGGCCGGCCGGTCGCGACCTACTCGGCCGGGCAGCGCCAGCGCCTGGTCCTGGCGCGCGCCTCGCTCGCGGACCCGGCCGTCCTTCTGATCGACGAGCCGATGCGCGGCCTGGACGAGGACGGCATCGCCCGTGCCCGCGCCATGATGCTCCGCCACGCCCGCCGGGGCGCCGCCGTGCTGGTCGCGGCCCCGACGATCGCCGAGTTCTCCGACCTGTGCGACACCCGCATCGTGCTGCGCGGCGGCCGCGCGGAGGCCGCATGAGCGAGACCCTGGCGACCGCCCCGGCGATCGCCGAGCGTCGCTCCCCCACCGTGGCCTCGGCCGCCGGCCTGTTCATGGGCCGCGAGCTCTCGGTCGCGCTGTCCTACAAGACGGCGTTCGTGATGAACGCCGCCTCGGTCGCGCTGTCGCTGGTGATGTTCCATTTCATCGCCAAGCTCGTCACCGCCACGGCCGCGGGCGCCACCCTGCCGGGCGGCTACTTCTCGTTCGTGGTGGTCGGCCTTGCGACCGCGCAGATCCTCGACGGCGCGGTCACGCAGCCGTCGTCGCTGGTCCGGCAAGAGCAGGTCCAAGGCACGCTCGAGGTTCTGGCCACCACGCCGCTGCGGCCTGCGGCGCTGGCGGCCGGATGGATCTCGTACCCGATCGCGGCGTCGCTGGTGAACTCTCTGATCATGCTGGCGCTGGCCGGCCCGCTGGGCTTCCGGTTCGAAGATCCCAACTGGCCGGTGGGCGTGCTCGCGCTGGTGCTGTCGTCGCTGGCCTTCGCCGGCTTCGGAATCCTGGTCGCCGCGGTCGTGCTGGTCATCCAGCAGGGCGCGCAGCTCACCCGCTGGATCTCGGCCGGCATGGGACTGTTGTCGGGGGTGTTCTTCCCGATCGAGCTGTTCCCCCGCTGGCTCCAGCTCATCGCGCAGGCCTCACCGCTGTCGCACGCCGTGGAGGCGCTGCGCGGCAGCATGCTGCTTCGCCGCAGCGCCGCCGACCTAGCGCCGGACCTCATCGCGCTGGGCGTGATGGCCGCGCTGCTCATTCCTTTGTCCTTGCTCGCGTTGTCCGCCGCGCTCGCGCGGGCTCGCGCTCGGGGAACGATCTCGTCCTATTAACCGGGAGCAAACGAATGCGAACACCCGCTCACATGCCCGACGAAGCATCCGACGTCGAGGTTCCCAAAGAGGTTCTGTCCCGCGAGCTCGACGGCGAAGCCGTGCTGCTCGACCTGCGATCCGGACGCTACTTCGGTCTCAACGGCACCGGCGCGGTCGTGTGGAGCATGCTCAAGGACGGAGCCGAGCGGGAGCAGATCGCGCACCAGATCACCGAAGAGTTCGCCGTGGACCTGGTGCGCGCGCGAGCCGACGTGGACGCGTTCATCGAGTCGCTGGTTGGCCGTGGCCTCATCACCTACCGGGACCGCGCCTAAACGGGGCACGGCCGCGCGGCTGGCTCGCGCGGCCCGCGACCCGGCCGAAACGGCGCGGCGCGTCGCGGTGCTGGGCAAGATCGTGGCGGCGCGCGCGATGATCGCCACCGGCGGGTTCCGGCTCGTCCGCGGCGTGCACCGCTACCGCACCGTCGAGCAGGCCGAGCGGCCGCTCGGCCCCGAGCCGGCCCTCACGCCCGCGCAGGCGCGCGAGATCCAGCGGGCTATCGGATTGCTGGACCGGCTCGAGAAGCGGGTCTCGTGCCTTCCCCGCTCGGTGGTGCTGGAGCGGGTCTGCCGCAAGGCGGGCGTGCCGGCCGAGATCGTGATCGGCGTGGACCGCTCGAAGGGCTTCGCCGCTCACGCCTGGGTCGAGATCGAGGGCTATCCGCTCGGCGCGACCGAGGCGGGACGCGCCCACTGGAACGCGCTCGGACGGTTCCGCCGGGACGGCCGATGAGCGGCTTTTACGCCGCGACCGGCGCCGCCGCCGCGCTGCCGGACGGCCTGGCCGGCCGGCTGGCGGGACGCGCGGCCGGCGCGATGCGGTCCTGGAGCGACGAGCAGGTCACGCTGCTCGCCTTCGAGGGCCGCAGCGGCCCGGGCCTGGCCGTGGCCGACGATCTGGTAGTGGCGCTCGACGGCCGCATCGACGAGCCGCGCGGCACCGCGCCGGCGGCCGACAGACTTTTGAACGAGTGGCGCCGCGACGGCGCGAAGGCGCTGGACCGGCTCGCCGGCGACTTCGCCGGCGCGGTCTACGACCGGCGCGCCACGACACTCACGGTGCTGCGCGACCCGTGCGCGGGACGGCCCGCGATCCTCGGGCAGGTCCCCGGCGGGCTGGTCGCGGCGAGCACCGTGCCGATGCTGCTGGAGGATCCGCGCCTCGATCGCGAGATCGATCCGGAATGGGTCGCGGCCTACCTGACCGCGAGCGCAGGCTTCGCGACCGCGACCGGATACCGGGCGATGACCCGGCTGATCCCGGGCGCCGCGGCCGAGGCGCGCGGACGCGACTGGACGATCGTGCGCCGTCACACCTGGCGGCCTGCGGCCGTGCGGGAACGAACCGATCAGGCCTATGCCGACGGGCTGCGCGAGCGGCTCGTCCGCGCGATCGAGGACCGGACCGCCGGCGCGAGCCGGATCGGGATCTCGCTGTCGGGCGGGCTGGACTCGACGAGCATCGCGGCGCTGCTGCGCCGGGCACGGCCCGACGCGCAGATCGTGGCGCTCGCAGTGCCGTTCACGCATCCGCGGGGCGACGAGCGGGCCTTGCAGAAGATGGTCGCCGAGCGAATCGGCGCCGAGCTTCGCTGGGCGCCGCTGGACGGGACCAGCCCCTACGGGGCGTCCGCAGCCGCCACGCTCGACCGGCTCGGGCAGCCGCCGATCGCGCCGAACCACTTCTTCGTCGAGCGGGTCGCCGCCGAAGGACGCGCCGCCGGGGTCGAGGTCGCGATGGACGGCATCGACGGCGACGCGGTCGTCGGCGGCAACTGGTTCTACCTCGCGGACCTGCTGGTGACCGGCCGGCTGGGGGCGTTCCGGCGCGAGCTCGCGGCCGCGGCCCGGATCCACGGGGTGGCCCGCAAGCGGATCGTCAAGGACTATGTGGCGGCGACGCTGCTGCCGGACCGGCTGCGCGCCCTGCCCGCGGTCCCCGACTACTGGGACCCGGCCTTCGTGCGCAAGCACCGGCTGGCCGAGCGGCTCCGCGGCCGGAGCCGGGGGCGTCCGGGCAGGGCGTTCCGGGCCAACGAGCTGGCCGCGATGGCGCCGGACGTGGCGCCCGCGATCCTGGAGCAGATCGGCCTGGCCTGGGGCCCGGTCGAGGTGTCCCACCCGTTCCTGGACCGCCGGGTCGTCGAGTACTGCCTGGGCCTCCCCAGAAAGCAGAAGGTCTCGGCAGGAGTGACCAAGATCGTGCTCCGAAACGCCCTCCGTGGCCTGCTCCCGCCGGAAGTAGCGGAGCGTTCGGAGAAAGCGGAACTCGGAAAAGCATTCTTTGAGGGTCTAAAAGGGCCCGGAGCAGGCGAAACCCGTGCAGGACTCGTTTTTGTGACGTCGAATCTGTCTGAGTGGGTAGACCGTGATCGTGCATCGACCATCGGTGCGGCGGCTGCGGAAGACCCGGCGAGGTTCGACCTGTACCGCGCGGCGTTCCTCGGACACTGGCAGGACCGGCTGGGCCGGCAGCGACCGGACGGGCCGGGAAGGGAAACGTTGGGGGAGGTACTTGAGCGTGGATCCGAGCACCGCGTACGAAGCTCCGGCGCTTGAAGATTTCGGGGAGCCTCGTGAGATCTCGCTCAGCAGGGCCGAGGAAGCGTCGAGGCCGGTAATCGACGCGCTCGTCGCGGAACGAGTGGCAACGAACGTGGTAGGACCGGGCCGACGAACGAACACGGGGGCATAACTTATGGCGAACGAGATTAGGCAGCCGTACCAGGCGCCGACGGTTTTCGAATTCGGGGGTCTCGAAGAGATCACGCAGGGTGCCCTCTCGGTCAACCTCGACGACTTTCCCGTCGGCGCGAAGGTCGTGTGTCCGAGCGGTGCCGTGTGCCCGCCACCGAACGGTGGCGTGCTCCCGCAGAACCCGTTCTAGACCACACAGACAACGACTTTTCAAGAGAAGACCCGCCTGAGGGCGGGTCTTCCGCTATCTGGAGGAAGAATCCGTGCTGGTACAGAACGGCTCCGAAGCCGAAGAGCAGACATCGGCCTTTTGGTATCGATGCGCCGGCCTGCGGATCGTGTCGGTCGTCCCGCTCGACGAGCTGGCCCGGCCGGCGTCGGTCGGCAACCCCGACATCTCGATCGAGGAGGGCCTGCCCGGCAAGATCGACGCGATCGCCGAGGAGAGCGTGCACGTCGGCGTGGTCGGCGAGGTCGACGCTCCCTGGCTCGAGGTCCGGCGCGGCAACGGCCTCTTCCTGGCGCGCTGGCCCGAGCAGCTCGACGTGGTGATCCCCGACGACGGGCGCCGCCTGATCGTGCTGCAGCGCGGACCCATCCAGGACTCGCTCGCGCGGCTGCTGCTGTGCCAAGGGATCTCGTTCGCGCTGCCGGCCCACGGCCGGGAGGCGCTGCACGCCTCGGCCGTCGAGATCGACGGCCGCGCGGTCGTGATCGCCGGCCAGTCGGGCCGCGGCAAGTCCACGCTCGCGACGGCGCTGTGCAAGGCCGGCGGGCGGCTGCTGTCCGACGACATGGCCTGCATCCGCATCGACGATCTCGGGACCCCGGTGGTCGAGCCGACCAGCACCCGCGCCTGGCTCGCCGACGAGCTCGCCGAGCAGCTCACCGGCGCCGGCTCCTGGCAGGTCATGCACCGGCTGCACAAGGTGTCGGTCGGCGACGAGCACATCGACCTCGCCGAAAACGCCGTGCCGCTCGCCGGGATCTTCATCCTGGGCTACCGCGCGGGCGGCGTCGAGATATCGCGGCCCCTCGAGCTGAAGGCCGCGATGAGCGAGACGCTCGGCGCGTTGTTCAACTTCGCGATCCGCACCGCTTCGCGCATGACCACGCAGTTCGACGTGATCATGCCCGTTATCGAGAAGGTACCGGTCCGGACGCTGCGCTGGGATCCGTCGCCGCGCAACGCCGAGCCGGTGCTCGACGCGATCCGCAAGGCGCTCGACGAGCCCGCGCCGGCCAGGCCCGCGCGCGTGCCCGTTGCTGCGGCCGCGGCTCCCGCCCCGCCCAAGAGCCTCGGCACGACGCCGACCCCGGCCGCCGCGGCGCTTCGACAGCAGGTCATCGCGACGCTGCGCAGCGCCGGGCTCGACGAGTCCTTCGACGGCGACGACGAGCCGCTGCTGCGAACCTCACAGGTCGCGGCGCTGCTGCGCTCGAGCGATCGCACCATCCGCACGTGGGCGGATGCAGGAAAGCTTCAGTACATCAAGACCCTCGGCGGGCGCCGGCTGTTCCCGGCCTCTGCCGTCATGGCCGTTCTCCAGCAGATGCGCGCTGGCTACCTCGCAGAGGAGTAACGATGGACCTTCAGAACCACCCGTCCCTCGACGACGGCATCAACCTTCGTGAGACCGTCGCCGTTCTGTTCAGACGAAAGCTGCTGATCTTGTTCACCACGTTCGCGTTCTTCGCGGCCGCGGCGGGCATGTCGATGCAGCAGCAGAAGGTGTACTCGTCGTCGGCGAACATCGTGATCCGTCCGGTGATCCCTCCGGCGGCGTTGCAGTCGTACTTCTCGGCCACCGGCCCGCTCGGCATCGACTTCACCGCCGACACCGAGGCACAAATCGCGCGCAGCCAGGCCGTGTCGGATCTGGTCGCCAAGGAGCTGCAGGTCGCGGATCCGACGCAGCTTCCCGGCGGGATCAGCGTCAAGGTCGTGACCGACAGCCTGCTGAGCTTCACGGGCTCATCCACCGACCCGCGCACGGCGGCCGTGCTCGCGCAGGCGTATGCGACGAACTACCTGCAGTACCGCCGCAACCAGGCGCAGGCCGCGCTCGAGACGATCGCGATCCAGGCCAAGCAGCAGGTTGACGCGCTGAGCACGCAGATCGCGGAGATGAGCGACCAGATCCTGGAGCTGTCGGTCAAGGCGGCACAGGAAACCAGCGCCGCCGCTCGTCAGGCCGCGATCGCCGAGTACAACCAGCTCAACAGCACCCGCAACCAGCTGCAGTTCCAGCTCGCCAGCTACCAGTCGCGCCACTCAGACATCCAGGGCAGCATGACCGCCGCATCGACCGGCGGTGGCACCATCGTGCAGCAGGCGGCGATCCCCACCGTTCCGTCGTCGCCGAAGCCGCTGCGTGACGGGATCCTGGGCCTGATCCTCGGCATGATCGTCGGGGTCGGCCTCGCGTTCCTTCGCCAGCACTTCGACGACCGCATCCACAACCTCGGCACCGCGTCCAAGGCCGTCGGCACGCTGGTGCTGGGAGCGATTCCGCGCAGCACCAAGTGGCGCAACGCGCGGCACACGCGCCTGGAGACGCTCGAGGATCCGAGCAGCCCGGCCGCGGAGGCGTACCGGTCGCTGCGGCAGGCGCTCTCGACGATGGGCGTCGGCAAGGAGCTCCACACCGTGCTCGTGACCTCGGCGACGCCCGGCGAGGGCAAGTCCACCTCGACCGCGAACCTCGGCGTCGCCTTCGCACGAAGCGGGCTTCGCACCATCGTCGTCTCGGCCGATCTTCAGAAGCCGCGTCTGCACGCATTCTTCGGTGTCGAGAACCGCGACGGTCTCAGCGAGGTGCTCGCCGGCAAGATCTGGCTCGACAACATCGCGCCCACGCCGGTGCCGAACCTGTGGATCCTGCCGTCGGGCGCGGTGCCGTCCAACCGCGGCGAGCTGATGGACGGCGACATGCTCGGCCACGTGCTCGCCGCGCTGGAGAGCGTCGTAGACGTCGTGCTGATC
>DATLFO010000254.1:0-27972 GCA_035541035.1 Actinomycetota bacterium
GAGGCCGCGCTCAAGGATCTCGGCGCGCGCGGGCTCGACTATCGCATCGTGTTCCTCACCGCCGACGACGAGGCGATCGTGCGCCGCTTCGAGGCGACCCGCCGCCGTCACCCGCTCGCCGACCGCGTCGTGGACGGCATCAAGATGGAGCGCGCCCAGCTCGAGTCGCTCCGCGCCCAAGCCGATCTGGTCATCGACTCCAGCAATCTGTCGCCGCACGACCTGCGCGACCGGATCGCCGGGGTGTTCTCCAGCAAGCCACGCGAGGCCCGGCTGCGCATCACGGTCGTGTCTTTCGGCTACAAGCACGGCGTGCCGCTCGACGCCGACATCGTGATGGACGTGCGCTTCCTGCCCAACCCCCACTGGGTGGACGAGCTGCGGCCGCTGACCGGCGTGGACGCGCCCGTCCGCGACTACGTGATGAGCCGCGAGGCGACGCAGGCCTTCCTGAGCCGATTCGAGGACCTGCTCGGCGTGTTGATCCCGGGCTACCTCGCCGAAGGCAAGCATTATCTGACGCTGGGCATCGGATGCACCGGCGGCCGCCATCGCAGCGTGGTCGTCGCCGAGGAGGTCGCAGAGCTGCTCCGCGACCGCGGCCTTCAGGTCGCGGTCGAGCATCGGGATTCGCATCGTGCCTGACGACGCGCGCATCGTGTGCATCGGCGGCGGCCACGGCCTGTCTGCCGCGCTCAGCGCCGCCAAGCAGCTCACTCCCGACGTCACCGCCGTAGTCACCGGCGCCGACGACGGCGGCTCGTCCGGCGTGCTGCGCCGCTGGCTCGGCATCCCCGCGCCCGGCGATCTGCGCATGGCGATCGCGGCGCTGGCGGGCGAGGATCAGGCCGCGCTGATGCAGTACCGCTTCAGCGAAGGCGACCTCGCCGGACATCCGCTCGGCAACCTGCTCATCGCCGCGCTGGCCGACGTACGCGGCGACTTCGTGCGCGCGGTCGCGGAGGCCGCACGGATCGCCGGCGTGACCGGCGCCGTCTATCCGGCGAGCCCTGACCCGCTCACGCTCCACGCGACCATCGGCGGCAACGCCGTCGAAGGCCAGGTCGCGATCGCGCTCGGCCCGGATGCGGTCGAGCGGCTCTGGCTCGATCCCGCCGAGCCACCGGCGACGCCCGAGGCCGTCGAGGCGATCGAGCGCGCCGACCTGGTCGTGCTCGGACCGGGCAGCCTGTTCACCAGCATCCTGGCCGCGCTCATCGTTCCGGGCATCGGCCGCGCGGTGCGCAACGCGCGCCGCGTCGCCTTCGTGCTCAATCTGTCCGAGCAGCTCGGCGAGACCAAAGGCATGAGCGCCGCCGCGCACATCGACGCGATGACCGGGCACGTGCGGCGGCTGCGTCTCGACGTGGTCCTCGTGCACGAGGGACCCTCAGGCGGGATGCGTCGTCCCGTGCATCTCGACGAGCAGTCCATTCGCGTTCCGATCGTGAAGGCCGATCTGGTCAGCGACGGCGTCCACGATCCGCTCAAGCTCGCCGCGACCTTCAAGACGCTGCTGTGAAGTCCCCACGGGCGGCGTCGTTCTCGCGCCGCGTCAAAGAAGAACTGGCGCACATCCGCGCGCCGCGCGAATGCTGCCGCCGCAGCGAGATGGTCGGCATGGTCCGCGGCGGGGGCACGCTCCACATTCTGCCCGGCGGCCGCTATGCGCTCGAGGTCGAGGCGCCTGACGCGGCCGTGGCCCGGGCCGTCTATTCCGCGCTGTCGGTCCTCGGCGGCTTGCCCGAGGTGCGGCAGTACTCGCCGGGACGCGCGCATCCGCACGAGCGCTACGTCGTGCGGATCGAGTCGGGAGAGGCGAGCCTGTTCTCGCGCGCGGGAGCGCTCGCCGCGGACGGCCTGCCCGCGACCGGCGTGCCGCGCGGCGTCTTCGAGCGGCGCTGCTGCGCCGGCGCGTACCTGCGCGCGGCGTTCATCGTCCACGGCACCGTCTCGCCGCCCCGCAGCGCGACGCACCTGGAGATCCGGGCTCCCGACGCCGGCACCGCCGAAGGCTTGACCGAGCTCGGTCACATGGTCGGCGCGCGGCTGCGGGTGCGCGACCATCGCGGCCACGCCGTCTACACCAAGGACGTCTCCAGCGTAGGCGCGCTGCTCGCTGCGATGGGCGCTCATCAAGGCTGCCTCGAATGGGAGGCCGGCGGTGTCTGGGCGACGGTGCGCAACGAGGCCAACCGGCTCGCCAACTGTGACCAGGCGAACGTCCGGCGCACGGTGAGGGCCAGCCTGCAGCAGCGCGACGCGATCCGCCGCCTGGATGCCGAGGGCCGGCTGGACGGGCTTCCTTCCGGCCTTCGGGACGCTGCCCGGGTTCGGCTCGAGCATCCCGACGCCAGCCTCGACGAGCTCGCCAAAGAGCTTCGCATCTCCAAAAGCGCGATGGCGGACCGGCTGCGGCGCCTGACGGCTCTGGCGGGATAAGGGTGGATTCGAGCCCCGCCGGGCACGGCACTAGACTGAGAGAAAACGAACGCTCACACGGGAGGACCCAGTGGCCATCAAGGTCGGCATCAACGGCTTCGGCCGGATCGGACGCAACTTCTATCGCGCGGTCGCCAAGCAGGGCGCGGACATCGAGATCGTCGGCGTGAACGACATCACCGATCCCGCGACGCTGGCGCACCTGCTGAAGTACGACTCGGTGCACGGCCGTCTCGACGCCGAGGTCAAGCCGACCGGTGACGGCATCAGCGTCAGCGGCAAGGAGTTCCGCGTCACCGCCGAGCGCGACCCGGCGAACCTTCCTTGGAAGGAGCTCGGCGCCGAGATCGTCATCGAGTCAACCGGCCTGTTCACCGACCGCGACAAGGCCGCCAAGCACATGGACGCCGGCGCGAAGAAGGTCATCATCTCGGCCCCGGCCAAGGGCGAGGACGGCACGTTCGTCATCGGCGTCAACGCGCACGAGTACGACCCGGCCAAGCACCACATCATCTCCAACGCCTCCTGCACGACCAACTGTGTCGTGCCGATGGCCAAGGTCCTGCGGGATGCGTTCGGCATCGAGAAGGGCCTGATGACGACCGTGCACGCCTACACCAACGACCAGAACCTGCTCGACCTCGCGCACAAGGACCTGCGCCGCGCCCGGGCGAGCGCCGTCAACATCGTGCCCTCGTCGACCGGCGCCGCGAAGGCCGCGAGCCTGGCGATCCCCGAGCTCAAGGGCAAGCTCGACGGCTTCGCGATGCGCGTGCCGGTGCCGGACGGCAGCGTCACCGATCTCGTCGTGATCCTCGAGCAAGAGGTCACCGCCGCCGACATCAACGCCGCGTTCCAGGCGGCCGCGTCGTCGGGCCCGCTCGCGGGCGTGCTCGAGTACACCGAGGACCCGATCGTCAGCAGCGACATCGTCGGCAACCCGCACTCGTGCATCTTCGACTCGAAGCTCACGATGGCCAACGGCTCGCTCGTCAAGGTCGTCGGCTGGTACGACAACGAGTGGGGCTACTCGAACCGGCTCGTCGATCTGGTCCAGCTCGTCGCCTCGAAGTAGCCGTGAAGCTGCGCACGATCGACGACCTGGACGTCGCCGGTAAGCGCGTGCTGGTTCGTGCGGACTTCAACGTTCCGCTGAACGGCGGCGCCATCGCCGACGACTTCCGGATCCGCGCCGCGCTCCCGACGCTCATCGAGCTTCGCGAGCGCGGTGCCGCGCAGCTCGTGCTGTGCTCGCACCTCGGCCGTCCCAAGGGAGCCCCGGATCCGAAGTACTCGCTCGCGCCGGTCGCGGCGCGTCTGTCCGAGCTGCTCGGAGCCGGCGTGGCGCTCGCGCCGAACCCGGACGGGCCGGTCCCGGCGGGCGCGCCGGTGGTGCTGCTCGAGAACCTGCGCTTCCATCCGGGCGAGACCACCAACGACGCGGCGTTCGCCAAAGCGCTCGCGGCGATGGCCGACGTCTACGTCAACGACGCGTTCGGTGCGGCGCACCGCGCGCACGCGTCGGTCGCGCACGTCGCGACCGAGCTTCCCGCCGCCGCCGGCCGTCTGCTCGAGAAGGAGATCGCGGTCCTGAGCGGACTGCTGGAGAGCCCCGAGCGGACGTTCGTCGCGGTGCTCGGCGGCGCGAAGGTCAGCGACAAGCTCAAGGTGATCGAGAACCTGCTCGGCGTGGTGGACCGGCTGCTGATCGGCGGCGCGATGTGCTTCACGTTCTACGCCGCGCAGGGGCTCGAGATCGGCAAGAGCCTGTTCGAGCCCGATCAGGTCGAGACCGTGAAGCGGCTGATGGCCGAGGCCGGCGACAAGCTGATGATCCCCGCCGACGTCGTCGTGGCGCGCGAGCCGAAAGCGGGCGTCACCGCCACCGAGGTCAAGGCGGATGCCATCCCCGCCGACCAGGCCGGCTACGACATCGGCCCGGAGGCGTGCCGCGCGTACGTGGACGCGATCCGCGGCGCCGCAACGGTCTTTTGGAACGGCCCGATGGGCATCTTCGAGGTTCCGCCGTTCGACAAGGGAACGCGCGCCGTGGCCGCGGCCATCGCCAAGGGCGGCGCGTACTCGGTCGTGGGCGGCGGGGACTCGGCCCTCGCACTGGACCGCTTCGGCTACGCCGACGGGATCGATCACGTCAGCACCGGCGGGGGAGCGAGCCTGGAGCTGCTGGAAGGCCGCGATCTGCCGGGGCTCGTGCCGCTGTGGGTCCGATAGCCCGGCTTCGCCGGGAGGAAACGGGGAATCCGGCAGCGAACCTTCCGCCCACACCGGCCACGAGCGCCGGGGCACGAGGGGGAGACGCCATGCCCGTTCGCCGAAGCATCCTTGCCGTTCTGCTCGTCCTCGGGGTCGCCCCGGCGTGGTCCTCGCCCGGCGAGGTCGACATCCGGGCCTCGACGAGCGAAGCAGGCAGCGGGTCCGTCGGGGAATGCGGCGGCTTCGCGCCTTCGTCACCGTCGTGCTCGTTCACCGGGAACCTGCCCGCGGCGAGCACCGTGCACCTGTCGGGCCAGCTGGAGTTCACCGGCCGGATCCGGATCGTGCTCAAGACATCGACCGGCGAGTACATGGCGTCGTGCGACTTCCTCGGGGTCTTCGACCCGGTCTGCCGGTCGAACACCTCCGGCGTCCTGCAGATCGGCCAGTCCTTCACGTTGACCGCGACCGCATCGGCGTACAACCCGCACGACCGAAGGGATCTCGGCGACGCCGCCGTGGGCCGGTGGCGCGTCTCCATGACCGCGAACTGATCCCGCGCCCTCGTCCGCCCGGCTCGCCGCTCGATTCGCGGGCGGATATGAAGGCCCGCCGGGGCCTCGAATAGGATGCGCGCACTATGACGCGCAAACCGCTCCTCGCCGGGAACTGGAAGATGCACAAGACGCACCTCGAGGCGATCGCGATCGTCCAGAAGGTGCACTACCTGCTTCGCCCGCAAGATCTCGATGCCGCCGACGCCCTGGTCTGTCCGCCGTTCACCGCGCTGCGCGCCGTGCAGACGATCATCGAGTCCGACGACATGCGAATCGCTCTCGGCGGTCAGAACTGCCACTGGGAGAAGGAAGGGGCCTTCACCGGCGAGGTCAGCGCGCCGATGCTCGCGCGGCTGAAGTGCTCCTACGTGATCGCGGGTCATAGCGAACGCCGCGCGTACTTCGGCGAGAGCGACGAGATCGTCAACAAGAAGGCCAAAGCGATCTTCGCCGCCGGGATGACCCCGATCGTGTGCGTGGGCGAGCAGCTCGACGACCGCGAGGCCGGCCGCGCGCAGGACGTCGTCGGCGCGCAGCTGAAGGGGAGCCTCAAAGGCCTCGGCGCCGAGCAGCTCGGCGCGATGGTGATCGCCTACGAGCCGGTCTGGGCGATCGGCACCGGCAAGAACGCTACGCCCCAGGACGCGCAAGACATGTGCGCGTTCATCCGCGGCGAGGTCGCAAAGCTGGGCGGGCAGCCGGCCGCCGGCACCGTGCGCATCCAGTACGGCGGAAGCGTGAAGGCCGGCAACATCGCCTCGATCATGGAAGGCCCCGACGTCGACGGCGCGCTCGTCGGCGGCGCGAGCCTGGATCCCGAGGAGTTCGCATTGATCGTGAGGTATCAGGGATGAAGAAGGTTCTCTACGTCGTGCTCGACGGCCTGGGCGACGATCCGCTGCCCGAGCTGGACAACCGAACGCCGCTCGAGGCCGCGGAAACCCCGTGGATGGACCGGCTCGCGCGCGACGGCGCGAACGGGCTCGTGTATACGGTCGGCAAGGGCATCGCGCCGGAGTCCGACATCGCGGTGTTCGCCGTGCTCGGCTACGACCCGCGCGAGCATCATTCGGGCCGCGGCCCCATGGAGGCGCTCGGAAGCGGCATGGACGTTCGCGACGGCGACCTCGTCTACCGCATCAACTTCGCGACGGTCGAGCCGGGCGACGGCCCCAACTGGACGATCCTGGATCGTCGCGTCGGCCGCGACCTGACCAGCGAGGAGGCGCACGCGCTGGCCGCCGAGGTCAACGCGAACGTGAAGCTTCCGGGCGCGACCGCCGAGCTGCTGGCCACCGTCGAGCACCGCGGGGCCCTGCTGATCCGGCGGGAAGGTAAGGCGCTCAGCGCGGAGTCCACGAACACCGATCCCGCCTACGGACGCGAAGGAGCGCTCGGCGTCGCGAAGCTGACCTTCGACAATCACGTCCAGGCGTGCGAGCCGCTGCCCGGCCACGAGGGCGACGAGGCCGCGGTCGCCGGCGCCGACCTGACCAACGAGTTCCTGCGGCAGGCGCACGCCATCCTCGAGGCCAGCGAGGTCAACGCCAAGCGCCGCAATGCGGGCAAGCTCGCCGGCAACATCATCCTGACCCGGGACGGCGGAGACCATCTGCCGCACCCGCCGCCCTTCAAGGAGCGCTACGGCGCGCAGTGGGGTTGCTTCGTCGAGATGCCGGTGGAGCGTGGCATCAGCATGGTGCTCGGCATGGGGCAGGTCGAGGTCCCGATGAAAGGGAGCGGCACGCACGGCGAGCAGTACGCGACGTGGGCCGAGACCGCGCTCGAGGCCATCCAGGAGTACGACGGGCTCTACATTCACATCAAGGGTCCGGACGTGCCCGCCCACGACGGCAGGGGCCAGGACAAGCGAGACGTCATCGCCGAGATCGACGAATCCTTTTTCGCCACCATCGTGCCGGAGCTGGGCAAGGACGTGATCGTGGCGGTGACCGCCGATCACGCGACCTCGTGCGCCAAGAAGTCCCACACCGATGATCCGGTGCCGCTGCTGGTCTGGGGGCCGGGCGTATCCGAGGACGCCGTGCAGACCTTCAGCGAGACCGCGGCCGCGAAGGGATCGCTCGGTTTGCTTCAGGGCGTCGACATCATGCCCCGGCTGATGGAGCTTGCTCGCGAGTAGGAATTTCCTGGCAGGCGCTGCCAGATTTTGGCTAATTTCGGGCCGGTGCAGGATGAGGCAACCCTTTTTGCGGTAGGGCTCGTAGTACATCGGGAACGCCTGCGACCCCATCGCAGGGGGCCGCGCTTGTTTGGAGCAGGGAAACTCGTCGGATATAGTCCCGCCGTCTACGGAGCGGGGAGGGAGAGTTGCGTATGCAAAAGAAACGCATGTTCCAGCTTTTTGCCGGAGCCCTCGTGCTGTCGCTGGTTGCGGCAGCATGTGGAGGCGACGGGAACGGTGGTGGCAGCGGCAGCGGTGACGGCAAGGCCGGCGGCTCGGCCATCGCGGAGCTCGGCGAGCCCGACGGCTTGGCGCCGCACCTGTGCGGCACGACGTCGTGCTCCGAGCCGGCGAACCGGATCTTCGATTCGCTGCTCGAGTACGACTGGAAGACGGCCAAGGTGGTCACCACCGGCGCGGCGACCTCCTACGAGGTGAGCCCCGACGGAACGAAGATCACCTACCAGCTGCGCAAGGGTGCGACGTTCCACAACGGCGAGCCGGTCGACGCGGCTTCCTTCATCCGTTCGCTCACGCTGACGGCATCGAAGGACGCGGCTTCCGACGTCGCGTATCACCTCGGCGGCATCAAGGGATTCAAGGACCTCAACGAAGGTACGGCCAAGGACTTCCCGGGCGTCAAGCAGGGGAAGGACGAGTACGAGCTGATCCTCGAGCTCGACCAGCCGAACGCCGAGTTCTTCGTCCGCACGGGCCACATGGTGTTCGCGCCGATCCCGAAGGTCGCGCTCGCCGCCGACGGCACGTTCAACAAGGACTACAACGAGGCGCCGATCGGCAACGGCCCGTACATGGTTGACGGCACCTGGCAGCACAACGTCAGCCTGAAGCTCAAGAAGTACGCCGATTACAACGGCCCGGTGAAGGGTTTCCTCGACACGATCGAGTTCAAGATCTTCGAGAAGCTCGAGACCGCCTTCCTGGAGTTCCAGGGTGGCACGCTCGACACCACGCCGGTCACACCGGACCAGTTCGACGCCGCCGAGGCGCAGTACGGCGACGCGTTCATCGAGCAGGCCACGGCCGTTCTGACCTACCTGCTCGCGAACAACGCGAAGGCCCCGACGAACAACGCCGATTTCCGTCGCGCGCTGTCGCTGGCCATCGACCGCGAGGAGATCGTCAAGGCCGTCTTCTCGAACCGTCGCATCCCGGCGAAGAGCATCGTCCCGCCGGCGTCGCCCGGTCACCGTCCGGACGCGTGCAAGTACTGCACGTTCGACCTGGACAAGGCCAAGGAGTTCCTCCAGAAGGCAGGCGGTCCGAAGAACATCAACCTGTCCTTCAACAGCGGTGCGGGCCACGAAGAGTGGACGGCGGCCGTTGCGTCGCAGCTCGAGAAGAACCTCGGCGTCAAGGCGCAGCTGATCGGCAAGACGCCGTTCGGCGACTACATCAAGTACCTGGACACCGACGAGTGGGGCGGCGGCCTGGGTCGTCTCGGCTGGGCGCAGGACTACCCCACGCCGGACAACTGGCTGTTCCCGCTGCTGCACTCGCAGTCGGGCGACAACCACTCCAAGTACAAGAACCCCGAGTTCGACAAGACGATCGAAGAGTCCCAGCGGACGCTCGACGCGAAGCAGCGTCTGGCGCTCCAGCAGAAGGCCGAAGACATCGCTCTCGAGGACATGGGCTTCATCCCGATGTTCTACGGAAAGTCGGCGCGCGTGTTCAACAAGGACAAGTTCGCGTCGTTCCCGTTGGAGCTCCAGTCCGGTAACCCGGCCTGGGAGGAAGTGTCCATCAAGTAGCGAATAAGAGAGCACGAATCGGAGCGGGGACTTGCCGCTCGGGCAAGTCCCCGCTCACGGTTCGCAGGAGAACAGCACGTGAATCGCTACATCGCCCGCCGCTTGCTTCAGTTCATCCCGGTCTTGCTCGGGACGCTGACGCTATTGTTCGTAGCGCTTTTCATCCTTCCGGGCGATCCGGTACAGGCGCTGGTGGGCGAGCGCCCCGTCTCTGAAGGCTTCCGTCAGGCCATCATCGACAAGTACGGCCTCGACGATCCGCTTCACGTCCAGTACGGCCGCTATCTCAAGCGCCTCGTGCAGCTGGACTTCGGCGAATCCGCCGCGAGCCGCCGCGACGTGTGGGACATCATCAAGGAGCGCGTCCCCGTCACCGCACGCCTTGCGGTCGCCGCAACGTTCTATCTGTTGATCCTCGGGATCGGGTCGGGCGTGATATCCGCCGTCCGAAGATACGGCATCAGCGATGCCGCCGTGACCGTCGGAACCATCGTCCTGGTGTCGATTCCGGTGTTCGTGCTCGGACTGCTGCTGCAGATCTTCGCGCTGAAGACGAAAGACGTTCTGGGATTACCGATCTCAGGGCTGAATGCCGGGCTGAAGTCATACATCCTTCCGGGATTCGCGCTGGCGTCGGTCTCCTCCGCGTACATCTCGCGATTGCAGCGAACCGCGCTGCTGGAGACGCTCGGAACCGACTACGTGCGAACCGCTCGCTCGAAGGGCCTGCGGGAGCGCCGCGTCGTGATGAACCACGCCTGGCGCAACGCCCTGATCCCCGTCGTGACCTATCTGGGTCTCGACATCGGCACGCTGCTGACCGGCGCCGTGCTCACCGAGACGGTCTTCAACATCCCGGGCCTCGGCCGCGCGCTCGCCCAAGGGGTGACGCAGCAGGACAACCAGGTCGTGCTCGGCGTCTCGGTCTTCATCGTGCTCGTGTATCTTGTTGCCAACCTGATCGTGGACATCCTGTACGCGGTCCTGGACCCACGAATCCGCTACCAGTAGCGATTCTTCGAGTGTGACGACGTGACGACGACCAAGACCGATCCCGACCAGCCTCGCGAGCCGCTGTCCTCGGACGTGCCCGACCCGACGGCCGTCCCGGACGGCCTGCTCGAGGTCACCAGCTTGCGCGGCGAGTTCTGGCGCCGGCTGCGCAAGAACAAGCTTGCCGTCGCCGGGATGATCATCCTCGGGTTGATCATCTTCGCGGCGGTCTTCGCCAACGTCATCGCCCGCCAGCCCACGGCCGGGTTCTTCCCGTCAGAGGTTCGTGAGGGGCCGAGCTGGCGGCACTGGTTCGGCACCGATCTGCTCGGCCGCGACATCTTCGCGCGCACCGTCCACGGCGCACGCTTCTCGCTGATCGTCGGAGCCAGCGTGGTGTCCGTCAGCCTCTTGATCGGCCTGACGATCGGCGGGCTCGCCGGCTACTTCGGCGGCTGGATCGACACGCTCCTGTCGCGCCTGATCGACGTGTGGCTCGGGTTCCCGTACCTGGTCGGCGCGCTGATCATCGTCGTATCGCTCGGCGGAGGAAAGTTCGCGCTCGTCGCGGCGCTCTCGACCTTCGGATGGGTCACGATCGCTCGTCTGTTCCGCGGCAGCGTGATCGCGATCAGGGATTCCGAGTACGTCGAGGCCGCTCGCGCCCTCGGCGCCGGAAACGGCCGCATCCTGCTTCGCCACGTGCTGCCGAACGCCGTCACGCCGACGCTCGTCTACGCCTTCGCGCTCGTGGGAACCACGATCATCTCCGAGGCCGCGCTGTCGTTCCTCGGGTTCGGTGTGCAGGAGCCGGAGACGTCCTGGGGCCTGATGATCGCGCGCTCCCAGTCGCAGATGCTCGCCGGCCACGCGCACATGGTTCTGTTCCCGTCCCTCGCGCTGACGATGACCGTGCTCGGTTTCATCCTGCTAGGTGACGGTTTGCGCGACTCGCTCGACCCGAGGCTGCGATAGCCGTGTCCGACGTCCGCGTCGAAACGACTCCGACCACCCCGCCCGGCGAGCACTTGCTCGAGGTCGAGGACCTCGCCGTGTCCTTCTTCACCGACACGGGCGTGGTCACCGCCGTGGACGGTGTGTCGTTCTCGCTCGACGCCGGCCGCACGCTGGCGATCGTTGGCGAATCGGGCTCGGGCAAGACCGTCAGCACGCAGGCGATGATGGGTCTGATCCCCAAGCCGCCCGGAAAGATCATGCGCGGTACCGCGAAGTTCCGCGGCCGCGACCTGCTGACGATCTCCGACGAGGAGATGCGCAAGATTCGCGGACGCGAGATCGCGATGATCTTCCAGGAGCCGCTGACCGCGCTCAACCCCGTCCACCGGGTCGGAAGTCAGATCGTCGAGATGATCCGCTCCCACGAAGAGGTCTCCAAGAAGGAAGCGCGGCAGCGTGCGATCGAGCTGCTCAAGACCGTCGGCATCCCGCAGCCGGACAAGCGCGTTGACAACTACCCGCACGAGTTCTCGGGCGGCATGCGCCAGCGCGCGATGATCGCGATGGCCCTCGCGCTGAACCCGGCCATCCTGATCGCCGACGAGCCCACGACCGCGCTGGACGTCACCGTGCAGGCGCAGATCCTCGAGCTTCTGAAGGGGTTGCAGGAGGAGTTCGGGATGGGCCTGATTATGATCACCCACGACCTGGGTGTGGTCGCGCAGATCTCGGACGAGATCCTGGTGATGTACGCGGGCCGCATGGTCGAGCGCGGCGATCCCGAAGACGTGTTCTACAAGCCGCAGCATCCCTACACCTGGGGTCTGCTGGGAAGCATTCCGCGCGTGCTGGAAGAGGAGTTGACCGACGAGCGTCTGGTCAACATCCCCGGTATGCCGCCGTCGCTGCAGCGAGTGCCGCCGGGATGCCCGTTCCATCCGCGATGCACCTTCCGGTTCGAGCCTTGCGACACGGAGCGCCCCGAGCTGCTCCAGCGTGGTCACCACGAGGACGCGTGCTTCCTCGAGCAAGACGAGAAGGAAGCCGGCCGCGCCGATATCCTCCATCTGGGGACCAAGCCCACGCCCAAGCCGAAGTCCAAGCCGCCGAGCGTGGCCAGGAAGGCAGGGACCCGGTCGTGACCGATATCGCCACCACGCCGCAGGCCGCGCCGTCTCGCTCGGGCACGCCGCTCGTCGAGGTTCGCAACCTCAAGAAGTACTTCCCGATCCTCGAAGGCATCGTGTTCAAAAAGGAGGTCGGCCGCGTCCACGCCGTCGACGACGTCTCCTTCGACATCTACGAAGGCGAGACGCTCGGCCTGGTCGGCGAAACCGGCTGCGGCAAGACCACGACGGGCCGGCTGATCCTGCGTTTGCTCGAGCCGACGTCGGGCACGATCAAGTTCGAGGGCGAGGACATCTCCGAGTTCGACACCAATGCGCTGCGCCCGCTGCGCCGCAAGATGCAGATCATCTTCCAGGACCCGTTCGCCAGCCTTGACCCGCGCATGACGGTCGGCTCGATCATCGGTGAGCCGCTCGACATCCACCGGCTCGCCGACGGCGACCAGAAGCTGCGCCGCACCCAGGAGCTCATGGAGATGGTCGGCCTCAACCCCGACCGCCACAACCGCTATCCGCACGAGTTCTCCGGCGGGATGCGCCAGCGCATCGGCGTCGCGCGCGCGCTCGCCGTCGAGCCGAAGCTGATCGTGTGCGACGAGCCCGTCTCGGCGCTCGACGTGTCGATCCAGGCACAGATCCTCAACCTGCTCGACGACCTTCAGAAAGAGCTCGGCCTGACGTATCTGTTCATCGCCCACGATCTGTCGGTCGTGCGTCACGTCAGCGACCGCGTCGCGGTGATGTACCTCGGAAAGATCGTCGAGATCGCCACCGGCCGCGAGCTCTACACCGACACGCGTCACCCCTACAGCGGCGCGCTGCTGTCGGCGATCCCCAAGGCCGACCCGGTCGTGGCGCGAAGCACGAAGCGGATCTTGCTGACCGGCGACGTGCCGTCCCCGGTGAACCCGCCGAGCGGCTGCCGGTTCCATCCGCGCTGTCCGGTCGCCAACGAGCGTCCCGAAGAGCGGCTGCCGGTCTGCTCGACGCAGGAGCCGCCGCTCGCCTCGATGGACGGCGATCACGTGGCCGCGTGCCACTTCCCGCTGCCGCCGAAGACCGGCGCGGACCTGAGCGGGATGAATCTCGCCGGCGGAGCGCCCCGCGACGACGAGGTGCCGGTGAAGCCGAAGACGGCCCGCAAGACCTCGCCCCGCAAGACCACCGGCAAGACGACCGCGCGCAAGGCCGCGTCCGGCGCGCGAACCGCCTCGCGCGCCGGCAAAAAGACTGCGGCGAAGCCTGCCGGCAAGACCACTTCGTCACGCGCCCGAAAGTCGCCGCCGGGCGCCCGGTAGCGGTGACCCCGGTGGCGTTCACGACGGCGCACCCCAGGCGCGGTCTCCGAGTCCTCGCGCTCGCGTGTGTGCTCGCGCTCGCCGCCGGGGCATGCACGCAAGGGGCCGACGGCGAGTCGCGGCCGGGCGAGACGCCCGAGCCCGGCGGCACGCTGCGCATCGCCGCCGGGGGCGACGTGGACTCGCTGGATCCCGGCCGCACCTACACCACGTTCGGCTTCATGCTCTTTCGCGTGATGGTTCGAACGCTCGTCTCCTACGCCCCCAAGCCGGGTGAGGCCGGCAACAAGCTCGTGCCGGATCTCGCGGAGGACACGCCCACGGTCTCCCCGGACGGGCTCACCTACACGTTCGTGCTGCGGCCGGGCGTGCGCTACCAGCCCGAGATCGCCGCGGGCCGCGAGGTCCGCTCCGAGGACTTCCGCTACGCGATCGAGCGCGGCTTCTACGCATCGGTGTCCAACCCGTACGCCGACCTGTACTTCGGCGACGTCTTTGCCGGCGACGAGAAGTTCATCGCGGCGCCGAGCCACAAAACCCATATCGACGGTATCGACGTCAGCGATCCCCGCAAGCTGGTACTGCGCCTGAAGCGGCCGGTGGGGGATCTGCTCTGGCGGCTCGCGTTGCCGCTCGCGGCTCCGGTCCCGCCCGAGTACGCGATCCCGCTCGACGGCGGCACCGAGTCCTCCTACGGCGACGCCTTCGCCTCGAGCGGGCCGTATCAGATCGAACGTCAGAACGCGACGGTCACCGGCTACGTGCCGGGCAAGGCGATCCGCATGGTGCGCAACCCCAACTGGGACGCCCGGACCGATCCGATTCGCAAGGCGTACCCGGACCGGATCGAGGTCACCGGCGGCTTTGCCGACCTCGCGGCCGCGACCGGCAAGATCCTTGCGGGCGAGATGGACTACAACGGGGACTTCCCGATCCCGCCCGAACAGCAGAAGGACATCCTTTCGAGCGCGTCCACGAAGGATCTCATTCACTACAACGCGACCAGCTGCATGCGCTACGTGTCGATGAACGCCACGATTCCGCCGTTCGACAATCCGCTCGTACGCAAGGCCGTGAACTACGCCCTGGACAAGCGCGGCATGCGCGCGGTCCGCGGCGGCGAGCGCACCGGCAGCATCGCGACCCACGTGCTGCTGCCCGGGCTTCCGGGCTTCAAGGAGGTCGGGCAGAAGGACTACGACCCGTACAGCAGCCGCGATTTCGCGGGCGACGTCGAGAAGGCCCGCGACCTGATGCGCGAAGCCGGCTATCCGACCGGTCTGTACACGGGACCGTCGGTCGTCATGGCCGGCGAGGCAAGCGAGATCGAGCGGCGTACCGGCGACGTGATCGTCTCGTCGCTCGAAAAGATCGGCATCAAGGTGCGCCGCGAAGAGCACAAACGGCCGGCCCTGCTTGCGCGCATGGGCGTGCAGAAGTCGGGCATCGCCATCGGTGCGAGCGCCGCATGGTGCTGGGATTACCCGGATGCGTATACGGTGATCGCGCCGCTGTTCGACGGGCGTCGCATCCGGGAGAAGGGGAATACCAACTACTCGCAGATCAACTCCCCGTCGCTAAACGAGCTGATCGACAAAGCGAGCGGCGCGTCCGGGGATGATCGCGCAGCCGCATGGGCCGCCGCGGACAAGTTCGTGATGGACTTGGCTCCGGTGGTGCCGTGGCTATGGGATTCCTCGCCGCATCTGGTGTCGCCGCGCGTCGTCGGCTACCAGTTCGCACTATCCTCGGTCTCGATGGATCTAGCCGTCGCGGCCGTCCGTCAGGACCAGGAATGATTCGAAGGACAATGGAGGGAACGTGATGAGGACACGATTCGGGGGAGCGCGCGCGGGGGCCGCGGTGCTCGTGCTTGCGCTGGTTGGCGCCGCATGCGGCGCCGATGCGCCGGCCGAGGAAGGCCCGGCGCGAGGCGGCACCTTCAAGATCGCCGCGGCGGGCGACATCGACTCGTTCGATCCCGGCAAGACCACCGGGACGATGGGCTCGCTGCTGATGCGCGTGCTCGTCCGCACGCTCGTCGCGTACCCGGCCGTGGACGGCGAGACCGGAATCGAGCCGGTCGCCGACATCGCCTCGTCCGAGCCGGCCATCTCGCCCGACGGCAAGCGCGTCGTGATCTCCCTCCGTCCCGACGTGAAGTACCAGCCCGAGGTCGCCGGCGGCCGCGCGGTCCAGTCGCGCGACATCCGCTACGCGATCGAGCGCGGCTTCTACCCGTCGGTCGCCAACCCGTACGCGCGGACCTATTTCGCCGGCATCTTCGTCGGCGACGAGGCGTTCCTCGCGGCGCCGGGGCCGGACAAGAACATCGCGGGCATCGACGTGTCCGATCCCGCGCGCATCGTGTTCGACCTGAAGGCGCCCGTCGGCGATCTGCTCAACCGGCTCGCGCTGCCGATGGCCGCGCCCGTGCCCGAGGAGTACGCGAAGCAGTTCGACGTCAAGCCGGTCTCCGACTACGGCGCGAACGTCGCCGCCACCGGCCCCTATCAGCTCGAGCGGAGCGGCAGCACCGTCACCGGCCACAAGCCGGGCGAGTCGATCACGCTCGTGCGCAACGAGAGCTGGACCGCGAGCAGCGACCCGATCCGCAAGGCGTATCCGGACAAGATCGAGGTCACCGAAGGGCTCGACGAGATCACGCGCACGGTCGACCGGGTGCTGTCGGGCGAGTTCGACTACGCCGCCGACATCGGCCTGCCCGCGGACCGCGCCGCCGAGATCCTCAACGACGACACTGCCAAGACGCAGCTGTTCTTCAACGCGGGCAACTGCATGCGTTTCATCTCGTTCAACACCACCGTCAAGCCGTTCGATCAGCTGAAGGTGCGCCAGGCCATCGCGACCCTGATCAACAAGGGCGATCTGCTCGAGGCGCGCGGCGGCAAGCGGACCGGCGACGTCGCCGGTCACGTGCTCATGCCGGGCATGCCCGGCTTCCTCGAGGCCGGCGGCCGTACCTACGATCCGTTCGCCCGCGCGGTCGAGGGCAGCACGCTCGTGCGCGCGCAGGAGATGATGAAGGAGGCCGGCTACACGACGGGCCAGTACGACCCCGAGAAGAAGGAGCGGCCCGTTCTGGTGGTGGGTATCGACGAGGACTTCCACCGCCGGATCACCGACATCGTCGTCAAGGCGCTCACCGACCTCGGCATCCGCGTGGACCGCCAGGATTACAAGGCGAGCGACGTCTCCGGCCGCTTCGCGAGCGTGCCGCGGTCGAACGTGGCCGTGCTGCCGAACGCGGCCTGGTGCTGGCTGTATCCGGACGCCGCGACCGTGATCCCGCCGCTGTTCGACGGACGCAAGATCGCGCCCGCGGGCAACACCAACTTCTCGCTCCTCAACGACCCCGAGGTGAATGCGCTCATCGACCAGGCCCTGGCCGCTCGCGGCAAGGAGCGCGCCGACCTGTGGTCGCGTGCCGACCGGCTGATCATGGACCGGGTGCCGGTTCTGCCGTGGCTATGGGAGCGCGTACCCACGCTCATCTCGCCGCGCGTGGTGAACTTCCAGTATCTGCTTCCCACCACGTCGCTGGACCTGGCCGTCGTGGCGGTGAAGCAGGCTCCCGCGGCGTGACCGGTCGCAGGGCGATCGCGGCCGCGTGCATCTGCGCGGCCGCGTTCGCTGCCTGCACCGGCTCGCCGGGCCCCGGTCCCGGCGACGGCGACCGGCCCCCGGGCGCGACGCGAGGCGGCACGCTCACTTTCGCGCTCGCCGACGACGCCGGCGTGCTCGATCCCCAGCTCGCGTCGCAGCCGGGCGCGTTCGCGTTGATCCGCGCGACCCAGCGGGGGCTGATGGCGTTTCCCTCGTCCGAGGACCCGGCCGAGGCTGCCGTGCCCGTGCCCGACCTGGCCGCCGACGAGCCGGACGTCTCGGCGGACGGGCGGACCGTGACCTTCACGCTCCGGCGCGGGCCGTCGTTCGGTCCGCCCGCGTCGCGTCCGGTTGAGGCAGCCGACGTCAAGGCCGGCATCGAGCGGCTGTTCGTCACCCGCTCGCCGCTCGCGACCTACTTCCGCGTGATCGTGGGCGCCGCCGACTTCGAAGCCCGCCGCGCGCCCTCGATCGCCGGGATCGAGACGCCCGACGCGCGCACGATCCGGTTCAGCCTGACCGCCCCGGCCAACGACCTGACCTGGATGCTCGCCCACACCGCCGCGAGCGCCGTGCCCGCCGGAACGCCGGCGGCGGTCGGTCCCAAGGACCTCGCGTCCTCCGGCCCCTATCGGGTGGAGCGGGTCGCGGCCGGACGCGAGATCCGTCTCGTCCGCAACGACGCCTGGGCCGCCGGCTCGGACCCGGTCCGCGGGGCCTACGTGGACGAGATCGTGGTTCGGGTCGGGTCCGCGGCCACCGCCGACCTGACCGGCGACGAAGTTCCCGTCCCGGCCGGGGCCGAGGGACGCGGCGTGGATGCCGGATGCCTGCTGTATCTGTTCGTCCGGCCGCAGGGGCCTTTCGCCGAGCGAAACGCCCGAGCCGCGATCTCGCTGGCGATCGACCGCCGCGCCCTGGTCGAGGAGGTCGCCCGGGCCACGGGCACCTTCTCGGCGACGGCGACGGTGTCGTTGCTGCCGCCGATGCTGGCCGGGGCGACCGAACGGCCTTTGCCGCCGGGCGACGCGGCCGAGGCGCGCCGCTTGCTGGCGGGCGCCTCGCCCCAAGTGGCGTTCGGCCGCGAAGCATCCGGGCCGGTCGCCGCGCAGGACAAGGCCGCGGCCGACGTGATCTCGCGCATGCTGGCCGCCGCCGGGATCCGCACCGTCCCGCTCGCCGTGCGCTCGCCCGGCTCGATCTACGAGGTCTACGGGCGGGGCGCGGCTCCGATGGGCCTGGCGCGCTGGTGCCCGGACTGGCCGGGACGCGGCGCACGCACGATGATCGCCGCGCTCGCCGGCACCGGCGCGGTGGCCAACTACTCGGGCACCTCCGACGCCACCCTCGACGCGCTCGTCACCGCGGCCGTCGCCGAGACCGACCCGGGTCGCATCGCCGCGCAGACCGCCGCGGCCGCCGACCGCATGCTCGCCCTCGTCACGATCGTGCCGCTTGCCTTCCTGAGCGACCGGGTCGCGGTCTCGCCCCGGGTTCGGGGCTTCGTCCCTCATCCGTTCTTCGTCCGGGGAGACCCCACCAACGTCTGGCTCGAAGAGCTCGCTCCCTCGCCCGCCCCGTCCCCCACGGCGCCGGTCCCGGCAGGGGGTGCATCGAGCATCGCGGTTCGGTACACTTCTCGGGTTCCCACGACGAATGGAGGAGTGTCTTGACGCCCGTTATCCTCGGGTTCCAGATCCTGTCCGCCTGCCTGCTGATCCTGTTCATCCTGCTGCATGCGGGTCGAGGCGGCGGTCTGTCGGACATGTTCGGCGGCGGCATGCACGCGGCCGGCGGCTCTACCGTCGTCGAGAAGAACCTGGACCGGATCACCGTGATCACGGCGATCGTGTTCACGATTTCCACGGTTGCGCTGCATTTCCGCATCCGGCCGTAAACTCTCCTGCATGTCCGTCCTGCCCGGCCGCATGCGGCGAACGGCTGCGGCTGCCCTCGCGCTCGCCGCGCTGCTCGTCTCCTGCAGCGAAGACGCTCCGTCCCGCGAACCGGAGAACCCGGTCGCCGGCGGCACGCTCCGCGTCTCGGTCCGCGAGCTGAACTCCCTGGATCCCGCGAAGGCGCGCGGGCAGGGCGCGGCGCTGGTGCTGGAGCAGGTCTTCGATTCGCTCACCGGCGTCGACGACGCGGGCAATGCCGTCCCGGCCGCCGCCGAGAAATGGACCACCTCACCCGACGGCCTCACCTGGACCTTCACCCTCGGCCGCTCCGTCTTCCACAACGGCGATCCCGTCACCGCCTACGACTTCAAGTTCGCCTTCGACCGGATCGCCGGAAAGACGCTCGCCTCCGAGGCGGCCTTCCAGCTCGAGCCGGTCCGCGGATTCAAGGCGGTTCGCATCGACGGCACGACGCAGGCGCTGTCGGGCGTCGAGGTCGTCAACGCGTCCACGCTTCGCATCACGCTCGATCGGCCGTTCTACGAGCTGCCCGTGTACCTGTCGCACGCCGCGCTCGGGCCGGTCTCGCAGAAGTTGCTCAACCGCGACCCGGCGGCGTTCGCCAAGCATCCGATCGGCAACGGCGCCTTCGAAGTGGCCGCGCCGATGAGCGTCGCCGGCGTGCGGCTCACCCGATTCGACGGGCACGCGGGCGCGACGGCCTACCTGGATGCGCTCGACGTCGTGATCCACGAAGGAGCCGACGACGGCTACCGCGCATATCTGCGTGACGAGGTCGAGATCGCCGAGGTTCCGAACAGCGCGATCGAGTCCTCGCGGGGCCGCATCGGACCGTCCGGGTTCACGCCCCTGTGGGCGGCCGTCTACTACGGACCGAACATGCGGCTCGACAAGTTCAAGAATCCGGAGTTTCGCCGGGCCATCTCGCTGGCGATCAACCGCGCCACGATCGCGAGCTCCGTCTACGGCGGAACCAAAATGCCAGCGACCGGCGTGATCCCGCTCGGCATCCCCGGGTTCCCGCCCGACCGCTGCCGCGACTGCCGCTTCAACCCCGGTTCCGCGCGCGATCTGATCAAGGCGGCGTTCCCGTCGGGCCCCCCCGAGGTCGTGCTCGACCATCTGGCCGCCTCGCCCTCACGCGAGGTTGCGGCGGCGATCGCGGCGAACCTGCGCGAGGTCGGGCTGACCGTGAGCCTGCGCGCGCACGAGTCGGGCGCCTACCTGAGGCTGCTCGAGTCCGGTCAGCAAGAGCTCGCCGAGCTCGGCTGGCTCGCCGAGGTGCCCAGCTCCGACGGGTTCCTCGCCCAGCAGCTTCGCTCCGGCTCGCCCAACAATCAGGTCGGGTTCTCGGACTCCGCGTTCGACACCGCCATCGACAAGGCGCGTGCCACGAAAGGCATCGCCGAGCGGCGGGCGCAATATCAGTCGGCCGAGACCCGCGCGCTCGCCGAGATGGCGCTGATCCCGGTGGTGTTCTTCCGCAACCATCTCGCGGTCGCGCGCAGCGTGCGCGGATTCGACCTCAACGGCGCGGGCCTGTTCGACGCGTCGCGCGTGTGGCTCTCGACCGAGCCGTGACCGCGGCCGCGCGGCGGCGCATCCGCGTTGCCGGAGCGCTCGCGGCCGCCGCACTGCTCCTGACCGCCTGCCCCGCCGGCGAGCCGAAGCGGCCGGCGGGCAGTCCCACCGCCACGCCGCTGCCCACCACGCCGCCGGAAGGCGAGATCCGTCTCGCCTGGCCCCACGAGCCCGCGACCCTGAACCCGTTCGTGCGCGGCGGTGAGTCGCCGAGCGCTCGCGCGCTCCTGCGGCCGCTGTGGCCGCCGCTGTTCGCGGCCGGTCCCGGCGGCGAGGCCACGCCCTGGCTCGTCGATCGCGTCCTGTCCGAGGAGCCGCTGTCGGTGCGCGTGGCGCTGCGCGCCGACGCCGTCTGGTCCGACGGCGAGCCGATCAAGGCATCCGACGTGGTCTTCACCTGGAAGACGATCGTCGATCCGGCGTCGAAGGCGATCGCGCCCGCCGGCTACGACGCGATCGCGTCGGTCACGGCCGAGTCGCAGACCATCGTCGCGATCACCTTCAAGCACGCGGTGCCCGCCTGGACCGACCTGTTCTCGGCCGGCCTGGGCGTGCTGCCCGAGCACGCGCTGGCCGGAAAGGGCATCGGCGAGATCGGGGCATGGCCCGTGTCGGGCGGACCGTTCGTTCTCGAGCGCTACACGCGAGGGCTGGAGATGGTTCTTCGGGCGACGCCCCAGCCCTGGCGTGTTCGCGCGCGCGTGCGCACCATCCGGGTGATGTTCGTGCCGGACTCCACGACCGCGATCCAGTTGCTGCGAGCCGGGCGCGTGGACGTGCTCGGGCCGTACTCCTCGCCCGACTTTTCCCGCCGGCTCACGGCCGAGGACGGCGTCGCCGTCTCGACCGACACCGGCGCCGTCTGGACCGGGCTCGTGCTCAACACGGCATCGTCGATCCTGTCCGATGCGCGTGTGCGGCAAGCGGCCGCGTTCGCCGTCGACCGTGCCGCGATCGTCGAAGGGCTCGTTCGCGGTGAAGGGGGCGGGCTCGGCCGGCCGTTCGTGTATCCGGAGGCCGGCAGCGAAGGCGTGCCCTACGATCCGCAGCGCGCCGCGCAGCTGCTGGCCGAGGCCGGCTTCGCCGAGCGGCGGGGCGGAACGCGCGCGAAAGGCGGCACCCCGCTCGAGATCTCGATCGCGCTCAGCGGGGGCGACGATCTGGCGCAGCGCGTCGTGCGCGCCGTGTTCGCGCACCTGAACGCGGCCGGGTTCGCCGTGAACCTGGTCTCGCTCGAGGACGAGGCGCTGTGGCGCGACTGGCTGCCGTCGTCCCGGTTCCAGGCGGCCCTGGTGACCTTCGCCGATCCGCCCGGCGGCGCGCTGCGCGACCGCTACCACTCCGCCGAGGTCATGCCCGGCGGGCTCAACGTGCCGCGAGTCGGGGATCCGGCGTTGGATGCCGGCATTGAAGCCGGCGACGCCGCCCGCGTCGCCGCCGAGCTCGAGCGGCTCGCTCCGGTCGTGCCGCTGTGGCGAGCGAGCGTCCCGGCCGCGGCCCGGGGCGGCGTCCAGGGCGTCCGGGCGGTCGCCTCGGCCGACGGCATGCTCGTCCTCGCCCACGATTGGGCGATCTGAGCGCTCCGCCCGAGAGCCGGGGACGGCCCCGGCCGCGAGTGCTACCATGCCCGTCTGCTGCACCTATGCGGGTGTGCTGGAATAGGCAGACAGGCATGGTTGAGGGCCATGTGTCCGCAAGGACGTGGAGGTTCAAGTCCTCTCACCCGCACTCGGTTTGATTGGGGGCTCTTGCCACTCGCTTCGCTCGTGGCCTCCGCCCCCAAACCCCCGCGAGAAAGAGCCCCGGAGCCGAAGGATTTCATGACGAATATGATGGGCATGCTCCCGCGCAACGCCGTATGAGCATGGGGATCTGACCGAGAGGGCGAGTACTCCGGCGACCGGGCCTTACTCGGCAATGGGCCGCGAGGAGCCGAGTCACTTCCGAACGAGCGTTTGAAAGCTGCTCTTTGAGAAGCACTCTTCCGATCAGCGTGAATAGAAGCCCCATCCGAACCCGCCGGCTTTTCATTGCTTCGATGTGGGAACGAGAGGAGCATGACGGTGCGGAGAGCGTTTCTGGTGGGCATTCCTGTCGGGCTGGCCGGGGTGATCGCGCTCTTGGCGATCGAGGTGCGCCTGGCACGGCGGGCCGAACGCATCGAGCCGTTCGATCGCAGCGTGCTCGACGGCTCGATCGGGGGCGAGAGCGCGTCGCCGCTGCGCATCGCGTGGCTCGGCGACTCGACCGGGGCCGGGGTCGGTGCGTCCTCTCCTGACAATGCGCTGCCTCGCGTCGTCGCGCGGGGGCTGAGACGGCCCGTCGATCTCACCGTGCTCGCCGAATCGGGTGCGCGCGTTCGCGACGTGCTCGACGATCAGATCCCGCTGCTCCAGTCGCTGCGGCCGGATTGGGTCATCGTCGGGATCGGCGGGAACGACGTCACCCACCTCACCTCGCGGGCCTCGTTTCGAAGCGACCTCGCGGATGTCCTGCGGCGGAGCGCGGCAGTGGGTGCCGAGCGAGTCGTGCTCGTCGGGATCGGAGAGTTCGCGGCGACACCGCTTTTGGCACAGCCGCTCCGTGCGATCGCCGGCATGCGTGCCGACCGGCTCGCCGCCGATCAGAAGCGCGTCGCGCGTGAGCGCGGCGCGCTGTTCGTCGACGTCATCGAGGCGACGGGCGCGGCCTTCGTGCGGGACCCGAAGCGCTACCACGCCCACGACGGGTTCCATCCGAGCGACGACGGCTACGCGCTGTGGGCGGATGCCGTGCTGTCCACGATAGAAGCGACACGTGGCTGATCACGCTTCAGTTCGCGCTGGCCTCTCAGGACGAGGAAACTAGGCGAATGTCGATCTCGAGAGGGCTGATCACATATCGGTCGCGCCCGGCTTTTCCTGATTCGGCAGGGAGGCGACCCCTCGGCGGAGAACAGTAAGCGCAAGCCGTCCAGAAAGGGTTTGTCGATGAAGCTTCGCACCGTTGCCGCCGCGCTCGCGCTCGCCGTCCTTCCCGCGTCCGGGCTCGCGCCCGCCGCCGCCGCGACCGATTGCACCGATCCGTCGGCCACGATGACCGCGCTGCCGGCAGCCGCCGGCGCGGGTACCGGAGGCTACGTCCGCCCCGCGGCCGCTCCGACCGCGCTGGTCGTGTTCGCTCACGGGTACACGCACGAGTCGGCGAGCTGGGAGCAGCACATGCAAGACGCGGCTGCCCACGGCGCGCTTGCCGTCACGCCCGACTACTCGTACTCGATATTCAAGCGTGGCTGGCACGTCTCGGCCGGCGCCCAGGACATGATCGCGGCCGCGAATTACTTCCTGGACTTGTGCGGCGCCACGATCCGCGAGACGATCCTGTTCGGCGTGTCGATGGGCGCGAACACGAGCGGGCTGGCGCTGGCCGAGAAGCCGATGCGCGGGGGCGCGCCGCTGTTCGACGTCTGGTTCGACGTCGAAGGCGCCGTCAACGTGATCGAGACCTATGCGGGCGCGAGCGCGCTCGCCGGCGTGAACGCCTTCGCCGCCAACGCCAAGGCCGACATCGAGGCCGAGACCGGCGGAACCTTCTCGCAGGTCCCGGAAGAGTACGCGAAGCGCGCCGTGGTGAACCGCGTCGGCGACATCCGCGACTCCGGCGTCAAGGGCGTCGTGCTCGTCCACGGCGTCGAGGACGGGCTCGTGCCCTACAACCAGTCGCGCGAGATCGTCGCGCTGCTGCGCGCCCATGGCGTGCCCGCGGACATGACCACGGTGGTACGCAAGGGCAGCGGCGAGAACGGCACCACGCTCAGCGGCTACGCGGCGCAGGGCAGCCCGTTCGCCGGCCACGGCAGCGAATCGAGCGCGACCCAGCGGGTCATCCGCATCGCCCACGACCGTCTGCACGCGATGCTCGACGAGATCGCCGCGAACAACGAGCCCGCCGTCGAGGACCGCGAGCGCATCGTCGACGACGCCGACACGATCGAGTAGCTACAGCGACGCTGCGTCGGACAGCGCGGCCCCGGACATTCCCGGGCCGGTTCGCGCGCCCGGCGCGCCGTCGGGCAGCATCACGCGGAACGACGCGCCGCCGTCCGCCCGGTCCTCGACCCATGCGCGGCCGCCGTGAAGTTCGGACAGGCGCGCCACCAGCGCCAGGCCGATGCCGGTGCCCGGCGCGTGCTCGACGCGCTGCGGCCCTTGACGGAAGACCTGGAAAATCGCGGCCTTATGGTCGTCGGGGATTCCCTCGCCACGGTCGTCCACGATGATCAGCGTGCCGCCGTTCATGCGGCAGGCCCGGACCGTGATCGGGAGGCCGGACGGCGTGTACTTCACGGCGTTGCGCACCAGATTCGACACGATCCGTTCGACCTTGGGTGCGTCCACGGCGGCGGTTAGGCCGCCGGGCACGTCCACCTCGATGGGATGGTCGCCGACGGCGACCTCATCGAGCACGCGCTGAACGACGTCGGCCACCCGGGTCGGTCCGCGGTGCAACTGCGCGACGCCGTTGGTGTACGCGTTCAGGTCCAGCAGGTCCATCAGAATTCGCTCCAGACGCTCGCCGCTGGCCACGATCCGATGCAAAATCTCCGCCTTCTCCTCGACGGTCAGGACGTGGTCGCGGGACATCAGCGTCTTGGCGAAGCCCAGCACCGCTGTCAGCGGCGTGCGGACCTCGTGCGATATGGCCGAGATGAACGTCGTCTTCATCTGGTCCACCTCACGAAGCGCCTCGACCGTCTGCCGCTCGCGCGAGAGCATCTCTGCATGCTCCGAGGCCAGTCGCTCGAACAGCACTCGCTCCTCGCGGGTGGTGCGTTCCTGGCGGGCCACCAAGCCGGCCGCTCCGGCCGCGATCACGATGTAGCCGGGACGAAGGATCGCGGCGGCCCCGGGCAGGCCGCCGTCCATGGTCATCATGGCCAGATAGAGCGCCGACTCCGCGGCACCGACCAAAAGCGACGTGGCCAAGTCGTAGCGCATGCCGACCGACACCGCCGACACGACATAGACAACCCAGAAGTCGCTCGCGGCCCCGCCCGTGCCGAGGATCCACAGCGCGATAAGGATCGAGTCGCTCACGATCGTCGCGGCCCCGAAGCGCAGCAGGGGATAGCGCTCGTAGGGGCGAAAGACCAAGGACCAGATCGCATAGGGGACCGCGATCGCGATGATGGTCCAGGCCAGCGCCGGCCGTGGGGTGTTCCCCTGCATGAACAGCAGATAGACGACGACGTTGACTCCCACGACGGCGGCACGCAGGATCGAGACGCTTCGCTCCATGGCGAGCGTCTTGGCTTGCGCGGCTGCTTGGAGGGCCGCCGCGGGCGTGGAAGCGGGCAAAGGATCCTTTCCGTGAAGTTCGCTCGCGCATGGTCTCGGATCGGAACGCGATAGTCCCGAATAGTCTCCGCGAGCCATTTATCGGCGCGGCGAGCCCGGCGCCCGATCCTCTCCCGCGAACAGGGGGGATTCTTCGTCACATTCCGGACATTGGCCTCAGCAGTGGATCCTAGTTGCGCAGGGGGGGTCCGTACCGTATAAAGGCTCCTTGCAGCGCGGCGCACGTCGGGGCCGCGCTACTACTCTGTCAGGGCCCGGTTCAGCGGGGTGAGTGCTAAGGGGAAGGTGGATTGTACGAGCGCCCTACCAAGGTTTGTCTTGTCTGGGGAGCCGCCGAGGGCGACTCCGAGCTAACGGCGTTCGACAACGCGCTTCTCAAGGCCGGCATCGGCCACCTCAACCTGATGGCAGTCACGAGCATCTTCCCCGAAGGTGCCGCACTCTCCACGCTTCCCGAGATCCCCACGGGGACCCTCACACCCACGGTCTACGCCAAGATGGTCTCCGAGACCCCCGGCGAGGTCATCTCGTCGTGCATCGGCGTCGGCCTGACCGATCGCGGCGGCGTCCTGATGGAGGCCCACGGCCCCTGGACCGCCCAGCAGATCGAAGAGCGCGTAACCAAGATGGTCGCCGAAGGCATGGCCGTTCGCGGCTTCGGCGACTACGAGCTCCACTTCGCGACGGCCGAGCATCGAGTCGATCGTATCGGTAGCGCGGTTGCGGCCGCGGTTCTTTGGAGGGGGTGAATGGCGATGAACGCTCTCGGGCGGCACTTTCTCGTCGAGTTGTGGGAAGCGACGAATCTGGACCAGCCGGCAGTGATCGAAGAGGCACTGATGGAAGCGGTACGCGTCTCCGGAGGCACGCTTCTGGATACGAAGATCGTCCCGTTTCCGAACGGGGCTTGCTCCGGGATCGCGATCATCGCCGAGTCCCACCTGTCGATCCACACGTGGCCGGAGTTCGGCTACGCGGCCGTCGACATGTTCACGTGCAACCACGACATGGACGCCGACGCGGGCTTCGACGTGCTCCGCAAGTACTTCTCGCCCGGCCGAATCCAGGTTGTCGAAGTCAAGCGCGGGCTGAGCGCGTGACCCGGTTCCACGAAGAGCCTGCTCCCGGTCTGGAGCAGGCCTACCAGGGTACGCTTTTGCACGCCGAGGAATCGGCGTTCCAGAAAATCGAGGTCTACGAGCATCCGACGTTCGGTCGGATGCTCGTCCTCGACGGGCTCGTTCAGACCACGACGCGGGACGAGTTCTGCTACCACGAGATGCTCGTGCACGTGCCGATGATCGCCGTGGCCGAGCCGCGGCGTGTGCTGATCATCGGCGGCGGGGACGGCGGCACGCTTCGCCGGGTGCTCGAGCACGCCACCGTCACCGAGGCCGTGATGGTCGAGATCGACGAGACGGTCACCACGGTCAGCCGCGAGTTCTTCCCCGAGATCGCCGGGGACGCCTTCGACGACCCGCGCGCGACCGTGCTCTTCGACGACGGCGCCGCCTATGTGCGCGACGGAAGCGAGCCTTTCGACGCGATCGTGATCGACTCCTCCGACCCGGTCGGCCCGGGCGTGGTGTTGTTCTCCGAGGAGTTCTACGGGCAGTGCCGGGTGCGGCTGAACCCCGGCGGGGTGCTGTCGGCCCAGATCGGCTCGCCCTTTTACTTCCCGGACGAGATCGCGATGGCGCTCGGCAACGCCGCCAAGGCGTTTCCGCAGGTCAAGCCATACGTCGGCGCGGTGCCCACCTATCCGGGCACGCTCTGGGGCTACATGCTGGCGGGGGAGCGCATCGACACCGACGCGGACACGGCCGGCAAGCGCGCGGCCGAGCGAGGCCTGCAGCCCCGCTACTGGACGCCCGAGATCCAAGCCGGCGCGTTCGCGGTCCCGGCGTTCGTCGCCGAGGTTGCTTCGGGCTCGCCGGTGTTCCCGAAGCCGTAGGCTGGTG
>DATLFO010000255.1:0-5024 GCA_035541035.1 Actinomycetota bacterium
CCGTGTGTCCACGCCGTGTGTCCACATGGCCGCCGGCCGACTCGTCAATTTTCTTGACGAGTCGGCCGGCGGCCATGTGGACACACGGCGTGGACACACGGCGTGGACACACGGCGTGGACACACGGCGTGGACACACGGCCTTCATGCGCCGGGCGCAACGACGCCGCGCAGATCCCGCAGGGCCTTGCGATAGGACGCTCGGGCCAGCCGCGATATCTGGCGAAGGGCGAGCACTCCGCGGCCGCCGACGGGATCGAAGTGCGCGCGAATCTCCACGCGCGAGCCGGACATGCCGTCGCGCTCGATGGTGACGGTCACGCGCGTCTTGACCAGCGGCGGAAGCTCGCGGCCGTCGGCGGATTCGCTCACGACCGTCCAGGCGTAGCGGCGACCGGGCTCCCATTCGACTACCTTCTGTCGGATCGTTCCCTCCTGGCGGCCCCAGTCGAGCGTGAGCACCTGCTCGCGCCCCAGCTCGTCGCCGTCGATGAGCATCGCCTTCTTCACGCGCGGCCACCATCGCGGCAGGTTCTCGACATCGGTGATCACACGGAACACGTCCGTAGGGACGGCCGGGATCGAGGCGGTCGCCGCCGCCTCCCGCCGGCCGCGGCGGATCTTGGACATGATCCCGGTCACGTTGCCGTCGCGGGGCTCGGATTCGCTCATGGGGCCTTATCGTTCCATACGGACCGCGGGGCGCTCGACTCGCGAACGCGTAATCCGTCAATCTGATTTTCTGATTCTGGTATGCTTCATGGGTGAAGCAGATCAGCGCCACCGATGCCGCCCGCGGCTTCGCCGACCTCATCAATCGCGTCCGCTATCAGGGCGAAACCTATGAGGTCGTGCGCAACGGCGAAACGGTTGCGCGCATCGCCCCGACCGTGTCCGCCCGCGCGCTGACCGCAGCCGAGATGGACGACCTGCTTCGCAACCTTCCTCCGCTGGACGCCGCGTTCGGCAAGGACGTGGCCGTAGCCCGGGATGCTTCCCGCTCGGACCGGGAAAGGATCGGCGAATGGGAACGTTGATCGACGTGGACACACTGATCGCCGCCGAGGCCGGTTTCGTGGCGCTTCGTGACGTTTTGGGGTCTTCGGAGCCTGTGGGGATCGCCGCGCCGACCGCGACCGAGCTGCTCGAGACCGTCGAGCGCACCGACGATCCGGCGCTGCGCGCCCATCGGGCCTCGTTCGTGGAGCGCCTGCTCGAGCGAGTGGACGTGGTACCGTTCGACGGCCCGGCGGCGCGAACGAGAGCGCGGCTTGAGGTCGTTCGCCCGGCCGGGGTGGACGATCGGGCGATGGACGTGGCCGCGATCGCCGTCTCGCGCGGATGGGCGATCGCGACGGGAAACGGCCGCTACGACAGGATCCCGGCAGTGACGGTACGAAAGATAGAAGCTTCGGAAACGAGCGCATGAGCCCAAGGGAGAGCATGGCCAGACACGACGACGACGACGATCTGCCGCGCGGCAGCAAGGTCGACGACGATATCGAGCTCGACGACGCAGAGCTGCTCGCGCAGGCCGCCGAGGACTCCGAGGAAGACTCCTCGGAGGACGACGGCAAGGTCGTCGTCCGGCCCGAGGACGCCGACCGGCTCGGCGACCTCGACGCGCTCGGCACCTACCTGCGCGAGATCGGCCGCTATCCCCTGCTCAACGCCGCCCAGGAGGTCGAGCTGGCCAAGCGCATCGAGGCCGGCGCCAAGGCCGCCAAGCGGCTGGCCAAAGGCGACGGGCTGACGCCGGCGAAGAAGCGTGAGCTGGAACGAGTCCGCCGCGACGGCGAGGCCGCCAAGCACGACATGGTCCAGGCTAACCTGCGCCTGGTCGTGTCGATCGCGCGCCGCTACCGCGCGACCGGCATCCCGCTGCTGGACCTGGTCCAGGAAGGCAACATCGGCCTGATGCGCGCCGTCGACAAGTTCGACTGGCGCAAGGGCTTCAAGTTCTCGACGTATGCGACCTGGTGGATCCGTCAGGCGATCCAGCGCGGCATCGCCGATCGCGGCCGCGCGATCCGCCTGCCCGTCCACGTCCACGAGCTTTTGGTCCGCGTCCGCCGCGCCCGGGCCGAATTGGAAGCGCAGTACGGACGCGAGGCGACCGACGACGAGGTGGCCAAGAGCGCGCGCCTGCCGGTCGCACGCGTACGCGAGCTGCGCGGCCTGGCCGCGAACCTGCTCTCGCTCGAGACCCCCGTCGGCGAGGCCGGCGAGGCCACGCTCGGAGAGTTCGTGCCCGACGAGGCCGCCGCCGGGCAGTTCGACGAGGTCCTGTCGGGCATCGGCCGCGAAGAGCTCGAGAAGGTGCTCAGCACGCTGACCGAGCGCGAGCGCACGATCCTGGCGCTGCGCTTCGGCCTGACCGGCGAAGAGCCGCTCACGCTCGAAGAGGTCGGCAAGCGCTTCGGCCTGACGCGCGAGCGGATCCGTCAGTTGGAAGCCAAGGCGCTCGCGAAGCTGCGCCACCCCAGCCGCAGCGCCGCCCTGCGAACCGAGACCTAATCACCCGCAAAGCGAACGGGCCGGTGGAAATCCACCGGCCCGCCGTTTTTCTTGTCCGCCTATCGCGCCGCGGCGACGCCGTCGATCTTGACCCACGGACGTCCACGCGTTCCGGCCGTGACGATCTCGAGCTGATGCCGCTTGATGCCGTTGGAGAAGTACTTGTCGAACAGCACCTGCCGCGCCAGCGTGCCCTTGGCATACGAATCCACGCGCGCGACCTTGACCCGGTCCACGTAGACGTCGAACGCGCCGCACGAGGGGCACTTGTCCCCGATGATCATCAGCCGGTTCGTTTCGAACAGGAACGAGAAACGCTTGCCGGCCGACGAGGTTTGCCGCAGCGTGCCGTAGAAGCGGCCGCTCGCGCTCACGCTCGACCAGCCGGACGAGAACTTCATCGTCCAGTTGCGGTCGTCGATCGGAACCAGCGTCGAGCGCACCGGCGTCCACTGGCTGACCTCGCTGCCGCGACGGGCGCGCACGCGGAACAGCATCGTCTTGCCCTGGCCGCTGGGCGGCTGGCCGGCGCCACCGAACCAGCCCGAGGTCGATGTGGTCCCGGTCCGCCACCGCTTCCACTCGGCCTCGCGCCAGGCATAGCTGCGGTAGACGCGCTCGCTGTATTCGACGTCATAGACCACGCCTGCCGCCCCCGGCGCCGACCACGACACCGGGAACGCCGCGTTGACCGACACGGTGCTGGCCAGCGCATGCGTGCTCAGATTGACCATCTGCCGCGTGCCCGTCACCGGAAACGAAAGGGTTTCGTCGCTGTCGTTGACCCAAACGGTCACCGTCGCCGACCGTGGCGCCGCCATGTACGTCTGCAGACCGGCGTGAAAGCTGACATCGATCGAGCAGGTACCGTCGGGGGCCAGCGTGGAGCATGCGGAGCGGTCGGCCGAAATGCCGTCCGCCGCCGAACCCGCGACACCCGCATACGGCACCGAAACATCCTTCGTCCCGAGGTTGCGCAGCACGATCGAACGCGTCACCGTCGCACCCGCCAGCACCCCGCCGAACGCGATCGGACCGGTGCTCGACACCACACGCCAATCGGGTGCGAACGTCGCCGCCGGGATGCCGGCGGACAGGCGCCCATCCGGGTCCGCTCCGCCGGCCATCATCAGCTTGCCCGGCCCGTCGTCGGCCGCGTGGAGCAGCACCGCGCCGTCACGAGCGGGTCCGTGACCGCGCCGAACCCACCGGCGATCCTTCCACGACCAAACGTCGCCGATCGTCTCGCCGTCGTCGTCCCAGCCACCCGCGAGCGTCGCGGTGTTGGTCGCCGGGTCGAACGTTGCGGCGGCATCGGCGCGCGCCGGCGGCGACGCGGACGGCGCCGCCTTCTTCCAGGTTGCGCCGTCCCAGATCCACGTGTCGGCGTGCAATGACTCGCCGGCGCAGCAGCCGCCGAACAGCACCACGGTCCCGTTCGCGCGGTCTTCGATCAGCGAGTGACCCATGCGCGCCGGCGGCGACACGGCCGGCGTCTTCTTCGTCCACGACGAGCCGTCCCACTCCCAGGTGTCGTTCAGCAGACCGGTCCCGCCGGCACCACCGAACAGCACGACCTTGCCGTCGCGGGCCGCGAGCGCGTGACCTGCACGCGACGACGGACCGCTCACCGCGGCCGGCGCCCATGCGGTTCCGTCCCACGTCCAGGTGTCGTTGAGAAACGCGGTATCGGAGGCGCCGCCGAACAGCACGGTGTTCCCGCCGGCTCCGCTGAAGGCGGCCGCGCTCATCGCGCGCGCCGGCGGGGCGGCGGCAACGGAGGCCAGGCTCCAGCCGGATCCATTCCATCGCCAGGTGTCGGCCGACAGGTCGCCGTCGTCGTTGATCTCGCCGCCGAACAGCACCGCGTGACGCGTATTCGGATCCGACGCACCCGCTGCGCCCCATCCCACCGTCGGAGAATCGGCCGGCTTCCGCCAGACGCCGTACTCGGGCGCCGAGATGCTGACCGTCGTGCGGGTCAGGTTGTTTGCCGTCGCCGGGTCGGCCGTGTCGGTGTTGATCTGCGCATCGAAATGCGCCGGTCCCGGCGTGGCGGCACGGACCCGAACCGTGACCGTCAGGCTTTGACCCGACGGCAGAGAGCCAAGACCGCAGACAACCGGCGCGGCGCCCGAGCAGGATCCAGGAGCGTCATGGCCGATCATCCGTGTCTGCCACGGGATCGTGAAACGAAGCACGGCCCCGGCGGCCTCGTCCGGCCCGTCGTTGACCACGGCGATCCGATACTCGAGCGGGTATCCGACGGTGCCCCATTCGGGCGCAACCGTGACCGCGACGTGGGTGTCGGCGGACGGGACCCCGTCTTCGGCGGCTGCCGGTCCGGCCTGGGCAAGCGTGAGCAGGCACGCCAAAGCGGTGACGATACGAAGGGAACGCACGGGAATCCTTTCTTCGGGGAAGAATGCGTCCGGATTATCGGCAGTCCGCGCACCGCGGACCCATAAATACCGGATAAGGTTTCCTTAGCAGCAAGCAGAATTGTGG
>DATLFO010000256.1:0-25841 GCA_035541035.1 Actinomycetota bacterium
GTCTATCAAGAGACCGTAAACCCGCCCACCGCGGGGACGGCAAACAGCCCGGTGACGTTCCGATCACTCGGGGGAACGGTGGTGACCGGCGGGACACGCGGATTCCTCATTCGCCGCAACTGGATCGTCGTCGAAGGCTTCGAGATCGCGAGCACCTCGAGCCACGGCATCTACGCCACCGGAGCCGCCTTCGTGACGATCCGCGGCAACTACGTGCACCACGTCGGTCAGCAGACCAAGACCGACACCGCGAAAGGGATCTATCTCAAGGACGTCACCGATTCCACCATCGAGGGCAACACGGTGGATCAGGCGACCGACGCCGGGATTGCGGTGTTCGGAGCCTCCGCCCGGGTGATCGTGCGCGGGAACACTTCGAACCGGAACGCGCGCGGCTATGTGCGTGCCGCGGTCGGGATCGACATCCGGAACGCCTCGGTCGTGACCGTCGAGAACAACCGTCTGAGCGAGAACGAAGACTCCGGCATCAACGTCTGGGATTCGGCCGACGTGATCGTTCGAGGCAACGTCGCCTCGCGGAACGGCGATCACGGCATCGACAACAAGGCCTCCATCAATACGGCGATCGTCGCCAACACCGTCTACGGCGGGGTGGACTCGGGCATCGAGGTCGTCGGGACCGCCACCGGCGTGACCGTGATGAACAACATCAGCGTCGACAACGGCATCAACAGCCCTCGGACCACCGGGAACCTGCGCGTTGACGGCACGGCGCTCGGAGCCGTGCAGCTCGATTTCAACCTCGTGTGGCTCTCGCAGGCCGGCGACATGATCGTGTGGGGCAACGACCGCTACTCGACGCTGGCAAGCTTCGTGAGCGCCACCGGCCAGATGGCCAACGGCAAGGAGACAGACCCGAAGTTCGCGAATGCAGGGACGGGCGATTTCCGGCTGCTTCCGGGCTCTGCGGCGATCGACGCGGCGAACGCGAACGCGCCGGGCCAGGCACCGGTGGACTCGACCGGGCAAAGCCGGGTGGACGACCCCGCGACGCCGAACACGGGGGCCGGCGTCCGGGCCTTCGACGACATCGGCGCCTTCGAATACGTGCCGTCCGGCCCCGCGGATCAGCCACCGGTCGCGGTGAGCGACAGCGCGACGGTGCAAGAAGGTTCTGCGGCGACCGTGATCGACGTGCTGGCCAACGACACCGACCCCGACGGCGGGCCGAAGAGCGTGGGGTCGGTGACGCAGCCGGTCAACGGGACGGTCACGATTGGCCAAGACGGCGCGCACGTCACCTATGCGCCGAAGGCCGGCTACTGCAACACCGGCTCCGGGCCCGACACTTTCGGCTACACGCTCACGCCCGGTGGCTCGTCGGCGACGGTCTCGATGACGGTGACGTGCGCGCAGCAGACGCCCGTGCTGCTGATCCTGCTCCCTGCAGGCGACGCGACCATTCGCCAGGCACGGCCCACCTCGGCGAACGGCTCCGGAACGGTCCTGTCGGTCGACGGCGATCCCGTCAAGGACGTCCTGATCAAGTTCGCGGTTAGCGGCGTGGGAACCAAGACGATCAAGCGGGCCGCCATCAAGCTCTGGTGCGTCGATTCGTCGGGCACGGGCGGCACGTTCCACACGGTGTCGAGCTCGAGCTGGGACGAGAACACCGTGACGTGGGCGACGGCGCCGTCGTTCGACCCGACGCCCTTCCGGACGATGGGTCCGGTGGAATCCGGAAACTTCTACGAGGTCGACGTCACCGACAAGATCATCGGCGACGGCGACTACTCGTTCCGGGTGGACCTCATCTCGATCTACGACGCCGGCTACTCGTCGAAGGAAGAGCCCGACGACGGCCGCCGGCCCCGCCTGATCATCGAGTTCCAGTGACGGTCATCCGGGCGGAGCCGGATCGTAGAGACGCGAGCATTCCAAGAACGACGAGCAGCCGTGGCGGCGCAGCCAATCGGCGCGCGCCTCGTCCCAGACGGCACGGTCGGTGGTCACGATCGTGCCGGAGGGCACCTTCCACGTGAAGGTCGAGTCGCCGAGCCACACGATCGTGACGTCCTCGGTGGTGGTGCCGGGCGGGAACGGAAAGAAGCTGGTGGAGTTGGGCTCCTGCTCGACCAGGAAGATCGAGCGCTTGATCGTGAGCCGGTTCGCCACCTCGGACCATTTGAACAGCTGACCGTGACCGCCGGTCGCCGTCCCGCCCGCGCCGCGCGGCCCGGGCATGGCCTCCAAGCGGAGCAGCACGCCGTCGAGCAACAGCGTCTCGCCGGGCGGGGGCGGGTAGCGCCACTGCGGGCTATCGCTGCTCGGGCGCTCCGAGATGCCGGTGTAGCAGCCGTCGAAGAGGCTGTCGTAGATCGCGCCCGCCGCGATCTCGTCGTTTTCGACGCAGTCGTCGCGAATGTAGGTGAAGTAGAGATTACGGAACTCGAAGCCGTCGCCGTCGGCCGGGTAGAGATCCTTCGTGCCGCGTGGCGCGATGCCGTCGGACACGTTGTCCACGCGCAGCCCGTTGACCCCGTACCAGCCGTTTCCGGCGATGCGAAGCCCGTCTCCGTCGAACAGATCCTTCATCTCGGCCCAGGTGAGGCCGCGCGGTGCGTCGCCGGCCACGATGCCACCGACCACGCAGATGCGCTCGGGCGCGGCCGCGCCGCCGACGCTGAAGGGGTAGACCGCACGATGCGGATACGCGGTGATGATCGCGTTCCGCGCGTCGAAGACCGTGCCGGGATCAGCGTGGTCGTACTTGATCGCGTCCTGGTGCTCGCCCGTCAGCGAGACGGCGCGGCTTAGATCGCACATCGGCTTTGCGCCCGGGGGATCGTCGGGCGGCGGCGAAGGCGTGGCCGCCGGCAGAGAGCCGGGGGGTCGGGCCGAGGGGGAGATCGATGGTGGCCCGCCCCGCGGGGCTTCTTCGGCGCCCGTACAGGCCGCCGCGGCCAGCGCGAGCGTGGCCAGTCGCGCGAGTCCCCGGCGCCCCGTCATCGTTCACGGCGACGGCGACGGCGAGGCCGTGGCTGCTGCCGGCCGCTGCCGGAGCGGGGACGTCAACCCGTAGACGTTGCCGCGTGTCTCGATGCTCCTGGCGGCTTCGCGCACCTCGGCCATGCCGGCCGGGCTTAGGGTCAGCATCCGCGTGAGCTCCATCTCCTCCTGTTCGAGCTCGGCCTCTCCTCCCCATCCGACGGCGATGTTGCCGATGCCTCGCGCGTAGTACTTGAGCTGCTTGGCGCCCGGCTTCGTCGGCTCGAACTCCTCGATGATGAGCACGTTGTCGTAGCAGCCGACCGGCACGCACATGCGGTCCTCGATCTCGACGGCCCGCGCGACGTCATCCCAATAGAAGGGTGGCGGCGCGAAGCCTTGCGAGTAGACCGGGTCGCCCGGCGTCGGGTTCGCCTTCATCTTGATCCCGGCCTTCGCGTCGGCGAGATAGCCCACGAGCCAGGTCCGGCCTCCTTCCAGCTCGCCGGTCTCGTCGTAGCGCTCCACCTGCTGGCCGAAGTGCCAGACGTTTCCGGCGCGGTCCTGGGCGAGGAAGATGAGCTCGGACTCGGCGAGCACGCCGTCGGTGAAGTCGCGATCCCAGCCCACGATCGTCTCGATGCCGGCGACCGTCTTGGTGAGATCGGTGACGGTGAACACGACCCGGCGTTCGATCTCGTCCTCGCCTTCGATCGCGGTGCCCTCCCAGATCCACTGGGTGCCGGGCTTCAGCGGCCACCACGGGTTGGTGATGGTGGCCGAGTCCGGCCCGAAGCTCTCTCGAAGGAAGTTCACCGGATGGGGAGCCGCCGGCTCGGAGGCCGCCGCGACCGGCAGTTTTGCGGATGCCGGCGCGGTGCCGGTTCCTGCGGTCGAGCAGCTCGCCGCGACCAGACTCAAGCCGGCCGCCGCCACCATGATGAACTGGCGCGCGCGATTCATCTGTGTCCCTCCTCGGCCTTCTTCGAGCCCGTCATCCCGCCGTCCTCGCCCGCAGCTTCTCGGTCCGTGCGAAGCGCAGATACAGGGATGGGACGACGAACAGATTCAGCGACGTGGATGCGACCAGGCCGCCAAGGATCACGATCGCCATCGGGTACTCGATCTCCTGTCCTGGGATGTTGCCCGTGATCAGCAGAGGGACAAGGGCCAGGCCGGTGGTCAGCGCCGTCATCAAGATGGGCGCGACGCGTTCGCGGGCGCCGCGCAGGACGAGGCCGGGTCCGAACGGCACGCCCTCTTGGATCTCGAGATGGCGGAAGTGGCTGATCATCATGATGCCATTGCGCGCCACGATGCCGAGCACCGTGAAGAAGCCCACGAGCGAGCCGAGCGAGATGATGCCGCTACTCATCCTCGCCGCGAGGATCCCGCCCACCATCGCGATCGGCATGGTGAGGAAGGTCAGGATGGCCAAACGCATGCTCGCGAACGAGGTGACGAGCAGCGCGACGATGCCGATCGCCGCGACGATCGCCCAGCCGAACAGCCGGCTCTGCGCCTCCTGGCGCTCGGCGAACTCGCCGAGGATCTCGGCGTGATATTCCTGTGGGAATTCGTAGCCGCGCAGCTTCTGTTCGATGCCGGCGACGACCGAGCCCAGGTCGCGGCCTTTCACGTTGGCTTCGACGTCGATGACGCGCGTGACGCCCTCCCGGTGGATGCTGTTCGGCGTCGAACGAAGCGAGACGTCGGCGACGTCGTCGAGCCGGACCTGGCCGCCCGACGGCGTGTCCATGAGCAGCGCCCGGACGGCGGTCAGGTCGGTGCGCGTCTCCGGCGTGCTGTACAGGTGCACGTCGTAGGCCTTGCCGTCCTTGAGGATGTCCCCGACCTCCTCGCTGGCCATGTAGATGGCGGCGGCCCGGCGTACGTCGCCGGGCTTGAGGCCGACCCGCCCGGCCGCGTCGAGGTCCACCGTCACGGCGATCTGCGGGATGCGCTTTTGCAGCTCGACGTGCTCCTCGACCACACCGGGAACCTCGCCGATGAGCGTTTCGATCTCCTTGCCGATGCGTTGCAGCTCGTCGAGGTCCGGGCCGGCGATCCGAATGACGATCGCCTCGCCGGCACCGGTGAGCACCTCGCGGATGCGCTCCTTCAGATAGGTCTGGACGTCGCGCCGGATGCCGGGATAGCCGTCGACCACCGACTGGATCGCTGCCAAGGTCTTGTCGTAGTCGGCCTTCGGATCGACGCTGACCCAGTTCTCGCCGAAGTCCACCGCGACCACCTCGTCGGCCAGGAACGCCTGTCCGATGTGCGCGCCGAAGTTGCGCACGCCGGGGATGTCGCGCAACTCCTTGCTCGCCGCGACCGTGACCCGCATCTCTTCGGGCAGGGAGGTGCCCGGCGCCGTGACCCAGTGCATCAGGAAATCTCGCTCCTTGAACGACGGCAGCAGGTCCTGCCCGAGGAACGGCGTGACGCCCAGGCCCAGCGCGACCAGGCCGCCGACGGCGGCATAGGCGGGCCTGGGGGAGCGGACGATGGGGGCGAGAGCGCGCTCATAAACGCCGTGCACCCACCGCACGACCGGGGACTCGCGCTTCTCCAGGTCGGCTTTGCGGAGCAGCAGCAGGCTCAACGCCGGCGTGGACACCAGCGCCACGATCGTCGAGATCACCACCGCAAGCGCATACGACATGGCGAGCGGCCGGAAGAACGAGCCGGTGAGCCCGGTCAGGAAGAAGACCGGCAGCAGCGCGAGCGCCTCGATGATCGACGCGTAGACGACGGCGCCGCGAACCTCGAGCGACGCGTGGTAGATGACGCGCGCGGTCGTGGGCAGCGAGCGGTCGCCGCCGGCGGCGCGATGAATGCGCAATCGTCGCACGATGTTCTCGACGTCGACGATGGCATCGTCCACCACCGCCCCCAAGGCGATCACGAAGCCGGCCAGCACCATCGTGTTGATCGTCGCTCCGCGCGCCCACAGGACCAGTCCGGCGGCGGTCAGCGATAGGGGGATCGTCACCGCGCTGATCAGCGCGCTGCGCCAGTCGTAGAGGAACGCGCCGAGCACGATCACCATTAGCAGGACGCCGAGCAGCAGCGAACGGCCCAGGTTCTCCACCGCGTGCTCGACGAAGGTGGCCGGACGGAAGATGGTCGTGTCGATCTCGATGCCGGGCAGACCGGGCTTCATCTCCTCGATCGCGGCTTCGACGCCGCGCGAGACCTCGAGCGTGTTGCCCCACGGCAGCTTCTCGACGATCAACATCAACCCCGGACCGTCGTTGATGACGGCGTCTCCGATGAGAGGCTGGTGTCCTTCGGTGAGGTTAGCGATGTCCGCCAGGCGCAGGGTTCGCCCGTCGCGGGATGCGATCGGGATCTTCGCCAGCTGGTCCGGCGTGAGGATCGGCAGGATGTGACGCACTCCGATCCGCTGGTTGGGGGTATCGACGAAGCCGCCCCCGCCGATGACGTGGCCGTCCGAGAACTGGAGGATGCCCGCGTCGAGCGCCTCGGCCGTCACCTCCATCACGCGCTGCAGCGAAACCTTTTCGGCCCCCAGCTTGCCGGGATCGACCTCGACGTGGAGCTGGCTGACGCGCTCGCCCCAGATCGTGACGTTCGCCACGCCGGGGACGCGAAGGAGCCGCGCGCGCATCTTCCAGTACGCGAGCAGCGACATGTCGATGAGCGAATGATCGACCGATGACATGCCGATCTTCATGATCCGGCTCGTTGCCGACAGCGGCTGCATCATGAAGGGGGGAGCCGACCATGTCGGGAGCGTCGGGGTGACGGAGGCGAGCCGCTCTCCGACCACCTGCCTGGCGTGAAGCAGGTCGGTTCCCGGGTTGAAGATCAGCTCGATCGAGGACAGCTGCTCGACCGACTTCGACCGGATCGCGTCGAGGCTCGGCAGCCCTTGCAGCGCTTCCTCGAGCGGGACGGTGACCAGCGCCTCAACCTCGGCAGGGGACAGGCCGAGCGCGGCCGTTTGGATCTCGACCCGTGGCGGCGCGAACTCCGGAAACACGTCGATCGGCATCTCCTTCAGCTGACCGACTCCGAAGACCATCAGGGCCGCTGCCCCGGCGACGATCAAGAAGCGGAACCGGAGGCTCGTTCCGACGATCCAACGAAGCATGGCGCGCTCCTTTTTCGTCTACTGGCCGATTCCGGCTTCGATCCCGTGCAGCTCGGCGACGCCCACCACTACGACCGGCGTTCCCGGCACGGGACCGGCGGTCAGGATGGCGCGCTCACCTTCGATCGCCTCCACGACCACGGGTGCGCGGGCGTAGCCGCCGTCGCTTTCGACGAATACCCATGTGTCGCCCTCGGCGTCGTAGTAGATGGCGCTGTAGGGAACGACGGTGCGTGAGCCGCTCGACGGACGAACGGGATTGGTCTCGATGCCGAGGCGCTCGGCGGCCCGGCCGGTCAGGGTGATCCGTGAGACCTCGGATCCTTCGATCGCCTCGACGTTCGCCGGGGACCGCCCGCCGGTCTGCTCCGGCACGCTCCGGCAAGCCGTGAGCGCGAGCAGCACCACGACGGGAGCTGCGATCAGTCGCTTGGCGTTCATCCTGTCCTCCTACGGCTCGCGGGTGTGGTGTCCGTCGCCATCGGGCTCGTGCTTCGTCATCACCGTTCCTTCGGCCGCCGGCGGTGGCTGAACAGGCACCCGGGCGGATTCAGCGGCGGGCTCGTCGAGCACGATGACCCGATGCTCGCCGCCGCCTTCGCCGACGAAGTAGGTGCCGGTGTCGGGCTCGAGGGCCCGGCCGGCCAGCAGGTACAGCCCCGGCATGACGAACAAAGTGAGGGCGGCCGCCACGAACACGCCGCCCAGCAAAACGATCGCCATCGGCCGGATGATCTCAAAGCCTTCGACCGGCGTGACGAGCGTCAGCGGAAGCGTGACGACCGCGATCGCCAGCGTGGAGGCCGCGATGGGAACGGCCCGGTCGATCGCGCCCCGCACCGCGAGGCGGCGGTCGAACGCGACGCCGTCGTAGCGCAATCGGTGATAGCGATCGAGCAGGCCGAGGAGGTGGCGCAGGGCGAGGACGAACAGCAGCAGGAACCCCGCGATCGACCCGAGCGACACGATGCCGTCGGTCAGCAAGACGGCAACGGCTCCGCCGGCGAGCGATGCGCCCGCGAGCAGGATCGCAAGAAGGGCCAGGACCCAGCTGCGGACCGACGCTTGGGCGATGAGCAGCGCGCCGATCGCCGCGGCGATGGCGAAGACGATGAACTCTCGCTTGCCCGCCTGCTGCGTGTCGAAGTCGCCCATGATCTCGGCGTGATGCTCGAGCGGGAACGCGATGCCGTCGATGCGGCGCTCGATGTCGGCGAGCACCGCTCCGAGCCCTCGTCCGCGAACGCCAGCCGTCACGTCCATCGTGCGCGACACGGCCTCGTGCCGGACGACCGTGGGGTTGGGTGCCAGGTGCACCGAGGCGACGTCGCCGAGCCGGACGGGGCGTCCTTCGGGAGTTTCGATCAGCAGATCCTGCAAGCTCGAGATGTTGTATCGAGTCTCGGGCGAGCTCCACACGACCACGTCGAAGACCTTCTGCTCCTCGAACAGGCTCCCGACGTGGATTCCGGCCAGGAGCGTAGCGGCGGCGCGCCGCACGTCTCCCGGCTTGATGCCGAGCGTTTCGGCCGCCGTCAGGTCGACCTCGACCTCGACGGTCGGCTCGGTAGGTACCGCCGACACCGCGGCATCTTCGACGCCCTCGACGCCGGCGATGGCGCTGCGGACCTCGTCGGCTTTCTCGCGCAGGACATCCAGGTCGGATCCGAAGAGCCGCACGGTGACCGGATGCTCGACACCGCTCAGCTCGTCGGTGACACGCTCCTTGGTATAGGTCCCGATGTCCTGATCGAAGCCGGGGTAGCCCGCGACGATCGAACGGATGCGATCGATGGTTTGCCGGTAGGGGGCCGAGGGCGAGACCGATACCCACAGTTCGCCGGCGTTGACGTTGACGACGCGGTCCGAGGTGATGGCGCGGCCGACCTGGATCGCGACCGAGTCCACGCCGTCGACGCCCCGGATCTCGCGAGCCATGCGCTGGGTGATGCGCGTCATCTCGGGCAGCGAAGTGCCCGGGGCGGCCTCGAGGTCGATCGCGAAGTGCCGCTCCTGGATGCCGGGGTCGGAGCTGTGCCGAAGGAACGGCAGGACGGCGAATCCGGCAACCGTCACTACCAGCGCGACGATCAGCGGCGTGCGCGAGCGGAGGAATCGCGGCAGCATCCTCGCGACCAGGCCGCGCGTGCCGCGCGCCGCAGCCGTGTCGGGTTTGGCGCTCGCGCGGCCGAGCAGCGCCAGGGCGAGTGCGGGCGCCACCGTCAGGGCCACGATCATGGATGTGATCGCGGCGAGCGCGAACGTCCAGGCCAGGCTCGGAAGGAACGCGCCGGCGACGCCGTCGAGAAGGAACAGCGGCATCACGGCGAGCACGACGATCGCGGTTCCGTAGGCGAGCGGGCTGCGGACCGCCAGCACGGTATCGTGGACCGCTCTCACACCCAGCCCGCCGGGACGCGCCTCGCCCCGGCGGGTGCGCCGGACGACGGCGTCGACGCCGGTGATGGCGTCATCGATCACGAGCGCGAGCCCCATCACCAGTCCCGCACCGGTCATGGCGTTGAGCGTCAGCCCGGTCAGGCCCATGATCGCCGCGGTCGCGAGCAGCGACAGCGGCACCGTGATCGCGACGATGAGCGCCTCTCGCCATCCCATGAAGACCAGGAACAGCATCACGATCATCAGGACGAAGCCGATCAGAAGCGCGCGGCCCACCGTGCTCGTCGCTCGTTCGATCGAAGCGGCGGGGCGGAATAGGGACGCATCGACGGTGACGCCCTTGAGCGCGGGCCGCAGCGTCTCGAGGGCTTCGTCCAGGTGACGGGTGACTTCGAGGATGTCCGCCTCGGGGAACTTCTCGATCACGAGGAGCAGGCCAGGGCCGCCGGCCAGAAGCGCGTTGCCGATGAGCGGCTGGTGATCCTCGACCACGGTCGCGACGTCACCGAGCCGGAGGGGCTGCGGGCCGGTGTCGTCGACGGCGATCTGCGCGAGATCCTCGGGGGTGCGGACCGGCAGCAGATGCTGGATGGCGAGGCGCTGGTTCGGCGTGTCGATGAACCCGCCGGTGCCCGGCGTGGATGCTTCGAGGAAGGACAACGGCGAGACCCACAGCGCGTTGCCCGTCGTTTCGATGATCTGCTGCAGTGTCACCTCGTGCGCGCGCAGCCGTTCGGGATCGACGTGCACCTGCAGCTGCTGGTCCCGGTTGCCCCACACCGACACGTTCGCGACGCCGGGAACGCCCAGAAGCCGCGGCTTGACGGTCCACCGCGCGAGCACCGACAGCTCGATCAGGCTCAGCTGCTCGGACGAGAGGCCGATGATCATCGCCCGGCCGGTGGACGAGACGGGTTGGAGCATCTGCGGCGGCCTTGATGCGCCGGGCAGCGCGACCACCGCCTCGGCGAGACGTTCCTGAACAACCTGCCGTGCGCGGAAGATGTCGGTGCCGGGCTCGAAGACGAGCTCGATCGAGGACAGGCCCGGCATCGACTCCGAGCGGATGGCCGTGAGGAACGGCACTCCGTTGAGCAGATCCTGCTCGAAGGGCGCGGTGATCAGATCCTCGACCTCGCGAGCCGACAGGCCGAGCGCCTCGGACTGGATATGCACGGTCGGCTGCGTGAACTCGGGAAGGGCGTCCGCGGGCATCGAGCGCAGCTGCTGCGCGCCGAGGAACATGACCCCCGCGGCGATCGCGATCACGAGCCCGCGGGCTCTGAGGCTCGACCCTACCATCCACCGAAACATGGCCCCTCCCTCGTTTTGGCCTACGTCAGATCCCACGAGCCGACGATGTCTCCGGCCAGTGCCCGAAGGCACTCGGTGTCTTCGATCAAGCGGCCGGTGAGTTCGCGGCGCAGCGCGTCCGGCATCGCCGTCTCGCGGTCCCGCGCCGCCGGGCGATGCGCGTTGTGCCGGATTGCCCCGCGCATCGCGTCCACGAGCTCCTTGGCTTCCTTCGCGGCAGGGAACCGCCGCTTGATCGTCGTGCGTAGATGCCAGGCGATCGGCGAGTGGATCGTGCGTGCATCCGTGCGGTAGAACTCCTGGGTGTGCACCGGCGCGCGATAGGATGGATCGACGCCGAGGAATCGGTACACGGCTTCGATCACGGTGCTGCGGTCGTTCTTGAGCGCCTCCGATGCCATGATGAGCATGCGTTCGCGCGGGTAGTGACGCAGGAAGCGATGCGCCTGCATGGCGTAGCGGCTCGCGTTGATGTAGGTCGGGTCGCTCCGGATCGCCACGTTGATGGGGCGGCGCTCGGACCCCACCGCAACCCGGTGACGGTAGTGCGACAAGATCCGGTCCACCGGGTCGCGCACGACGTAGACGATCCGTGCGTGCGGGATGACCGCGGCCATGCGCTCCGGCACGCCCGTGAACTGCGGGAACTTCGAATAGTTCGTCGAGGCCTCGCCGACCGCTTTGGCGCGCGGGGGAACCGCGGCGAAGCGGCGCTCGTACCAGCGAAGCCCCCGTTCCCAGTTCGCCTCGGCGAGGAAGAAGTCGAGCTCTTTCACCCGCGGCATGAAGACCTCGGGGTGCGCGCGCAAGTAGTGGTACAGGCTGGTGGTCCCGGTCTTCATGGCCCCGACGACGACGAAATTCGGCAGCGTCATCCGGCTTGGCTCCTTTGCTCGGCCACCTCGGCCGCTGTCCCGGTGAAGTCGGCGGGCTCGTAGCGGGAGTCGGGCAGGGTGATGACACGCTGTTGCTCGGGCTTGCGCGCGCAAAAGCGATGACGGGCCGTGAGGACGGTCTGCCACAGCACGCGCACGGTCCGGCCGACCGTCGCGTTGCGGCAGAACTCCAGGTCGACGGCGACCCGGCGCGGGACGACGTTCTCCAGATAGAACGCCTCGATCTCGTCGGTGGTGGCCGTTGCCGGCGGGAGCGTGTCCTCGTCGTTGAAAGTGATTACGCCGGGACCGGTCACGCCCGGCCGGTATCGGAAGATAACGCGCAGATCCGGCGGGTATTCCGCCGCGAAGCCCGGCGTCTGCGGGCGAGGTCCGACCAGCGTCATTTGTCCCATCAGCACGTTGAGCAGTTGCGGAAGCTCGTCGATGCAGGTGGCACGAAGGACGCGCCCGAGCCGGGTGACACGGGTGTCACCGGGAACGGTCAGCGCGCTCCCGGAGGAATCGCGCCGCATCGTGCGGAACTTCAGGACGCGAAACGGACGGCCGCCTTGTCCGATACGCATTTGTCCGTACAGTGCCGGGCCACGGCTCGTCGAGCGGATCGCGAGCGCGACGAGCAGCATCGGCGCCAGCAGAAGCGCGAGCGCGACGGTCGCCACGATCACGTCGAAGACGCGGCGTGCGACGCTCGGTCCGATGCCGCGGCCGATGTCCGGCCGGACGTCGGAGTGTGATCGGGCAGCAGCCATGAAGCCCTCCTTCCCGAGCCCAGAAGCCGCACCAGCGATCGGTAGCCGGCGCGAATGGTGATGTCGTCGAGCGTGACCGCCTGCTCGGCCAGGAACACGGGGAAGAACGAGGCGTTGAACGACGCGTCGATCGCGTGCATGGCCAAACGGTCGTTGATCCAGCGCCGCGCGAGCGACGCGAACCAGCCGCCGCTCATAAACGCGTACGCGAAGCCGGCGGCGTTCGCCCAATGCGTGTACGGCGAGGCGATACGCGCGCCGTTGAGGTAGCGATGATGCTCCGGCACCCGGCCGCGCACGCCCATGCCGCGATCCAGGTAGAACGCGTAGGAGCTCGGGAACTTGTAGATGTCGCGGAACGGGGGCACTGCCTCGCGCGCGAGCTCCCAATCCACCACACCCGAGATCCGGCCGCCGGTGACGAGCAGGTTGCCCATCCAGAAGTCGCCGTGCACGCCCGAGAGGGGCAGCCGCTCGCCCCGCATGCGCTCCGCGGCGGCGCGCGCGTAGGAGAACAGCGCCGCTTCCTCAGGGCTCCATCCGATCTCCGCGCGGTAACGGGCGATGGGCTCCTCCACGAAGCGCTCGATCTCGCGGTCACCCAGGCGCGCCGCGCGATCCGCGGTCGCCCACGCGAACGAGTCCAGCCACGCACCGGCGCATGCGAAGTCCGCTTCGACGCGCCGCCGGGACGACACGTGGCCCGGCTCGTAGTACGTGGTCGTCATGGGCCGCCCGGTGAATGCTTCCTCGGCGAGCGCGAGCCGTCCTGCGACGCGGCCGATCGCATGCGGTCGCGGAGCGAAGGCGCCGTGCGGCCCGTCCGGACCGAAGCGCAGCAGCGCCTCGTGCTCGGCCCGCAGCCGCGGCTCGGCGGCGACGTCGCGCGCGACCTTGACGACAACCGCCGGATCGCCGGCCTCGTCGAAGAGCATGAGCGTCACCTTCGGGGCCGTCCGGTACATGCCGGCCACGATCCCGCCTCGGACGCGAGGCACCTGAGGGACGCCGGAAGCGAGCCAGTCCACGATCGCATCGATCATGGGTGCTCCTTTCGTGCGACCACCGCCACCGAAGGCCACACGCGGGCACGAAGCCATGCCGGCGAGACGGAGGTTCCCACGCGCAGGAAGCGCAACGCCATCCGGCGAACCGCGGCGCGCGTGCCCGACGCCCGGGAGTAGGGGAAGAAGAACATCCGAAGGAAGAAGTCCATCTCGGCGCGGCGAGCTGCGGGAATCAGGTATGCCGGAGTCACATGATCGGGCGCGGCGAGGAACACGCGGTGATCGCGCATGCCGGCGAGGTGCAGCAGCGTCCGGACCCGGCCGAGCGACAAGCCCTTGCGCCGCAGCGGACGGTTGGAGAACCCGCCGTAGAACCAGCCTCCCGGCTCGACCGCCGCCATCAGCGTCCGCAGCCCATCGAACTCCGACGGGCCCGCGTGAAATACCGCATCAAGGTCCGGCACGGCGATGCCGCCGTAGCGCGTTGCCGCGACCGCACGGAGCGACTCGTCGAGCCCCGATGCGATGATCGGATCCGAGAAGGCATCCATGTGCGCCGCATCGCCGACCAGCAGAACCGGCCCCGTTGCGGGCGGAAGAACGTACCACCAGTTCATACGGCGCACGTCGCGGATCGCGCTCATGTCGGCCTCACCAGACCGATCAGGGCGGCGACGGGCGACCGTGACTCGTGCCGGAACCGAATCATCGCCGCAAGGGTCAGCGTCCCTCCGTATGCCAGCGCCCCCGCGAGCATCGGCACGACGAGGGGCGCCGAACGCGTTGCCATGACCGCCGCGGCGAGCGGAACGCAGGCGGTGGCCGGGAGCGCGATTGCCTGCATCATCCGCGAGGAGCCGATCGCCGGCCGAAGCTGCAACGCGTAGCCGACGAGCAACCCGGTCTCGGTGGCGAGCGTGGCCGCCGCGGACCCGAGGTAGGACCAGATCGGAATGAGCGCGAGATTGAGCGTGAGGTTGGCGCTCGCGGCGAGCGCGATGGCCTTGGTTCGCTGCCGCTGCCGGTCGCAGGCCGCCAGCGACAGGCTCAGCGTGTTGGACATCATGCGGATCGGGACGACGAGGACCAGGATCTGAAACGCGAGCGTCGCGCGAGCGAACTTCGGTCCGTAGAGCGCGTGCAGGATGTCGGCCGCCAGGAGCGCACCCCCGATTGCGACGGGAAGCCCGATCATCGCGAGCGAACGGTTCGACGCGTCGCGATAACGGGCGAAGCGCGTGGGATGCGCCGGCCAGGCGCGGCTCATCCGGGGATACACCGCATGGTTGAGCGATCGGGCCAGCACATTCCAGTGCATCACCAGGCTGGTACACGCCTGGTAGAGCCCCACCGCTGCCGGCCCCTTCATCAGACCGAGCAGCACGGCGTCCCCGCGCATCTGCACGAGCTTGAGGGTGTCGGCGGCGGCGAACGGTGTCGCCGACACTGCCGAACGAACCGCGAAGCCGCCGTGCCACGCGGGCAGCAGGAGCGTCCGGCAGCGGAGCGACGCCGTGATCCAGGCGATCAACGCCCCGACGAATCGCGATGCGAGGAAGGCGATCATGGCTCCGACGGGACCGCCTCCGAGTCCGACTGCGATAACGGCTCCGACGAGGAACATGGTTTCCTGCAGCGCCGTGGCGATCGTCTCGAGACGCATGCGTTCCCACGCGACGAACGCGGCGAACTGGATGCGTGCGATCCCGTCGAAGATCATTGCGGTGGTGGCGAGCGTGATGGTCATCTGCGATTCCGGCGAAGCGCCGAAGGTGCGCGCTCCCACGGTGAGGGCGATCGAGAAAGCGATCCCGAAGACGAAGGTCATCGCCATCCCGCCTTCGAGCCACCCGCGCACGTGCCCCGGCCGCCGGGCGACTTCGCGGGACAGCAGCGCGGGGTAGCCCCAGTAATACGGCAGCAGCGACGTCAGCGTGAGCGCGAACTGAAAGACGCCGAGCCGCCCCGGCCCTTCGACGCGGGCGAGCGCGACGACCACGCCGAGCCCGGCGAGGCCGCGGAAGGTGAAGCTCACGACCTGCCATGCCGAGTTTCCGGCGATGCGGCGCAGACCCAGCCCCCGTGGGACGATGTCCGGCTGCGGGAAGGTCACGTCGCGATCACCCGCTGGGCGGGCCGCGCGCCGTTGCCGTGCGCGTCGGACAGACGCACCGGCCGCGCACGCAGCTCCTCGGTGGGCATGCCCAGCAGGCTCCGGTAAGTCCGATCGAGGATCTCGCACATCCGCTGCTGCGAGAACAGTGACCGCACGACGTTGCGGCCGTGAATCCCCATGCGCCGCGCCTCGGACGGATGCTCCAGCATCCACAGGATGCATTCGGCGACGTGTGCGGGATCGCCCGGACGCGACAGCAGCCCGGTCGCACCGGGCCGGACCAGATCGGCAACGCCGTTGACGGCGGAGGCCACGACCGGCCGGCCGCTCGCGAGCGCCTCGGTCAGCGCACGTCCGAGACCTTCGTAGAGCGAAGGCATCACGAACACGTCGAAGGCCGCCGCGATGCGATGTGCGTCGTCGCGGAATCCGGTGAACAGCAGGTCGATGCCGAGCCGTGCGGCCTCGGCGCGTGCTTCGGCTTCCATCGGGCCGTCCCCGACCATGACGAAGCGGGCGTCCGGCCGCACCGCCGCGACCGCGGCCGCGGCCCGCACGAAGTCCTTCGGCGCCTTCTGGAACGTGATCCGGCCGACCGTGCCGATCAGCGGCACGTCCTCGCCGATGCCGATCTCGTCGCGAAAGGCGCGGTCACGTCCGCGAGGGATGTCGGCCAGCTCGACCGAGGACGGCGCCACCCGCACCGTCCCGGGCGGGGCGAGCCGGTTCTCGACCGCGTCGCGTGCGACTTGCGGCGCCACGGCGAGGAAGGCGTGCGTCGAGCGCCGCGCGGTCCGGTCGATCGCGAGGTACACGCGGCGGCGCAGCCGGCTCATATGATCGTGGAACGGGAACGCGTGGAAGGTATGGATCACCACCGGGACGTGGCACCGCCGCGCGGCCATACGTCCGATCAGGCCGGCCTTGGCGGTATGGGTATGCACGATCGAGAAGCGCTCGCGTTTGATCAGACGGACGAGCGCGCGATAGGCGAGCCAGTCGTCGAGCGGCCGGATCGTCTCGGCCAGCCGCGGAATCTCGACCGTGCGTATCCCTGCGCGGCGCGCCGGCTCGAAGCATTCGCCGCCGGGCCGGGCTGCGACCCAGACCTCATAGCGGGCCGGATCCATGCCCGTCGCCGAGTGCAGCGTGTTGCCACCCGCGCCCGTGGTGAACTTGGTGATGACGTGCAGCACCTTGATGCGTGGGGCGGCCGGGCCCGGCGGCAGGGAGGCCGCCGGTGTGGCGGGTTCCGGCTCGGAGGCCCAGACGGAGTCCGGCAGGCTCATGCGACCGCCGCCTCCTGCTCGCGCGCCCAGGCCCACATCGCGGCGAGGCCGTCGGTGAGCGCGACGCGCGGCCGGTATCCGAATCCCTCGCGAGCGCGGGTGACGTCCGCGCCGGTGTGCTTGACGTCGCCGCGGGCGGAGCGTCTCCGGACGACGGAGATGTCGCGGCCGGTGATCGTCTCGATCGCCGCGACGACCTCGTTCATCGAATGTTGCGCCCCGCCACCGATGTTCGCCACCCCGCGCCACTCGGTGACGGCGACGCGCCGCATCGCGAATACGACGTCCGATACGTCGGTGAAGTCGCGGGTCTGGGTCCCGTCACCGGAGAGCTCGAACGTCCCCGCGGTTCGTGCGGCGCTCATCAGGCGAGCGAACGCCATGTCGGGACGCTGGCGCGGACCGTAGACGGTGAACAGGCGCAGCGACGCCGTCGAGATGCCGAACGCGCTGCGGTACAGCTCGCACAGGTGCTCGCCCGCCAGCTTGGTCACGCCGTAGGGGGACAGCGGCCGGGGGAGCGCGGACTCGGCGGTCGGGTAGGCGTCGGCGTCGCCGTAGACCGACGAGCTCGACGCGTAGACGAACGAGCGCAGCGGTGTCGAGCGCGCGGCCTCGAGCAGCCGTTGCGTGGTAGTGATGTTCTGCCGGGTGTAGTGATCGAAGTCCCGGCCCCACGACGGACGCACGCCCGGCTGGCCGGCGAGGTGATAGACGGCATCGATTCCGGTCAGCAGGTCGGTCAGCCGCGTGGCGGCGACGTCGGCTTCCACGAAGGTGAACCGCGGATGAGCGGAGGCGTCTCGCACGTTCGACTCCTTGGCGGCCCGGTCGTAATAGCCGGTGAAGCAGTCCACGCCGCGTACCAGGTCGCCCGACTCGAGCAGATGCTCGACCAGGTGCGAACCGACGAAGCCGGCCGCGCCGGTTACCAGCGCGTTCACGGCGCGCCTCCTTTCGCGTCCTGGTGGGACCATCGGTGGACGGCCGCGATCAGGCCCAACAGGGCCCACAGATGTCGGTAGTGCAGGATCTCGTGCGTGAGCGCCGACAGCGCGAGCGCTACGGCGACGCCCGTCATCGCCGCGCCGGTGCCGGCGGCCTTTCGCCACTCCGGCTTGACCACGCCCGCATGGCCGCGGGCGATGCGGTAGCCGATCGCGCCCGCGAGCAGCAGCAACCCGGCGACCCCGATCGGACCCCGCTCGACGAGCGTGGCGAGGTAGTCGTTGTGCGAGGAGCGCACGCCGCTCTCGCCGCTGCGGCCTAGCTCGTCCCGTGTCGCGAACGGGCCGATGCCGAGGATGCCCCGCTCGCGATACAGGGCCATCTGTTCCGAGAACAGGTCCTGGCGATTCGCCGCGCTGCGTTCGAGCCGGCCGATCGAGTAGCGGATGAGGAGGTTCTCGGACTCGGGCGCGCGGCGGAACGACTCACCCATCGCCACGTACGAGCCGGCGCCGGCGACGAGAATCGCGGAAAGCACCACCACGGCCACGATCGGGTCGATTCGCCGCCAGGCATACACGAACACCGCGACGACCGCACCGGCCGCGAGCCCCAGGATCGCCGCGTTCGATCCCGTGAGCAGCATCGCGGCCAGCATCACGGCGACGGCCGCACTGCGGCGCGGCCACGACTTCGGACGCGATGCGACCGCGACGAAGATCGCGATCAGGAAGTAGTTGCCGGTGATGTTGGGATTCTGGAAGAACAGGTGCGCGCGCGTGCCGCGATCGGTGGTGGCGTTGATGAGCGGCGCGAAGCCGGAGGCGACGGCCGCCACGACCAGCGCTCCCCAAAACACCCCAGCCGCGACCCAGGCGGAGCGGATCTCTTCGATCGCGCGGGGCGTTCGCGCCACCGTCGCGATGGCCGCGGTGAACAGCAGCAGATGGGCCTCTTGCAGCATGACCAGCAGCGTCGGCCCCGCCCGGTCGGCGACCAGGCCGCTGATCGCGCCGGCCGTCATCAGCACGGCCGTCGCCCCGGCGAACGGCGCGAAGATCGCCCGTCCTTCGGCGGCGATCCATACGAAGACCGCGATCGTGGCGGTGACCATGAAAAAGTCCGCCGGCCCGGAGTTTCCCGGCAGGCGCGGCTTGACCAGGGGGATCACGGCGATGGCGAACATCACGATGCGCAGCAGGGCGGCGGGTGGCTCGCCGGTTCGCTGCCAGGGCATGCGCGGCACGCGATAGACGGTCGGCGCGGCCGGGTTCAATGCAGAACCCCCAGGGGACGCAGGCGCGCGACCGGGCGCGCGATGTCGTGGCGGGTCAGGATCGACAGCGCTTCGTCCACGCCCCGGTCGTCGTAGTGACCCGCCGCCTGCGGGCCGCGGCCGTCATAGCGCATCCGCAGCGTGGCTCTGGGCCGCGGGTCGGGTCGCGACAGGCCCCGGCTGATGAAGTCCGCGACGATCCCACCCGAGCCGTGGCACGCGGAGTACAGGCTGGCGTCCGCGCCGGACCCGGCGACGCACACGTAGGACGAGGTGCGCGCGGTGCCGGGAAGCAGAAGGGCCTGGCCGGTATGGGCGAACGGACTTCCGGGCTCGAATCGCTGAGCCGGCCAGGCCCGGCATGCATTGTGGCGGTGCACGATCGCACCGTCCTCTTCGTAGATCGAGTTATGCGGCGAGTCCACGACGGGGCGGACTGCCGGCGCGCCGAGCGTGCGGCGCGCGAGCGCGGCCAGCGATGCCGCGACCGCGCCGCGGAACGCGAAGCCGAAGTTCATCGCGGCGGCGTGCGCGAGCATCACGCGACGGCCTTCGACGCCGTCGAGCGGGATCGCGGCACCTTCCCGGAAGTACAGCGCGAACCGCCGGCGCACCTGTTCGATCGAGCGGGCCGAGCACAGATGGTGGCCGGGCTTTTGCAACGCCATCGTCATGCGCACGGTCGTGGGCGCCTTGCGGCGCCGCGCGTACAGCCGGCCGATCTGGCCGGGGAGCACGCCCCCGCCGCCGTGGAACTGGATCGTCAGTCCGCCTTCCGACAGGCCCAGCGCCCGCGCCGCGGGCGGGTCCAGGACGGCTTCGACGCGCTGGAGCTCGATGAAATGGTTGGACGGGCCTACGGCGGCGAAGCGCATGCCCGACAGCACGCGCGTCAGCCAGGGGATCTCCCTGCGCAGCGCGGCGGGGCCGCCGAAGCGGTCCAGGTCGAGTCGGCCCCCCTCCTCGGTCCGGGCGCGCGCCGTCGCGGGCAGCCCGTAGCGATCAACCGCGAATTCGGTCCCCAGCGTCGCGGCCGCGATCACGTCCCCCGTGCCGAGTGTGCGGTTCAGCCCGGGCGGCCACGGATGAGCGGCTCGCGTCTCGCTCAGAAATCGAACCACGTCCTCGGGTCCTGCCGTGCCGCCGTCGAGCGCGAGCAGCGTCATGCCGCAGTTCAGCGACGATGCGGTGAACGCCGGACGGATCGTGCCTCGGGTGGCGACGGCGATGCTCGACGGCATCTCCATGCGGGGCTTGTGAAGAAAATCGGGAAGCACGACCGGCGGCGCGGCCAGGTCCGCGTCGCGCACGCCCCGCATGAGCGCGGCGAGCGCGGCGGCGTCCGGGGGGCTTTCGTCTCCGGCGAAGATGCGCGGGATGGATGTGTCGGGCCGGGCGAGGGTCATCGTGTGATCGCCACCCGGTCGCGCGCATCGGGGACGCTGCGCCGCGCCGAGTATCCGCCGAGCGCATCCGAAAGGCGGATTCCCGGACGCGCAAGGGCGACCCCGACGCACGGCAGTCTGTCGACGAGTGCGCGCGCGACCGGCAGGACCGGCGGAAGCGCCGGCCCGTATCCGGTCGTCATCGCGAGCGTCGCCGCAAGCGGCCAGAAGCGGCGCAGCTCGCCGCACGCGTAGGTCGACGTCACCATCAGGCGCGCAAGCTCGGCCGGGTCGGCCTCACGCACGCGTGTCTCGCGTCCTCGCTCGAGCAGCACCACGACATCGGGCCGCGCCGACGGCAGCCGGGTCTCGGGCACGACCGACATGCGCCCTCGCGTCGTCGGCAGCGCGATCACGTCGTCGGGGACCGCCCACGGCTCGATGCGAAACGGCTCGGCGACGCCCCAGACGGTGCGGGCGTCGGCGACGCACAGGTTGTCGGTGATCGGAAGCGCTCCGGCGGCCATCTCGGCGGCGAGCACCGTGGAGGTACCTGCGCCCGGCATCCCGACGACCAGCGCCGTGCCTTGATCGATCCGGACGCATGCGGCGTGAAGAGGAGGGCGGGCTGCGGTCGATGCGCGCCACAGTGCCGGATACTGGGTCAGCATCGCACCGAGCCGGAGCCGCCATCGGGCCGGGAAGGCCCGGAAAGCCCGCAGCTCGATTCCCGGCCGCCACCGGAAGATCAGTTCCGGCGGGGAATGCCATGCGTGGACGAGCAGGTCGAACCCGGATTGCGCGGCGTTGCGGATCACGACCTCGCGGTCCCGCCGGGCCAACGCGCGGCCGGCCTCGTCCCAGTCGCCCGGGAACGGCTTTCGATCCCGCTCGACCACGACGCGCAGGGTCTCGTCGCCGGATCCGGGGGCGAGCGGCGATCCGGTCGATTCCTCGACGAGGTCCGCGACCCAGCCGATCGCCACGTCGAACCGGATGCGCTCGCCCGCCGTCTCGATCGTCCCTGGCATTGCGTTCCCCGCGCTCAGCTCGCGCCGTCGCCGTTGCCGGCTTTGGGCTTGCCGCCGGACATGAATGCCTCGGACGCTCTTTCGAAGGCCGGGACGTGCCGGCCGCGAAACCCGTCATCGGATGCCGGTTCGGCCTCGAGTCTCGGGACGGCCTTGAACACGACCTCCTGCGGGTGGCGGCGCCTGCCGCGCTTCTTCTGCACCAGCACGAAGCCCAGGAGCGGCCAGCCACTCGCGGCGGCGACGTGATGGAGCACGGCCAGGGACTTCCGGTGCAGAGCCTCCGGCGCGACGGCGACGATGCCGCCGTCGGAGGGGGCGGAGCGATCGACGATCGCGATGCGCGATCCGGGCACCGGACCGCCCGCCGGCTCGCTCTCCGGCTCGCCCTCCGGCTTCAGGGACGAGGCGAGATCGTCGGCGGCGCCGGCCTCCGTGCCGACCGGAACGACCAGCACCGACCGCACGTCGGCGCGTGTCGCCGCGAGCCGTATGGCCCTGGTTACCGTCGCTTCGCGCTCGTCGAGGTCTTCGGGATCACCGGCCGGAACGGTCCCGAGCCACGGCGCGCCCGCCGCGGCCGCGATGGCCTCCGAGCCCATGACCGTCGGGCGCAGCACCTCCGACGCCGCCGCGATTGCGAGCCCGCCGAGCAGGCCCGCGACGAGCCCGAGCATCAGGCGCAGCGCGTGGGGCGTGCCGCTGGGCGACGCCGGCACGTTCGCCGAGTCGAGCACCGCCGCGCGCGGCTGCGCCGCGCCGATCTGCACGATCTGCCGGCGGTCCACGTCCAGCTCGGCCCGCTGACGCACGGCCGCCGTGTACTGCTGCAACGCAACCTGGGCCGCCTGCGTGCCCGGCGCCGCGGCGCGCGCCGCGGCCTCGAGCGTGACGTTGCGCTCGTCGGCTTCGGCCATGCGGCGGTCGAGGTCGTCCAGGAGCGTTTGCACCCCGCCACGGAGCATGTTGGATCGAACGTCGATCAGCGCGAGCGCGATCCCGTTGGCGATCGAGGCGGCGGCATGCGGATCCTTGTCCGACGCGGTGATGTCCACGACGGAGGACGAGCCGGCCGCCGTCAGCACGATCGAATCGGCGACCTCGCCGACGTCACGCTCCTGATCGATCGTCGAGATCGCGCGGCGTACGACGAGGTCGCTCGTCGCGATCGCCCGCGCCGAATCGGCGAGCGTCTTGGCCCTGGCCCCGTCGTTCGGATCCCATCCGCCGAGCGACACGCGCGACGTCGCCTCGTAGCGCGGCTCCTGCGTTGCGCCGATGGCCAACGCGCCGAGCAATCCGATGATCGTCAAGACGATCAGGATCCTCGCGTGGCGCACGAAGATCCTCCGAAGAGCTTCATTGGTGTCCATGGATCGTCCTCTCCCGGCTCTTGCCGACGAAAAGACGCTAGGGATGTTGCCTTTCGCGCTCCAGAGACGATTCGCGTACCGCCTCTGCGATGCGCGACGTAGAACGCCCGCACGCCCAATCGGGGATACGTCGTCGGCACCTTGCGGCCGGACGCGATGCGCGGAACGATCGCATCGATGAGCACGCAGCCGGTTCCGTTCGTCGTCGGCGCGGCGCGTTCGGGAACGACGCTGCTGCGGGCGATGCTCGATGCCCACCCGGATCTGGCCGTGCCGGGGGAGTCGCACTTCATCGTGCGCATGCTCGCGACGCGGCATGTGTACGAGCAGCCGTGGGGAGTAGATGTGCACGGCTATCGGCGCGCGCTCGCGCGCGAACGGTACTTCGCGGCATGGGGGCTTCCGGCGCCGGACCTGCGCGACGCGCTGGTGCGGGCCAACCCTCGCTCGCTCGAGGATGCGATGCGGGCCACGTTCCGAGCGTACGCGCGGCGTCAGGGCAAGCAGCGCTGGGGAGACAAGACGCCGTCCTATGTGCTGCACGTGCGCGCGATCGCGGGCTCGTTTCCGGAGGCGCGCATCCTCCACGTGATCCGGGACGGCCGGGACGTGGCCCGCTCGATGGTGGACCTGGGCTGGGCGGCCTCGCACGAGGACGCGGTGCTGCGCTGGGCCCATCGCGTGCGTCGCGGCCGCAAGGAGGGCGCGCGGCTGGGCGAGCGATACGTCGAGGTTCGCTACGAGGACCTCGTCGGCGATCCCATTGGAACCTTGACCCGCCTGTGCGTCTCGCTCGATCTGCCTTTCGACCCCGCGATGACGCAGCCGCACCGCCGCGCCGACGAGATCTTGGCGACGCTGGCCAATCCCGAGAACCACCAGCGGATCAGGCGCCCGCCCTCGCGCGTGCGCGACTGGCGCACCGAGATGGACTCCGAGTCGATCCGCAAGATCGAGTCCGTCGCCGGGGATCTTCTCACCGAGCTCGGGTACGAGCTGGGCGGGCCGCCGGCGACCTTGCCGCTCCGGGTGGCCGCGCGAAGCGCCTCGCTTCGGAGCCTGCCGCGGCGGATGGGCAGCCGCTGGCGGCGAACCTTGCTGATTCGCTGAATTGCCCGCGGGCTGCCGGCGGGTGCCGGTAGCATCGTCGCCGTGACGCCTTCCCCGCTTTGCGCCGCGATGCTCGCCTTCGCCCTGGCGACGCTCGCCGCTTGCACGGATACCGCGGCCGAGTCTTTGCTCGACCGGGTCGCCCCGGCCGCATCGCCCGGCGCACCCGCCACCGAGCCGCCCGCGGCCGAGCCGCCTGCGACCGGGCCCGGCCCCGTCGCCGCCTCACCGACGCCGGCCGCGATCCCGGCCGACCCCGGCGTGGTCATCCGCGTCGTCGACGGCGACACCGCGCACATTCGCCTGGCGTCGGGGACCATCGAAAAGGTCCGCTTCATCGGCGTCAACACGCCCGAGAGCACGACCCGCCACGAGCCCTACGGCAAGGAGGCGTCGCGATTCACCACTACGCGGCTCGACGGCCGGACCGTCTATCTGGAATACGACGTCGAGCGGCGCGACCGCTACGGCCGCCTGCTGGCCTACATATGGATGCGCCCGCCGTCGGACGGCTCGCCCTCCGACGTGCGCGCGCACATGTTCAACGCCACCTTGCTCATCGAGGGCTACGCGCAGACGGCGACCTATCCGCCGAACGTGCGCTACGCCGACGTCTTCCGGGATCTGCAGCGCGAGGCGCGCGAGCAGGGCCGGGGCTTGTGGGCGCTCCCCTCCGAAGATCAGGGGGCGTCGCGTTTCCCGGCATCGAGCGCGTCCTCGCCCCGCTCGGGATGCGATCCGTCGTAAGGCCGCAGCGGCGGGGGAGCGGCGCCCGGCTCTAGCAGGCGGCGCGCAGGATCTTGTAGGGGTTGCGGGCGGCTCCGCCCGCCGGATGGTACTCGAAGTGCAGATGCGGTCCGGTACAGTTGCCGGTGCATCCGACGCGGCCCAGGATCTGGCCGGCCGTGACCGACTCGCCGCGGCTGACGTAGGTCGAGGACAGGTGGGCGTACCACCATTCGTTGCCGGCGGTGTCCCGCAGGATCACGCCCCGGCCCATCCAGCCGCCCCGCACCACGTCGGAGACGCGTCCGGTCAGGACCGCGACCAGCGGCGTTCCGGAGTTGGCCGGCATGTCGATGCCTTGATGCGGGCCGCCGCGACGGCGGTCACCGAAGTCGTTGGACAGCCCGTGCGGGCCCGAGACCGGGCACCGGAAGCCGCGGATGCTGCTGCGCGAGGCGCGCGTATTGCTCGACATCGCCTTGGACAGGTCGAGCAGGGACTGCCATTCGCGGAGCTTGGCGTCCAGACCGGACCGGCGCTTCTGCAGCGTCCGCAGAGCCGCCGCGGCCGCGTCGCGGGCCTGGCGAAGCTCGACGCTTTCGGTCTTGGCGCGGCGCTGGAGCGCGACGATGCTCTCGAGCGTGCCCTCTTCGGCGGAGCGGATCCGCTCGAGGTAGCCGAGGCGTTCGACGAAAACGTCCACATCCTGAGAGGCGACGATCGTGTCGATGAGCCCCATGCTGCCGGCGATGTACATCTCGGCGCTGCGGCGAGAGTGGGCGGTGCGAAGGGTCGCGAGCTTCTTGCCCGCGGTCGCCAGCGCACGCGTGTGCACGTCAACGGCCTTCTGGGCCGCGTCCAGCTCCATCTCGGCGGCCGACAGCGACACGGCGATCGCGTCCAACGTCTTCTTGAGCGTCGCGACCCGGCTCTCGAGCTCGCTGCGGCTGACGGCCCCGGCCGGCAGCGAAGGCAGCAGCGAGACCGCGATCAAGGCGGCAAGAACTACGGCGATGCGCTTCGAGATAGCTCCCCTCCCAATCCTTCGGGCGACTCTTCGTGTGCCCCGGTTCCCCGGTCCGGATACCCGCCCGGTTCCCCCGGTCCCGTTACCCGCCCGAGTACCCGAAGGTAGGCTTCATCGGC
>DATLFO010000257.1:0-5137 GCA_035541035.1 Actinomycetota bacterium
GACGGTATGAGCGCGCGCATGGTGGCGCTGGCGGCCGCGTTCGCGTTCGGCGCGGTTGCCTCGAGCGCGATCGCGCCGGGTGCGCCGGCTTCGGTCGCCGCGGCGATCGTCGCGGTGGCCTGCTTGTCGGCCGGGGCGGTCGCGGCGCGGCGCGCGCATGCGCTTGCATGGTCGGCCGCGATCCTGGCCGCCTTCGCGCTGGCGTTCGGCCTGGCGGGTTTGCGCCTGGCCTCGCTGGAGCGGGCCGCCCTGGCCGCGGGAGGACGCGACCGGGCCGACGCGACGCTGCAAGGACAGGTGCTGGGGCGGCCTGCGGCCTCGGGCGGATCGCTGCGCTTCGCCTTCGGGGTCGCCCATGCCGAGATCGACGGGCGGCCGATGCGGGTGCGAGAGCGCGTGCTGGTCACGATCCGGCCGCCGCCGGCGCGGTGGCCGCGCGCCGGCGACCTGCTGACGGTGGACGCGGGGCTCGCCCCCGTGCGCCGGCCCCCTACCTCGCCGCGACGCGCCGAACCGGAAGCCGCCGCCGCGCTGCGGCTGCGCAACGAAGGCATCGCCGCCCGTGCCTACGCGCGCGACGTTCGGGTCACGGGCCGTTCGCGCAACCCGCTGATCGCGGTCGCCGCCGCCGGCCAGCACGCCGCGGAGGCCGCGATCGCGGCGCTGCCGCCACGCGAAGGCGGGCTGCTGCTGGGCGTGACCGTCGGCGACACCGTCCGGCTCGATCCCGACACCGAGGCGAACTTCCGCGCGACCGGCCTGTCGCATCTGCTGGCCGTCAGCGGCGGCAACCTGGCGATGTTCCTCGGCGCGATCCTGGCGATCCTGGGCGTGGTGCGCGCCCGGATCGGCACGCGCATCGCGGTGCTGTCGGTGGCGACGCTCGCGTTCATGGCGATCACGCGCTTCGAGCCCAGCGTGCTGCGCGCCGGCGCGATGACGGCGATCGGCATCGGCGGGCTGGCCGCCGGCGCGCGAGCCCGGTCGCTGCACACGCTCGCGGCCGGCTGCCTGGGACTGATGGTCTGGGATCCTCTGCTGGTGCACAGCGGCGGCTTCCAGCTCTCGGCGCTGGCGACGTTCGGGCTGTTGGTGATCGCCCCGCGGCTGCGCCGCGCGATGGGCGGCGGCACGATCGCCGCCGCCGCGGCGGTCTCGCTCGGCGCGCAGCTCGCCGTCGGGCCGCTCATCGCGCTGCGCTTCCACGAAACGTCGCTCGTCGCGCTCCCGGCGAACATGCTCGCCGTGCCGGCCGTGGGGCCGGCGACGGTGATCGGCTTCGTGGCGTCGGCGCTCGCGACGGTCGCCGAGCCCGCGGGCCGCGTCGTCGCGCTCGCGGCCTATCCATTCCTGTGGTGGATGGAGTCGGTCGCGGCGACGCTCGCGCGGATTCCGGGCGCCTCCATCCGCACGCCCGACGGCCCGGCGGCGCTGATCGTGGTGGGAGCGTCGATCGGGCTGATCGCCGGCGCGATGCGGATGCGCCGGCTGCGTGCGGCTCCGCTGCTGATCGGCGTGCTGATCGTCGCCTCGTTCACCGTCTGGTCGCGCGCCGTCGCGCCGGTCCTGCCCTCGGGGCTTCGCGTGATCGCGCTCGACGTCGGTCAGGGCGATGCGACGCTGGTGCGCGCACCGAACGGCGCCACGATGCTGGTCGATGGCGGTCCCGACGAGGCGCTGCTGATCAAGCGCCTGCGGGCCCACGGGGTGCGCCGCATCGACGTCGTGGTGCTGACCCATCCGCACACCGATCATCTCGCCGGCCTGTTCGCCGCGATCGAGCGTCTTCCCATCGGCCGGGCGATCGACGCCGGCGAGGAAGCGACTCAGGACATCGCCGCGCGGTGGGACGAGTATCCGGCGGCACTCGCCGCCCGCGGCGTGCCGCGCGTGATCGTGCGGGCACCCGCGCGGTTCGCGCTGGGCGAGGCGACGGTGGACGTGCTCGGTCCGCGCGAGATGATGCGCGGCAGCGACGCCGACGTGAACAACAACTCGATCGTGCTGCGTGTCCGCTACGGTAGCGCGTGCGCGTTGCTGGGCGGCGAGGTGCAAGAGGAAGGACAAGATGCCCTGCTGCGCGACGAGCCCGCGCTTCGGTGCGGCGCGTTCAAGGTTCCCCATCACGGCTCGGCTCGCGCGCTGCGCGAGTTCTACGCCGCCACGCGCGCGCGAATTGCGCTCGTCAGCGTCGGCGCCAACCGCTACGGCCATCCCGCGATCGCGCCGATGCGCTGGGCCGCCGAGCTGGGAATGCGCATCCTGCGAACCGACATCCACGGCGACGTGACCGTCACGCTCGGACGCGAAGGAGGCTTCCACGTCGTGACGAATCCTGCGTGACCGGGCCGAATCGGACGACTTTTGGCGCGGGTGAAACGGATTCGCGTTCGCTCGTTTTTCTTGGGCATCATGCTTGCCCGCCCGCGAATCCTTTGGCCGCTTCTCATCCTCGCCGCGGCGCTTGTCGCGCCGGCGGCCGTCCGCGCCGCCGACCCGTGTCCCGCGCCTGCCTGCATCACCATCTCGGGAACCGTGCGCGGTCCGGTGTTCGAGGCGGTGTCCGGCTATCGCGTCCTGGTGCAGCGCGCCGACGGCTACAACGTCACCGTCGTGACCGACGCGAGCGGCGCCTATAGCGCGACCGTGCCGCTGCCGTCCTCGTCGTCGCAGTGCTATCAGATCGTCGGGCAGGCCGACGCGTTCTACGCGAACGCGGCGACCGGCGCCAAGAGGTGCTCGACCGGGCGTGTGGACCTGTCGCCGAAGGTGCGCATCCAGGGCACGCTCGGCGAACAGAAGATGTATCTGCCCGACGCGTCGGCGCCGGTTGCGCTGCCCGTCGAGGTCTCGGCGCTGTCGCGCACGTATCCGGCGGCGTTCGAGGGCGCGCCCCTGCCCTGGGTCTTCAAGCACAGCGACCCTTACCAGGAGGCTTCCGGCGGCGGGTACGAGCACGGCCATGACGGGGAGCGCGGCGTCTTCGACGCGCCGTCGGTCCGCAAGATCGCCGACGAGGTCTGGCAGTACCGGTGGACGCGCACGATCCACCTCGATCACGGTGCCGGCTTCTACGAGATGGATTGGGGACGCGGCGCGAGCATGTTCGACCCGATGATGGAATGCAAGATGATCTGGTTCGGCTACGGGATCGACTCGCTCGCACCGTCGAGCGCCGTTCCCGGGCAGACGGTCACGATCATGGGGCGCAAGTTCGGATCCACGCCGGGCGCGCTGGTGCTCGCCGGCAGCGGGCAGGTCACCACGATCAGCGGCTCGTCGATCGTGTCGTGGTCCAAGACCGAGATCACCTTCGTCGTTCCGCCGCTGGCCAAAACCGGCTGGATCAGCGTCCTGCCGCCGACGAACCTTCCGACGAACGCGGCGTACCTGAACCTCGATCCCGTTCGCATCCGCCTTCCGTAATTCGGTTCCCGGCCCGCGCGACGCTCATTCCCGGGGGCCGGGAGCCTCCTCGGCGGCCCGTCCGTGGGAGCCGAGCTCGTCGTAGAGCGTTCCTTCCCACATCGTCACTCCGGCGCGGTAGGCGGCGCGGCCGATCATGTGTGCGGCGACGGGCGCGGTGATGAGTTGGAACACGAGCGCGAGCACGACCTTGGCGACCGCGGGGCCGGGCAGCGACAGCGCGGTTCCGGTCAGGATGCACGCCAGCCCCAGCGTGGCCGCCTTGGTCTGCGCATGCATCCGCGAGAACACGTCGGGCAGCCGGAGAAGCCCGACCCCGGCGATCACCATGAGCGAGGCGCCGGTCAGCACGAAGATCGAGGCAGCCACCTTCACTTGATTCTCCGTTCGATCAGGTACGCCAGCGACACCGTTGCGATGAAGCCCACGATGGTGGCGACCAGCACGGTGTCCAGGAACGCGACGGCGTCGAGCCGCACGGCGAGCAGCGCGAGCGCGCCGACGACGCTGAACAGGCACAGGTCGGCGGCGACGGCTCGGTCCGCGGTCGATGGCCCGATGGCCGCCCGCGTGACGCCGGCGAGAAACGACACGCCCAGGGCGACCAGCCCGACATCGACGGCGATCATCGGAGCACCTCCAGCAAATGGTTTTCGAGCAGGCCCACACGCTCGCGCAAGTGTTCGGGTGACTTCACGTGCAGCCCGTGCACGTACAGCGTCGAACGATCTTCCGACACCTCCAGCGTCAGCGTTCCCGGGGTGAGCGAGATCAGGTTCGCGAGCAGGGTGACCTCCATCTCGGTGCGGCACCGTACGGGCACGGCGATGATGCCGGGCCGCATGAATGTGCTGGGAGTGACGACCTCCCACGCGACGACCGCGTTGGCGGCGATGAGCTCCCACAGGAAGAAGCCAACGAAACGGATCACGCGAATGATCCGCAGGAAGACGCGCCACACGATCACGGCCCGATCACCGCCTCCACGTAGGGGGTCGGATCGATCAGGCCGCCGCCGGCCGTTTCGGACAAGGTGAACATCCCTTCGGCCGCGACGCCGATGGTGATCGAGATGAGCGCGAGCGTGGCGGCCGGCGCCGCGACGGCTGCGACGCGGCTTCTGCGGAGCGGCCGCTCCGGCGCGTCGCCCGGCCGCTCGCCCCAGTACACGCCGTTCCAGATCTTGACCATCGATGCGAGCGTCAAGAAGCTCACGGCGATCGCGACGCCGGCGATCCAGTACTCGCCGGTGGCGAACGCGGCGCGCAGCAGGATCAGCTTGGCGAAGAAGCCCGACAGCGGCGGCAGCCCGGCGAGTGACAGCGCCGCCACCATGAATGCGGCGGATTGCACGGGCCGCTCCCGCGCCACCCCGCCCAGGTCGCGGAGCGAATCGGTGTCGTCGAAGAATCGCAGCGCCCCGGCGGACAGGAACAGTGACGTCTTCACAACGATGTGATGCAGGATGTAGAAGATGCCACCGGCCAGGCCCATCGAGTCGAACAGCGCGAGCCCCATGATCATGTAGCCGATCTGGCTCACGATATGGAACGACAGGATCTCGGTGACGCGCTCCCGTCCGATCGCGCCGAGCACGCCGACGATCATGGTGGTCGCGGCGATCACGAGCAGCAGCGTGCGAATCGCCGGATCGCCGTCGAAGACGACCGAGTACACCCGATAGAGCGCGTAGACGCCGACCTTGGTGAGC
>DATLFO010000258.1:0-2111 GCA_035541035.1 Actinomycetota bacterium
GTATTGCACAGGGATCCGGCGTTGGGCCTGTTCGACGAGCACCACCGCCACGACGATCGCGATCCCGAGGCTGAGGAACACCAGCCCCTTCGCCACACCCGCGGTGACCCACAGGCTCGTCGCCTCTGCCGGGAGCGTGGAGATGATCGACGCGAAGATCAGGATGGACATCCCGTTGCCGATGCCGCGCTGCGTGATGAGCTCGCCGAGCCACATGATGAGCGCGGTCCCTGCGGTGAGCGTCAGCACCACGAGCATGGTGGTCGTGAGCGTGCGCTCGGGGAAGAACTCGCCGAGCGGCTGGCCGGCGCCGCCGCCGAACAGCGAGCCGGAGTTCGCGGTCACCACGAGGCCGAGCGACTGCAGGAGCGAGAGCACGACGGTCATGTACCGCGTGTACTGCGTGATCTTCTTGCGCCCGATCTCCCCTTCCTTCTGGAGCTGTTCGAGGCGCGGGATGACCACGGCCAGGAGCTGCATGATGATCGAGGAGGTGATGTACGGCATGATGCCGAGCGCGAACACGGCGAAGTTCGTGAGGGCGCCGCCGCTGAACAGGTTGATCAGCGACGCGATGCCGTCCGCTGCGCGGTCCGGATCGTTGAGTGCCTGGACCTGCTCGAAATCCACGCCCGGCAGGACCAGGTGGGACCCCAGCCGGTAGATCCCGATCACGACGAGCGTGAACAGGATCTTGTTGCGCAGATCGGGGATCTTGAACGCGTTGCGGAAGGCGCTGAGCACTCCGACCCCTCCTACAGGACCTCGGCGGTCCCCCCGGCGGATGCGATCTTGGCTTTCGCGCTCTCGCTGAAGGCGTGCGCCTTCACCGTGAGGGCGACCGTGATCTCACCCCGGCCGAGGATCTTCACCTTGCCCCGGCTCTTCGACACGATCCCGGCGTCCCGCAGCAGCGTGGGGTCGACGGTGGTCCCGGCTTCGAACTTGTTCAGCGACTCGATGTTCACCGGGATGTACTCCGTCTTGAACTTCGCGTTCGAGAACCCACCGAGCTTCGGGAGCCGACGGTGCAGCGGCATCTGACCGCCCTCGAACCATATCGGAACGGTCCCGCGAGCGCCGGTCCCCTTCTGTCCGCGACCCGACGTCTTGCCCTTGCCGGCCGCTTCGCCACGACCCTTCCGGTGCTTGCGCGTGCGCGCGCCGGGCGCCGGGCGGAGGTGATGCAGCTTCATGCGGACACCTCCTCGACGGTGACCAGGTGGGCCACCTTGTCCAGCGCGCCGCGCACCGTCGGCGAGTCGTCGCGCTCGACAACGTCGCGGATACGACGGAGTCCGAGCGTCGCGACCGTCTCGCGCTGGCGCTTCGTGCACCCGGCGAGACCGCGGATCAACGTGATCTTCAACTTCACGACAGCTTCACCTTGCTGTTCTTGTACGTCTCGAGCATGGCCGCCGGCGTGACCTCGCTGAGCGAACGACCCCGCGCCGCGGCGACATCGTCGGGCGAGCGCAGCGCGCGCAAGCCAGCGATGGTCGCGTGCACGATGTTCAGGCGGTTGCCCGACCCCAGCGACTTACTGAGCACGTCCTGGATGCCCGCGCACTCCATCACCGCGCGCACCGCACCCCCGGCGATGATCCCGGTCCCGGGCGCGGCCGGCTTGAGCAGGACCTTGCCCGCTCCGTCCTGACCGAGCACCTCGTGCGGGATCGACGAGCCGACCATGGGAACCGAGAACATCGAACGGCGCGCGATCTCCTCGGCCTTCTGGATCGCCATCGGGACCTCTTTGGCCTTCCCGTAGCCGATCCCGACCTTGCCCTTGCGGTCCCCGACCACGACCATCGCCGCGAACGAGAACCTGCGACCGCCCTTCACGACCTTGGACACGCGGTTGATCGGCAGGACGCGCTGCTCGAGCTGCGGGAGCCCCGGGTCGAGGTCCCGATCGCGGTCGCGCCGCCCGCCGCCGGGGCCACCACGGCCGCCGCCGGGGCCGCCACGACCCTGACCACGGCCGCCGCCCGGACCGCCACGACCCTGACCACGGCCGCCGCCGCCGCCCTGGCCGCCGCCGCCCTGGCCGCCCGCCGCGCCCTGCACCATCACGACGGCGACGACCACGATGGCCACGACGGGGAGGG
>DATLFO010000259.1:0-11945 GCA_035541035.1 Actinomycetota bacterium
GGGCGCCACGACGGGCTCCGAGCAGAACCACGACATCGTGTATGCGATCGTGCAGGACGCTGCGCTCCTCAACGGCGGCCTGCCCAGCATCGACGCTCCCGAGGGCGTCGCGCCGGGCGTGCGAAACACCACGCTCAACGGCATCTACGTCTCGGGCGACTTCGGCAGCACCTGGACGCTGATGGCCGACGGCTCCGAGATCGCCAACAACCCGGCGTCGGGATCGGGGCTGGCGGGCCTCGGACAGGCGCTGCTGTCCGGCCCCGGCGTGCAGGCCTGGTACAACGAATGGATCCTGCCGGACCCGACGCGTCAGGACGCCAACGGCGTTCCGACGCGTCTGCTCTTCGGGCTCGAGGAGGTCTGGCAGAACGAGCTCACCAGCCAGCCGCAGAACGGCCGGTCCTCATTCAAGGTGATCGGACGCTACTACGCCGGAAACACCTGCATGCTGCTCAACACCGGCTTGCCGTTCTGCCCGACGGGGCGGCCGCTGGCATCCGAGACCACCACGCATCCCGATCAGCACGACGCGATCTACGTGCCCGACGGCAAGGGAGGCGTGACGCTGATCGTGGGCAACGACGGCGGCGCCTATAAGCAGCACGTCGCCGAGGCCGAGGAGTTCGACCAGACCAAGTGGGGGATCGGCATCAACCGAGGCTTCAACACCTTGCTGCCCTATCACGCGCAGGCCGCCAAGGACGGTCGGGTCTGGTACGGGCTCCAGGACAACGGCTCGGGCTACATCGACGGCACGACGCGGGAGCAGTTCATGACCTTCGGAGCCGACGGCGGCGTCGTCGCCGTCGATCCGGACAACAGCGACTACGCCTGGACGGAGTCTCAGTTCGCCGGCATGCGCGTGACCACCGACGGCGGGCGGACTTGGACCTCCGCACCGCCGGGGATCACGAACTATCAGTTCATCAACCCGTTCGTGATGGACCCGACCGATAGCAATCACGTCATGACCGGCGGGCGCCAGGTCGTGGAGACCGTGGACGGCCCTCGGACCTGCACGGCCGTGCAAGCGGCCGGAGAGTCCGAAACCATCGAGTGCAGCTGGGTGAAGGTCTACGACCTGGGAACCCACGCCAAGCCGGGAGACGCGTCGGCGTCGGCGACCGGGAGCGATCCGGCGAACTCGACGACCTCGGTCGCGCTTCAGGGCGCGAACGCCTACGTCGGTTTCTGCGGACCCTGCGACATCATCAACACGACCGTTCCGTACAAGCGGGGCCTCGCGACGAACGTGGGCGGTGACGCGCCGGCCGCGAAGGCATCGCCGGACGGCTGGCACATCGCCTCGGCCAAGGGTCTGCCGAACCGGACGATCACGAGCATCGCGATCGACCCGAAGAGCCCGAAGACGATCTACGTCACCCTCGGCGGGTACTCGGGCCGGACGTGGCGCGGTCCGGGCACCTTCGCCGACAAGAACAAGAACCGGGGCACGGGGAGCGTGTTCGTCAGCACCGACGCGGGCGAGACGTTCAAGAACATCTCGGGCAACCTGCCGAACGCGCCCGCGAACGCAATCGTGATCCGCGGCAGCCAGCTGATCGTGGGAACGGACATCGGCGTGTTCATGTCCAAGGATCTCAGCGGCAGCGCTTGGGCGGCGCTGGCCAACGGGCTGCCGGTCGTGCCGGTCGTGTCGGTCCAGGTCATGCCGGGCGAGACCGACCGGATCATGATCGCGACCTTCGGTCGCGGCGTCTACACCTACAAGATTCCCTCCGCGCTGTCCCCGCCTCCGCCGCCGCCCGCGCAGGTGAAGGGCGTCAAGAAGGAGCTCGCGGCGACGGGTGTGGACGACTGGTTCGCAGCCGGCGTGATCCTGGCTGCGATGGCCGCGTTCCTGACGACCCGCCTCCGGCGGGGCCGTCCCCAGGCCTAGCAGGCCCGGCGGAACTACCCGGCGCGCGGCCGTGCGCGCCGGGTAGACTCTGCCACCGTTATGGCGATCTCCGACGAGCAAGTCCTCCACGTCGCACGCCTGGCGCGCTTGACCCTGACCGACGAAGAGGTCGGCAAGTTCGCGCGCCAGCTCTCCTCGATCCTCGAGCATGCCGAGCGCGTCATGGCGCTCGCCGCCGAGGACGTGCCGCCCACCTCGACCGCGATCCCGCTGGTGAACGTGCTGCGGCCCGACGTGGCGGGCGAGTGCCTGCCGCAGGACAAGGCGCTGTCGACCGCGCCCGAATCCGAGCAGGGCCGCTTCAAGGTCCCGCGCATCATGGAGGAGCCGCAATGAGCGATCTGTGGCGCCTGGACGGCGCGACGCTCGCGGCGATGATCGCCGGCGGTGAGGTGAGCGCGGCCGAGGTCGCCGACGCGCACCTGGCGCGCATCGAGGCCACCGATCCGGATGTGCACGCGATGCTCACCGTGACGGCCGAGCACGCGCGCGCGCAGGCCGAGCGCGTGGACGACGCGCGCGCGGCGGGTGAGCCGCTCGGCCCGCTCGCGGGCGTGCCGCTCGCGTTGAAAGACGTGCTGTGCACCGACGGGATCCGCACCACCGCCGGGTCGAAGATCCTGGGCGAGTACGTGCCGCCCTACGACGCCACCGTCGTGCAGCGCATGAACGACGCCGGCATCGTCACGGTCGGCAAGGCCAACATGGACGAGTTCGCGATGGGCTCATCGACCGAGAACAGCGCATTCGGCCCGTCGCGCAACCCCTGGGATCTCGCGCGCGTGCCGGGCGGCTCCAGCGGCGGGAGCGCCGCCGCGGTCGCCGCGGGCCAGGCGCCGCTTGGCATCGGCAGCGACACGGGCGGATCGATCCGCCAGCCCGCCGCGCTGTGCGGCATCGTCGGCGTCAAGCCCACCTACGGGCTGGTCTCGCGCTACGGGCTGATCGCGTTCGCGTCCTCGCTGGATCAGGTCGGTCCGTTCGCGCGCTCCGTGCGCGACGCCGCGCTGCTACTGCAGTCGATCGCCGGCCACGACCCGCGTGACTCGACCAGCGTGCCGGGCGACGCGCCCGACATGGTCTCGGGGCTCGACGACGGGGTGAACGGGCTGCGCATCGGGCTATGGACCGAGTCGATGGGTGAGGGAACGCAGCAGGGGGTGCGCGACCGCGTGCGCGAGGCGGCCGACCGGCTCGCCGGGCTCGGCGCCTCGGTCGACGAGATTTCGCTGCCGTCGTTCGAGTACGCGCTGTCGGCCTACTACCTGATCGCGCCCGCCGAGTGCTCCTCGAACCTCGCGCGCTACGACGGCGTTCGATACGGCATGCGCGCCGGCGGCCGCGACGTGGCCGAGATGAACAGCCGCACGCGCGCCGAAGGCTTCGGCGACGAGGTCAAGCGACGCGTGATGCTCGGCACCTACGCACTCAGCGCCGGCTACTACGACGCGTACTACGGCAAGGCGCAGAAGGTCCGCACGCTCGTGATCCGCGAGTTCGAGAAGGCCTACGAGCGCTTCGACCTGATCCTGTCGCCGACCTCGCCGACGACCGCGTTCAAGATCGGCGAGCGGGCCGACGACCCGATCTCGATGTACCTTGCGGACCTGTTCACCATCCCGTCCAACCTTGCCGGTGCCTGCGGGATCAGCGTGCCGTGCGGCCTTGCCGAGGACGGCCTGCCCGTCGGCCTGCAGCTGATGGGCCCGCCGATGGCCGAGCCGCTGATGTTCCGGGCCGCCAACGCCTTCGAAGCCGACCGCGGCCCGCTGCCCGATCCGCCGCTATGGGCGTGACCGCCGTGGACGCGCAGTCGAATGGCGCCCCGCAGTGGAGCGGCCGGGTGCCCAAGCCCGCCGCGATCCTGATGCTCCAAATCGTCGGTGGCTTCTTCCTGATCGCGGGCGGCCTGGCATTCTGGCTCGGATCGGCGCTGGACTGGGAGGGGTTGGCCAAGGCGTACGCGATCATCGGCGGGTACCTGGCCCTGACCGGACCGTTCGCGCTCGCCGCGGGCTGGTCGCGCCCGCCCGGGCTGGTGGCCGGCATGGTGGCCCTCGCTTTGATGCTGGCGGCCATCCCGATCGGCCCGATCCTGGTCGCGGTGATCGGCTTCCTCGGCATCCGCAACCGCGAGCACGTCCGCGACTACTACCGGCAAAGGATCCCCAAGCGATGAGCGTGTCAGATTACGAACCGGTCATCGGGCTCGAGGTGCACTGCGAGCTGAGCACGAACTCGAAGATGTTCTGCTCGTGCCCGGCGCACTTCGGGGCCGAGCCGAACACGAATGTGTGTCCCGTGTGCCTCGGCGAACCCGGCTCGCTGCCCGTGGTCAACGAGCGGGCGGTCGAAGACGCGATCAAGATCGGTCTGGCGCTGAACTGCAGCGTCGCGCCGCGCACGATCTTCCACCGCAAGAACTACTTCTATCCGGACATGCCGAAGAACTATCAGATCTCGCAGTACGACAACCCGATCTGCACCGGCGGCTATCTGGACGTGGACGGCGGCCGGGTCGGCATCACGCGCGTGCACATGGAGGAGGACACCGGGAAGTCGCTGCACGTGGGGTCGAGCGGCCGCATCTCGGAGGCGACGCACTCGCTGGTGGACTACAACCGCGCGGGCGTGCCACTGATGGAGATCGTCTCCGAACCCGACGTGCGCAGCGCCGAGCAGGCAATGACCTACCTGACCGAGCTTCGCTCGATCCTGGCGACGCTGGGCGTATCGGACGTGCGCATGGAGGAAGGCTCCCTGCGCTGCGACGCGAACATCTCGATCCACAAGCCGGGCACGCCTTGGGGCACGCGCGTCGAGGTCAAGAACCTGAACTCGATTCGCTCGCTCGGCCGCGCCGTCGCCTTCGAGATCGAGCGTCAGGCCAAGTTGCTGGACGCGGGTGAGCCGATCGTGCAGGAGACCCGCCACTTCGACGAGTCCACCGGCGTGACCAAGACGCTGCGCTCCAAGGAAGAGGCGTTCGACTACCGCTACTTCCCCGAGCCGGATCTGGTGCCGATCGAGCCGGACGAGGCATGGGTCGCCGGGCTCCGCGCCGCCCTGCCCGAGCTTCCCGCCGCGCGACGCGTGCGGCTCGAGACCGAGCACGGGCTGGCCACAGAGCACGCCGCGTTCGTCGGCGCGTCGCCGGCAAGCATGAGCTACTTCGAAGCGGTCATCGCCGGAGGCACACCCGCGCGTGACGCGGCCGTATGGATGGCGGGCGAGCTGGCGCGCTGGCTCGGCGACCGCGGTGCCGACATCGCGGACAGTCCCGTCTCGCCGAAGGCGCTCGCCGGGCTGATCAAGCTGGTCGGGGAGGGCGCGATCAACCTCAACACGGGCAAGCGCGTCCTTCAGCTTTCGTTCGAGTCCGGCAAGGATCCGGCGACCATCGTGGCCGAGCAAGGCTTGGAGCAGGTCAGCGACACCGGCGCGATCGACGCGATCATCGCCGAGGTCCTGACCGCCAACGCGGCCGAGGTCGAGCGGTTCCGTGGCGGCGAGGAGAAGGTCTTCGGATTCCTGGTCGGGCAGAGCATGAAGGCGCTCAAAGGTCAGGGGAACCCCAAGCTGGTTAACGAACGTCTTCGTGCGGCCCTGGAGGGATAGTCGATGGCTTCGAATGCCGAGCAGCTGCTGGCCCAATCGGTTCGCAACCGGCCGGACACCGACTACCGCTTCGCATGGGGCACCTACATCGGATGGACCATCCTCACGATGGGCATCTACAGCCACTACGCGACGTATCGCCTGGTGCAGCGACGCGCCGAGCACGCCCGGCGCCGGCTCGCCTTCTCGTCGTACCTGTGGCAAGTTCTTGCCGAGCGCGCCGACGCGGCCGACAAGCGGGATCTGGTGCAGCCCGGGCTCGACAACCTGTCCCGCGTGCACGCCGAGATCGAGTCCTTCGAGCGCCGCAACAAGCGTGAGCCGGGCCTCTGGACCATCCTGCGCGTGGTGTTCACGGTGGTTGGTGCCTACATCAACCATTTCCTGAACAAGGACTTCCGGTTCCTCGAGACCTGGGAGGTGGCGCTGGCCGAGAATGCCGAGTGGGTCATGCAGCGCCTCGAGATCGGCGGCCCGATCGCGAAGCCGGCGCATCGCACACCCGACCGCAGCACCTGGCTCTACGTGCTCCTGACGGTCTTGACCGCGGGCCTGTTCTCGATCTGGTGGCGCTCCGTGATCATGAAGGACGGCAACGAGCACTTCGACGCCGAGGAGCGAAGCGAGGACGCGATCCTTGCCGCGCTCGGCATCGCGCCGCAGACGATGACGCCGGCCCCTCCGCAGCCGCCGCTCTAGCTCATCCGAGCGCGATCAGGGTCGCGATCGCGGTCCAGGACGCGAGCCCGAAGGCCCCGAGCCAGATCCCGATCGCAGCGAGCCTGCGTCCGCCCCGGTCCGGTGACCGCGACAGCGCTCGCTTCGAGCGCAGCCCCAGCACGATCGCCGCGATGCTGCACACGAACGGGATCGCGAGCCCGAGCACTGCAAGTACCATCGCAGCGGGGGCGCGGTCCTCGACCGGGACCGGCATCGGCCGCCGCGCCTGCGCGATCGGGGCGCGAACGTAGCCGCAGGCCGCGCAGGCCGTGGCATCCGGATCGGCCGGCGCGCCGCATCGTGGACAGGCTGCTCGCATCGGATTGCCGAGCCTGCCCGACCCGCCTGCGGCGGTCAACTTCGCCGGTGCGGCAGAATGGACCCGCATGTCCATGAGCCCCGAGCAGTTCTTGCTGGCCGAGATCGGCCGCCGCGACGCGACCGACTACCGATTCCGCTGGGGAACCTACTTCGGCTGGGCGGTGCTGACCGGCGGTCTGTACTCGATCTACGGCACGCTCAAGCTGGTCGAGCGGCGCGTCGATCACGTTCGCCGGCGGCTCGCGGTCTCGACGTCGCTGTGGCACGCGCTGGCGGCGAAGGCGGATTCGCTGCGCGTGCGAGGCGATGTCCAGGAGGGCCTCGACAACCTGTCGCGCATCCATGCCCAGATCGAGACCTACGAGCGCAAGAACCGCCGCAACGCCCAGACCACCGCCGCGGTCCGCGCGGTCCTGCTGTTCGCCACCTTCGCCGGAATCGCGATGTTCTCCGCGCTCTACGATCCGGATCTCGGCGTGGCCGGTCAGCCCGATCTGGTGGCGGTCGGCTCGCTGATCTTCGACGCGGGTGTGATCGGGCTGCTCGTGCACGGAGCGATCACGAACGCGGCGCTGCATCGCGACTTCAACTTCCTCGACACCTGGGAGACCTCGTGGGCCGAGAACGTCGAGTGGGTCATGTACCGGCTCGGCATGGCGCCGTCGTTTCCGGCCCGGCCGCCCCAGCCTACGCGATCCACGGCGACCTACGTGCTGCTGACGGTGTTTTCGCTCGGCGTCTTCTCGATCTTGTGGCGTGCCTCGTTGATGGGCGACGGCAACCGCCACTTCGACCACGACGACGAGGTCGAGGACGCGATCCTGGCGGCGATGGATCTGCGCGGATCCCCGGCGCCCCAGACCGGCCTGCCGGTGCTGCCGCCGTCGTAGGCGGTCCGGGCCGCTGGCGGGCCTGCGATATCCTGCTCGCCATGAGCGATCCCCAGTTCGATCCGCGGCACCGCAGCCGCGACGTCACCGAAGGGCCGCAGCGCGCGCCCGCCCGCGCCATGCTGCGCGCCGTCGGCTTCACCGAAGAGGATTTCGGCAAGCCCCAGGTCGGCGTCGCTTCCTCGTGGAACGAGGTCACGCCGTGCAACGTGCACCTGAACACGCTCGCCGGCTACGCGAAAGAGGGGGTGCGCGCCGCAGGCGGCGTCCCGGTCGAGTACACGACCATCGCCGTGTCGGACGGAATCGCGATGGGTCACGAAGGCATGCGCGCTTCGCTGATCAGCCGCGAGGTCATCGCGGACTCGGTCGAGCTGGTCGCGCACGCGGAGCGCTTCGACGGTCTGGTCACGATCGCGGGCTGCGACAAATCGCTGCCCGGCATGGTCATGGGTGCGGCCCGCTTGGACATCCCGAGCGTGTTCCTCTACGGCGGATCGATCATGCCCGGCCACTACGCCGGCCGCGACGTCACGATCCAGGACGTGTTCGAGGCCGTGGGCACCCACTCGGCCGGAAACATGACCGACGACGAGTTGCTCGCCCTCGAGCGGGCCGCCTGTCCGGGTGCGGGCTCGTGCGGCGGCATGTTCACCGCCAACACGATGGCGGCGGCGATCGAGGCGATGGGCCTGTCGCTGCCCGGCAGCGCGTCCCCGCCCGCGCTGGACGCCCGGCGCGACGAATTCGCACGCGCCAGCGGCGAGGCGCTGCTGCCCATGCTCGAGCAGGGACTGACGCCGCGGCGCATCATCACCCGCGCCTCACTCGAGAACGCCATCACGGTGGTCGTCGCGTGCGGCGGCTCGACCAACGCGGTGCTGCATCTGCTCGCCATCGCGCGCGAAGCCGAGACCGAGCTCGAGCTCGACGATTTCGATCGGATCGCCCGGCGAACCCCGATCATCGTGGACGCCAAGCCGTGGGGTCGCTTCGTCATGCTGGACATCGACAAGGCGGGCGGCATCCCCGCCGTGATGCGCGAGCTGCTCGACGCGGATCTGCTCAACGGCGACGCAATCACCGTCACGGGCAAGAGCATCGAGGAGAACCTGCGGGACACGGCGCTGTCGAGCGACCGCAGCGTGGTCTACCCGGTGGCGCAGCCGATCTCGCCGTACGGCGGCTTCGCGATCCTGCGCGGCGATCTGGCTCCGGACGGCTGCGTGGCCAAGGTCGCGGGCGGTCACGGCTCCTTCTCGGGGCCCGCCCGTGTGTTCGACCGCGAGGAGGATGCGATGGCTGCGGTCATCCAGGGACGGATCAACGCGGGCGACGTGATCGTGATCCGCTACGAGGGGCCGCGCGGCGGGCCGGGCATGCGCGAGATGCTTGCGGTCACGGCGGCCGTGAACGGGGCGGGCCTGGGCGAGCACGTGTGCCTGATCACCGATGGCCGCTTCAGCGGCGCCACGCATGGGAACATGATCGCCCACGTCTCGCCCGAGGCAGCCGTCGGCGGACCGATCGCGCTCGTCGCCGAAGGTGACGCGATCACCGTGGACGTACCGAACCGGCGCATCGACGTAGCGGCGGACCTCGAAGCACGCCGCGGCGCCTGGCGGCCGCCCGCCCCGAGGTACACAAAAGGGGTTTTCGGGAAGTATGCTACCCGCGTGAGCTCGGCCGCCGAAGGGGCTGTCTGGCGGTAGGCGGACCCTCCTTTCCGCGGCCGGGCGGAGCCGCCGACCAGGGGAGAGCTGCCGTGAAAGCACGCGCCATCGCCGCCGCGATCGTGACCGCCTCGCTCGTTGCTCCCGCGGCGGCGACCGATCACCTGCCGTATCCCGCGTACTCGTCGTGCACGGAGCGTTTCATCGAAGGACCGATCTCGTCCTCGTGCCCGTTCGAGTACGGCGGCCGCCGGGTCACGGTCTTCGGCGCCGGGACCGCCTGGGGCGAGCCGATGTCGATCACGCTCGAGATCGTCCTTCGTGAAGGGCCCGACGAGCAGGTCCTGTTCGTGTGCAGCGCCCCCGCCACCGGGGCGGGTCCGCTCAGCGCGCCGGCCGCACAATGCGTGCGGCGCTCTCCCGTGCTGCAGGTGGCTCCGGGTACGATGCTGCGCTGCCGGCACCGCGGCCCCGGAACCGGCGTGTTCGGCTGCTCCTCGCCGTGACGCTTACGAGCGCCGCAGCGACCGAACCGCGTCGGTGAGCGAGAACCGCGCGCCGTCGGCATAACGCCGCGCGCCGCTTTCGCTCCACACGACCACGCCGCCGCGTCCGCGCACCAGCGCCTCGGTCTCGTCCAGCAGCAGCGCCGAGTCCTCGTCCACGCCGAAGACCGTGCATTGCGGCGAGATCTCGGCGGCGAGCTGCGGGCCTTCGAGCCAAATGTCGTAGTGGGGCACGGTGGCGATGCCCTGCAGCATGCCCAGGCCGATCGTCCAGATCGTCGGCGTGCCGTGCGGATCCGCCTCGGTGTGGACGAGCGTCCAGTCGCCGAGCACCATCGCGCCCGCCGACGCGCCCACGATCCACGCGCCGTTCGCCCGCGCCCGCAGCATGCCGTCGAATAGGGGAGAGGCTTCGATCGCGGCCATGAGCCGCGCCGGCTTGCCGCCCGAGAAGTACACGAGATCGGCGCGTTCGATCTCGGCGACGTGCGCGGGATCGGAGGCGTGGATGCGGTCCAGCACCATCAGCGCGACGCTTTGTGCGCCGAGCCGGGTGAAATGCTCGACGCCCCGATAGGCCCAGTCCCCGGGATCCTCGCCGCCCGCGGCCGTCGGCAGGACGACGACACGCGGCGAGGGCCCGATCGACCGCAGCAGCTCGCGATCGATCCCGGTCATCGCCGGTGTGAACTCGCCCGATCCGACCAATCCGATGCGGGCGTGCGACAGCGGATTTTCGATGGCCTCCTCCTCGCGCGCCGCCGCGGCAGGCGGCGCCGGCGCGGAAGATTACTCGGTCTCGGGGGCCGGCTTCTCGGTCAGGACGATCACGCCCGCGCCGTGGCATTCGGGCACGCCGTCTGCCGGCGGGCACAGGGGGTCGCTCGTGACGATCGCGGCTTCGACCAGATCCCCGGGTTGGGACGGGATCGTCCAAGTGCTCGGCGCGCTGCCGCCGTAGGACCAGACGAGCTCGGAATCCCGATAGATGCGCACGACCCACGGCCCGACGCGGGCGGAGTCGAAGGCGGCCGGTCCCGCGGCAAAGAATCCGCAGGCAGGGTTGGCCTCGGAGACGATGCATCGGATTTCGCCCCGTGGCATCTCTTGGGCGATGGCTCCGCCGGTAAGCGCAGCCGCGACCAGCGCGGCGGCCATAATGGCTCGTGCGATCATGATTTCTCCCCCTCGCAGGTGGCCCTTGCAATGGCTTCGCCGTCCCTTTCGGCCTCCGCGCGGCCGCTTCCCCCGTCGGGACGCACCCACAAATCGGTCTATTTCCGTCCGAAGCGATGCTGCTTGACACTCCGGCAGGGCGGCGGACATAATCCGGCAACCATGAAGATCACCGGAAAGGGCCGCGAGACGACGTTCGTCGTCGTAGTTCTTTCCTGAGCGCGTTGCGCCTGCGGGCGCGCGCGCCGACCTCTCGAACTCGAGAGGTTTTTTGTTTCCGGGGAAAATGCAGTTCAGAGAACCGAGCAGCGGGCCGAAAACGGGATGAAAGCGGAAGGTGACACGGAATGAACCGCACGGCGTTGATCATCATCGACATGCAGAACGACTTCGCTCATCCGGACGGGCGGGCCTTCTTGCCCGACGCCGCCCACAAGGTCCCGGTCATGGCGTCGGTGCTCGACGCGTTCCGCCAGGCCAAGGCCCCGGTCATCCACGTCGTGCGCACCTACCGCCGAGACACGTGGGACGTGGAGCGATTCCGGGTGCCGTATTTCCAGAACCAGCCGGGCTTCCTCGTCGAGGGAACCTGGGGCGCGCAGATCGTGGACCGGCTGACCCCGGAGCCCGGCGAGCCGGTGGTGATGAAGTCGCGCTTCAGTGCGTTCGCCTTCACCAACCTGGATCTGCTGCTGCGCCGCGCCGGCGTCAACAAGATCGTCGTCGTCGGCGAGAACCTGCCCAACTGCCCGCGCACGACCATGTTCGACGCGATCGGGCTCGACTACGACGTGGTCGCGGTTCCGGACGCGCTCGCCACCACCGGTGACGAGACCCACCACTACAACTTGCAGGACCTCGCAGCGGTCGGGGTCCGGGTCGCGCCCTCGCAGGACGTGATCGCCGAGATTCTCCGCGAAGGAGACCGCTACGCGGATGCCACGCACGGCGCAATGGCTGCCCGCCGCGACGAAGAACGGAGTGAAGGCCGATGAAGCTGACCGGAGCGCAAGCAGTCATCAAGTCGCTCGAGCAAGAGGGCGGCGAGGTGATCTTCGGGATTCCCGGCGGCGCCATCCTGCCTGCCTACGACCCCCTGCTCGTGACGGCACAGGAT
>DATLFO010000260.1:0-11745 GCA_035541035.1 Actinomycetota bacterium
GGCGAAAGCCCAGCTCCAGCTCTTTGGTATCGCGCAGCGAGCCGTAGCGCTTGTCCCATCGGCCCGAGCCGAGATCCTCCGACAGCTTCATCACCATGCGGCGCACGATCGCCGGATCCAGGCGGTGAAACACCGAGATCGCCGACCGCACCGACGGATCCAAATACGCCTCGGGACGCGCCCAATACGCGGGCATGAACCCGTCGCGGCACGTAGCCGGCAACGGAACCGATTCGATCGAGGCGGCGCCGGTGATCTCGGCGGCGCGCTCGACGGTGGGCGACCCGGACTCCAGCGTGAGCAGCTCGGGCAGATAGTCGCGGATCAGCCAGAAGCGCTCGTGCAGCGCGACCAGATCGAATCCGAAGATCACCACCCGCGACGCGACGCGGCGCATCTCGCGCAGGCCCGCCTCGGGATCGTTCCAGTGATGCACGGTCAGCACCGCCATCGCGACATCGAAGGTGTCGTCGGCGAACGGCAACGCTTCGGCGAACGCGGCCACGACCGGCGCGGCATTCGGCGGACGCTGCTCGATCATGACCGGAGACGGCTCGACCGCCACGCAGATGCGATCCCGCGGTTCGTAGGAGCCGGTCCCGGCTCCTACGTTGACCACGTTCACCGCATCTCCGAACGCCGCTTTGATGCGCTCCTCGATGGCCGGCTCGGCCGCGCGATGGCGCGCATAGGAACGCCCGATGCGATCGTAGAGAGTCACGCCGCTAGGTCTATCAGACCTAGGCCAGGCCGACCTTGCGCAGCGCCACCGTAAAGTCGTGCGCGTTGGTCGCCGCGGCCATCGCATCCTGCAGCGTGACCACGCCCTCCTGGTAGAGCGTCATCAGGTTCTGGTCGAAGGTCTGCATGCCGTAGAAGTCGCCTTCCGCGATCACGTCGTGGATCAGGTGCGTGTGCTCGGAGTTGGTGATCATCTCGAAGATGCGCCCGTTGGCGACGAGAACCTCGACGGCGGGCACGCGGCCTTTGCCGTCGGCGCGCGGCAGAAGCCGCTGCGACACGATGCCCTTCAAGGTGCCGGCCAGCGCCAGACGCCCCTGCTGCTGCTGATGCGGCGGGAAGAAGTCGATGATGCGGTTGACGGTCTCGGTCGCATCCAGCGTGTGCAGCGTCGAGATCACCAAGTGGCCGGTCTCGGCCGCGGCCAGCGCGGCACGGACCGTCTCGACGTCGCGCATCTCGCCGATGAAGATCACGTCGGGGTCTTGGCGCATGACGTATTTCAAGGCGGAGTGAAAGTCTTCGGTGTCGATGCCGACCTCACGTTGATCGATGATCGCCATCCGGTCGCTATGCAGGATCTCGATCGGATCTTCGATCGTGACGACATGGCATCGGCGCGACATGTTGATGTGATGCAGCATCGCCGCGGTCGTGGTGGTCTTGCCCGAGCCGGTCGCGCCGGTCACCAGAACCAGGCCGCGCAGCTCGGCCGCCAGCCGCCGCACCGCCGGCGGAAGGTTCAACGCCTCGAACGAGGAGCCGCCCGGCAGCACGCGCCGGATCGCCAGACCCACCGAGCCTCGCTGACGGAAGACGTTGACGCGGAATCGCGACAGGCCCGGCACCGTGAAGGCGAAGTCGCATTCGTTGGTGGACTGAAACTGGCGAGCTTGCTTGTCGCTCATCAGATCGAACGCAAGCCGTTCGGTTTCGGTGGCCGGCAGGGCCGGCGCGTCCACGGGGAACAGGTCTCCGTCCACGCGCATGTACGGAGGGCCTCCGGCCCGAAGGTGCAGGTCCGATGCGCGACGTTCGACCGCGGTTCTGAGAAGCTCTTCGATATTCACGGGGCCTCCGGGCAGGCGTCCTGACGGCCTCCGGTGCGGGCCGACGCTATTGGAATCGGCGCAGCCGGCGGCGCCCTTGACCTGCGAAGCGAGCGGCGGAGCCGGATCCTTCACTTTCGGGGGTCCAGACGGCGTGGATGTGACGGGTACGGGCGGACCGCCCTATCCGACATTGGGCTTGCGCGACTTGCCCGCGGCGGCCTCTTCTCGCCGCCAGGAGTCCCCCGCGAGCTCGCGCTCCTTCTTGCGGCGCCGCCAGTAGATGAACATGCCGATCGTCAGGAGAGCAAGCAAGGCGAACCCGGGAGCCTTCAGGAAGCGGTCGATCGCCTTGATGCTGGCCGTGCCGTAGCGGCCGAAGATGTAGCCGACCATCGGGATGCCGATCCCCCACAGGATCGCGCCCGCCAGATCCCACAGCGTGAAGCGCCAGTAGCGCATGCGGGACATGCCCGCGACCATCGCGCCCAGCGAGCGCAGGAACGGCGTGAAGCGGCCGAGGAACACCGTTTTTCCGCCGTGCTGGCGATAGTAGGCTTCCGCGGCCGCAAGCCGCTCGGGCCGCAGCAGCCGCTTCCATCGATGGGCGAGCTTTCTGCCGCCGACGCGGCCGATCATGTATCCGGCTTGGTCGCCCGCGATCACCCCTACGATCGCCACGACGATCACCTGCTGGATGGTGATCTCGAGCGAGCCGGCCTCGGTGAACTCGCCGCGGAAGGTGGGGTTGGCAAGGATCCCGCCCAGGATGACGACGGTCTCCCCCGGGACGATCAAGCCCAGAAAGGCGGACGTTTCGAGAAAAGTCGCAAGAAATACGAGCAAAAGGCCCCACTCGGCAAAGACCGGGGTCACCCACTCGACGATGCGCTCGATCACCGCCGCAATCATACGGGCCGCTTGCGACCGGACCGTTCCTTGATCCGCCCTACCCCCTCTGACCTGGGCACGTGCAAGGCAGGCGAAAAGCGGGTTAACCTGTGGTCGAACCTTAAAAAACTCCTATGTTGGAGTGCCCGAAGCTGGAGGTGGATATCGGTGAATGAGGAGCGCAACGTCATGGAAGATCTGCGGAGCCGCTTCGATCAGCGGACCGAGCCGGAAGCCGGGGCCGAAACCGCGCCGGAAGCCGCCCGGGGGGCCGCGATGGAGTACCCCCGCAGCGAGGCCGCGAGCCGCAGCGACGAGCGGGACCATCGCATCGAGGGAGACGCGCCCCGCCGCAAGATGACCAGGGCCGAGGCCGGCCGCAAGGGCGGGCTTCGCACCAAGGAGCGCCACGGCCAGGATTACTTCGGCCGCATCGGCCGCATGGGTGGCAAGAAGGGCGGCGAGGCCACCAAGCAACGCTACGGCGTCGAGTTCTATCGCAGCATCGGCCGCAAGGGCGGCTCTCGATAGCCGAGCGCTGCCTCTGAGAGACGCAGGCACGACGAACCGAACGACGCACCCGCGCCGCCGCGCTGCGCGCCGTATCCTCGTTGGCGTGAAAACGTCCACGGCGACCAGCGCGGGCGGCGTCGTCTTCGACGGCGACGAACGCGTCGTCCTGCTCGGCCACACCACTCCCAACGGCAAGCAGCGCTGGAGCCTGCCCAAGGGGGCGGTCGAGGCCGGCGAGACTCCCGAGCAGGCCGCCGTGCGCGAGGTGCGCGAGGAAACCGGTCTCGACGCCGAGATCGTCGCCAAGGCCCAGACGATCGACTACTGGTTCGTGTGGGCGCCGGACGAGACGCGTTACCACAAGTACGTGCACTACTTCGCCATGCGCATGACCGGCGGCGACTTCTCTCGCCGCGACGACGAAGCGGAGCGAGTCGAATGGTTCAGCGTGGAGGATGCGCTGAAGGCATGCTCGTATCCGAACGAGCGCGCCACCATCCGCAAGGCGCTCGCATCGATCCGTGCGTAGGCTCCGCGCCGCGGCGCTGCTCGCCGCCCTCTGCGCGATCGCGGTCGCGGGACCGGCGGCCGGCCAATCGGCGTCCCCCGAGCCGGCCGCGAGCGTGCGGATCACCTCGTTCACGCCCTACAACACGCTCGAAACGCCCTTCCGGCTTTCGCTGCGTCTGCGCAACACCGGGACCGTCCCGATCGAAGACGCCCGCATCCGTCTGACCATCTACCAGCGGGTCCTGTCCCGCTCCGCGCTCAACGCATCGTTGCAAGGGCGGCCACAAACCGTGGTCGCCGGCGAGACCACCGAGTGGCTATCGGAGACCGTGACGCCGGACACCACCGTCGTCCTTCCGCTCGAGCGCGACCTGGCCCGGGTCAGCAGCGTCTTCGCCGCCCGCCGGTCGTCGCGGCCCGGCGTCTACCCCGTGCGAATCCGCGCCGAAGGCTCCGACCGCGAGCTTTGGACCGGCTACAGCGCGATCGTGTTCCTTCCCACGCCACCGGAAGAGCGCCTCAACGTCACCTGGGTTTTGCCCGTCCACCACAAGGCGCTCTTCGACGGCGACGGAACCTACCCCGGCGGGACCGTCGACGAGGCGCTCGGACCCGAAGGCGTGCTGTCGGACCGCCTTGCCGCGGCGGCCGACGCGTCGTCGCTGCGCGTGACCTACGCGCCCAGCGGCCTGCTGGCCGACCAGCTCGCCGACCTGACCGACGGCTTCGCGCGCCGCAACGGCCGGCAGATCCTGCAGTCGGTCGCCGGCGACGCGATCCCGCGGGCGGCCGGCGCGGCGGTCGGCCGGATCAAGGCGGCGATGGCGAAGTCCTCGGTGGAGATCGCCGCGACGCCCTACTCGCGGGCCGATCTGGTCTCGCTCATCCACGCCGAGATGGCCGACGACGTCGGAAAGCAGGTCTCGATGGGGCTGCAGACCGTGTCGGAGGTGTTCGGCCGCACTCCGAACGTGTCGGTGTTCGTGCCGGCCGGGCTTCGGATCGACTCGCGCGCCGCCGCGGCGGTCGCGGGCTACGGCGTGCGCACGGTCGTGATGGATCCGAGCATCCTGCCGCCTCACCCGGGACCGTTCGGCCACGACCGGCCCGTGCGCGTCTCGGGCCGCGGCGGCGTCCGGCTCAACGTGCTTCCCGCCGACGAGGCGATCCGCGCGCATCTGGAAGGAGCCTCCGCCCCCAACGGCGGCGACCCGGTGCTGCTCGCGCAGAGCGCGCTGGCCGAGACGGCTTCGGCCTGGCTCGAGCGCCCCACCCTGGCCGACGGGCGCGCGATCGTGATCGCGACCGCGACGACGCCGCCGGCCGCGTCGATCCGGGCGCTCTCCGACGCGCTGTCGGCCGCTCCCTGGGTCTCGATGCGAAGCGCCAGCGAACTGGTCGAGGTCGTGCCGCCCGAGGAGGACCCGGAGCCCCTGCCGCTGGGCAACATCGGGCCGCGCGCCGAGATGCAGACGCTTCGCACCGCCCGGCGCGCGATCGACATCCTGTCCCGCGTCGTGGTGCAGCCCCCGGATCCGGCCGCCGACCTCGACCGGCTCGTGCTCGCCGCGGCGAGCGCCGACTGGGCCGGCACCGGCGCGGGAACCGACATGGCGCGCAGCGCCAAGCAGACCGCCGACCGGATCGTGAGCCAGATCGGGGCCGCGGCACGGCGGGTCACGCTGACCTCCCGAACGGGGCAGCTTCCGGTGACGATCCTCAACGAGACCGGCTACGCCGTGGCCGTCCAGGTGCGGCTGCTGTCCTCGAAGGTGGACTTTCCCGACGGCGAGCGGCTCACCGTCCAAGTGCCGGGCCGATCCGAAACGGTCGCGGTGCCGGCCAAAGCGCTCGCTGCGGGCACCTTCGGCGTCAAAATCGAGCTGCGCACACCCGACGGCACCTATCCGATCGGCGACGACGAGCTCGTGGTGCGTTCCACGGCCGTGAGCGCGGTCGCGCTCATCGCGGTCGGGGGCGGCGCGGCGGTGCTGATCGCGGCCTGGTTCCGCCGGGGCGGCAAGCGGCGGCGCGGCACGCCCGCCGCCGAAAAAGCTCCACGAAAAACGAACCCCGCCACGGGCGAGCGGCCGCAACCTGCCTGATACGATCGCCCGCGATGGCGACCGACGGTCCCGCGGAAGACGCCCCGGCCCCCGCATCCTCCGCCCCTTCGCTGGCGCGCTCGACCGCCGTGATGAGCGTCGGGACGGCCGCCTCGCGCATCACCGGGTTCGTGCGCCTGTCGGTGATGGCCTGGGCCATCGGAGGCGCGGAGTCGAAGCTTCCCGACACCTACAACCTCGCGAACTCGCTGCCGAACATCGTCTACCAGCTCGTGCTCGGCGAGATTCTCGCCACCGTCTTCGTACCCGTCTTCGTCGAGTACATCAAGACGCGCGCCCGCGACGAGGCCTGGAAGCTCGCCTCGACGATCCTGAATGCAGCGTTTTTGATCGCGGGCCTGTTCGCGATCGTCACCGTGATCGCCGCGCCGTGGATCATCAAGATCTACACCTTCCGCGTGCCCGACCCGGTCGTGCGGGCCGAGATGGAGGCGACCGGCGCGTTCTTCCTTCGCATCTTCATGCCCCAGATGATCTTCTACGCGATGGGAGCAGTCCTGACCGGGCTGCTCAACGCGCACCGCAAGTTCGCCGCGCCCATGTTCGCGCCGGTGCTCAACAACCTCATCGTCATCGCCACGTTCATCGTGTTCCGCTCGATGCACGGCGGGGGCGTGCCGAACCTGGCGACGCTGACCGGCGCCGAGAAGTGGGTGCTTGCGGGCGGGACGACGCTGGGCGTGATCGTGTTCACGATGGTGCTGTGGCCGTTCGTGCGCAAGCTTCCCGGCGGCTACCAGCCGCGCGCGTGGGAGTGGCGGCACCCGGCCGTGCGCCACGTCGGCACGCTCGCCAAATACTCGTTCGGCTACGTGATCATCAACCAGCTCGGACTCTGGGTCGTCTACATGCTCGCCAACCGCACCGAGGGCGGCATCAGCGCCTTCCAGGCCGCCTTCATCCTGTATCAGCTTCCCTACGGGATCTTCGCGGTATCGGTGATGACGGCTCTGGTTCCCTCGCTCGCGGAGCATCACGTCAACGGCGATCTGAGACGGTTTCGGGAAGACCTGTCGCTCGGGCTGCGCACGACCGCCTTCGTGGTGCTGCCCGCGGCCGCGGGATTCGTCGCGCTCGGCGCTCCGATCATCCGGCTTCTGCTCGAGCACGGCGTCTTCTCGGCCGAGTCCACCAAGCTCTATGCCGACACGTTCGTACTGATGGCCGCCGGCCTGTACGCCTATGCCGCGTTCCAGCAGATCATGCGCGCGTTCTACGCCCGGCAGGACACCAAGACACCCTGGATCGTCAACGGCGTGGCCGTGCTGATCAACATCGCGGTCGACGTGCCGCTGTACCGGTCGATGGGCGTGCCCGGCCTTGCCCTCGGCCACACGATCTCCTACGTCTTCGCGCTCGCCTACGGCGGCTATCTATTGCGAAGGGAGCTGAAGGGCATCGACGGACGGCGGCTGCTGTCGAGCCACCTGCGCATCGGGCTGGCCTCGGTCGTGACGGCGGCCGCGTCGTGGGCGGTGGCGCGGCTGGTAGAGCGCACCGTAGGCGTCGAGACGCTGGGTGGCCAGCTTCTGCAGGTCGGGGGGGCCGTGACCGCGGGACTTATACTCTACGCCTCGCTGTCGATCGCCTTGCGCCTGGACGAGTTCCGTCCGCTGGTGCGCATGGTCACCGGGCGATTCGGCCGGCGGGCGTCCACGCGCAACGGGTCGCAGGAAGGGTCGGGATCATGAGCACCGCGGCGATCGAACCGCGCCAGCGCGGCGGCATCATCACCGGATGGCTCGTCCGGCTGGCGGTCTCTTTGCTGCTGCTCGGCCTGGCCTTCTTCGAAGCCGGCGCCGTGATCGTGGCCCGCGTCGGAGTGGACGGCACCGCTCAGACCGCGGCCCGCGAGGCGGCGCTCGTCTACGGCAACAGCCGCGACCCGCAGGCCGCCGAGGCCGAGGCCGCCAAAGCCGCGCGGCAGGGCGGCGCGAGGCTCGTCGAGTTCACGATCTCAACGGAAGGGAAACAAGTAACCGTGACCCTGGAAAGGACGGCCAAGACCTTCGTGATCCACAAGATCGGACCGCTCGAGAAGTTCGCGACGACCCGCGCCTCCGACACCGCCGACGTCAGGTAGCGCATGGACGTGCGCAAGGCAGGCCCATCCGAGCGTGACGCCTTCAACGGCTTCGTGTCGGCGATGCCGTCGGGCGATCTGCTCCAGTCGTGGGAGTGGGGCGAGATCAAACGGGCCAGCGGCTGGGCGCCGGCCCGCTATCTGGTGATGGACGGCGGCCGCATCGTGGCGGCCGCGAGCGTGCTGCGCACCCGGCCGCTCAAGGGCGCGCCGCCGCTGCTCTACGCCCCGCGCGGCCCGGTGTTCCGGCCCGAGGCCGCCGGCGCGGTCCGCGCCCTGGCCGAGCAGATCCGCCGCGACGCCGGCAGCGCCTTCGTGCTCAAGTGCGACCCCGCGATCGAGGCCGGCTCGGCGGAGGCGGGCGCGCTGCGCGAGGCCGGCTTCCGGCCCGCGGGCGGCGCAGGCTTCGGCGGTGTCCAGCCCAAGGCGGTCATGGTGCTCGACATCGGCCGCGACGAGGACGCGATCCTGGAAGGCTTCAAGTCGAAGTGGCGCTACAACATCCGGCTGGCCGAGCGGAAGGGCGTCACGGTCGAGCAGGCCGGACGGGAAGACCTTCCCGCCTTCTACGACCTTCTGCTGATCACCGCCAAACGCGACGGATTCTTCGTGCGCGGCCGGGCCTACTTCGAGACCCTCTTCGACACGCTCGAGCCGCGCGACATGCTTTCGCTGTGGCTGGCCCGCTACGAAGCAGCGCCGGTCGCGGGTGCGATCTGCTTCGCGTTCGGCAACCGCGTCACCTACGTCTACGGCGCGTCGTCGAACGAGCATCGCAAGGTGATGCCCAACCATCTCATGCAATGGACGATGATCCAGTGGGCGCGCAAGCGCGGCGCCACGCTCTACGACTTCCGCGGCGTCTCGCCCGTCCGCGACGGCAAGCCGGTCGAGGAGCACATCGCCGGTCTGAACCGCTTTAAGGAAGGCTTCGGCGCCCGCTACGTTGAGTACACCGGCGATCTGGACCTGCCGCTGCGCCCGCTCGTGTGGCGCGCGTGGGTCGCGGGCGCGCCGGCCGCGATGAAGCTGTACAAGAAGATCAAGGGAGGCGCCGGAGCGGCGGCGGATTGATGCGCCCGGAGGCGGACGCAACGACCTGGGTCGCCGTGTCGGCGGGAGCCCTCGAACGGAACTATCGCGCCGTCGCGAACTACGCGGGCACCACCGTGTGCGCGGTCGTGAAGGCCAACGCCTACGGGCACGGGCTCGCCGAGGCGGCCCGCACCTTCGAGAGCGCCGGCGCGCGATGGCTCGCGGTCACGCGGGTCGAGGAAGCACGCACGCTGCGGGGGGCGGGGATCGAGTCCCACATCCTGATCCTGACGCCGCCGCCGACGGCGGGGCTCGCCGCCGAGGCCGTCTCGCTCGACGCCGCGCTGACCGCGAGCGACGCCGCGGACGTCGACCGGTACGCGGCAGCCGCGCGGGACGCGGGCCGGCCGGCGCGCGTGCATCTGAAGATCGACACGGGCATGGGCCGGCTCGGCGTTCCGGTCAGCGAGGCGGCCGCAGTCGCGGAACGCATCGCGGCCGAGGAGCAGGTCTCGCTCGACGGGGTCTTCACGCACTTCGCCGGCGCCGCCGGTCCCTCCGGCGCCGCCCAGCTCTCCCGCTTCCGGGCCGTCCGCGAGGCGCTCGGCAAACACGCGGCCAGAGCGATCGTGCACGCCTCCAACAGCGCCGCGCTGCTCAAGCTTCCGGGCGCCCGCTTCGACATGGTCCGGATCGGCACGCTGCTGTACGGCCAGAACCCGCCGGGCGCGACGGCGCCCTTTTCACTCGAGGAGACCTTCCAGTGGTACGCCCGTGTCGTCGCGGTCCGCACGGTTCCGGCCGGCACGAAGGTCGGCTACGGCGGCGAGTGGACGGCCAAGAAGCCGGTCCGGCTCGCCACGATCCCGATCGGCTGGGGGGACGGGTTCACGGCCGAGCCGCATGCGCGCAGCGAGACGCTTGCCGCCGTCGCGACCGGGGCCGCGAAAGCGATCGCGGTCGCGGCGGGTGCGCGACCGACCCCGCGCGTCGTATTGTTCGGCTCGCAGAAGGCGAAGGTGGTGGGGCGGGCCGGAATGCAGGCGATCACGGTGTCGCTCGAAGGGCTGCCCGGCGTCGCGGTGGGGGACGTCGCGCGCATTCCGGCGCGGCGGCTGCTCGTCGCGGGCCATATCGATCGAATCTACGGAGCTTGAGCGACCACGCATGATCGAGGAGCGCACCGACCACGAGCTCATCGCGGCGCACCTGGGCGGGGACCGGCACGCGTTCGACCGGATCGTCGAGCGCTACGAGAAACGGGTCTGGGCCGTCTGCCTTCGCATGTGCGGCGATCCCGACGACGCGCGCGACGCCGCCCAGGACACGTTCGTGACCGCGTTCCGCTCGATCGGATCGTTTCGCGGAGACGCGCAACTGTCGACCTGGCTGCACCGGATCGCGGTCAACGCCTCGCTGGACGTGCTGCGCAAGCGCGGCCGCAACAAGTCCCAGCCGGTCGAGGACGTCCCCGAGATCGCCTCCGACGAGGCCGGCCCCGAGGAGCAGGCGGTTCGCGCGAGCCGCGCGGCCGCGGTCCACGCCGCGCTGACCAGGCTCAGCGAGGAGCATCGCACCGTGATCGTGCTCCACGACCTGCAAGGTCTGCAGTATCCCGAGGTCGCGGAGGCCCTGGACGTACCGGTCGGAACCGTGAAAAGCCGGCTGCATCGGGCCCGCACCGAGATGGCTCGCTTGCTCGGTCATCTGAAAGACGATGGAACCGAAGGGCCCGCATCGCCCTCTAACGTGTCGAGGAACCGGCGATGACGACCCACCCCGAACACGAGCAGCTATCGGCGTACGCCGACGGCGAGCTCGGCGCGACCGAACGCGTCGCGGTCGAGGCGCACCTGGCGGCGTGCGGCAAGGCGCGCGAGATGCTGGCCGCGATCCGCGCGACCCTGGCGGACTTCGCCGCCTTGGACGAGGTCGAGATGGACCCGCAGGTCGGCTTCGCGATCCGCAGCGCGCTGGCGCGCGAGCGCAAGCTGTCCTCGCGGACGCGACGCTACGCCTGGGCGGGCGGCGCCGCCGCTGCGGCGCTGGTGGGCATCCTCAGCTTCGCGATCCTGGGTGGCGGGCCGAACCCGGCTCGGGACGCGAGCGGGGCGGGATTGGGTGGCGGCCCTCAGCTCATGGCCATGGAGGACCTCGACGAGGACAGTGCCCTGCGGGTCCTCGAGACCTATGTTCAGGAGAACTACGCCTTCCCGGGGGCTCGGGGCGACATGGGCGGAGACGACGCGGCCGCCGAGACCGCCGTGCTGACCCACGCGCCCCCGGCGCCTGAGATACAGGCCTATTCGGCTGCCGACGCGACGACCTTCGCCGATTGCATCCGCACGATCGAGCGCGAGTCCGACTCGGCTCGCCTGGTTCGCTCGATCGCGGCGACCTATAAGGGCGAGCCCGTCTATGTGCTGATCTTCGAGATTCCCGCGGAGCGGCCCGACCGGGTCGAGATGTGGATCACGGCCCGCGACTCCTGCGAAACCCGCTACTTCAGCCAGGCCAACGTGAACCGCTAGCGAACCTGCATCTTTCCGGACTCGTCCGTCCCCGGAAATTCGCAACCCGGTCCGCGGCGTTAGAATCGGCGTCCGAAATCTCCGTGGAAGGACCCTTCATGACGACGCCCGAAAACGTGATCATCATCGGATCCGGCCCGGCCGGCCTGACGGCGGCGCTGTACGCGGCCCGCGCGCAGCTCGACCCGTTGGTGATCGAAGGCGCCGCCCCGCTCGGCCAGCTGATGCTCACCACCGAGGTCGAGAACTACCCGGGCTTTCCCGAG
>DATLFO010000261.1:0-6432 GCA_035541035.1 Actinomycetota bacterium
GCATCAACCGCAACCATTCCGAGTTCGTCGCCGGCCAGGTCGTGGCCTGGCGTGACTTCGTCAACGGAGCGCCGGGGCGTCGTGCGAGCGAGCCGTGGCGAGCGGATCCCGTGCCGTGCCCGGCATCGGCGCACGCGACGCCTTCCATCTGACGACATCCGCCCTGCGGGTCGCGCAGACCGGAGAGACCCCGGGCGACGCCCTCCCCCAGAATGAGAGCTTCCCGCCAGCAGGGATTGGCTCGCGTCCCGAGAATTCCCCCGTAGCGAAAGGGGCGGGGATGAAACGAATCTACTGGCTGGCCGGAATCGTGGCTCTGGTCGCCGCCGGCACACAGGCCGGACCATCGGCGGCAGCGACCGGAGCGTGGCACTGCTTCACGAAGATCGGCCCGAATGACATCCTGTGGTGCCAGTGGGACCCGGCCGACACCACCACCCCGGAAGGCCATTTCGAACTCGCCCTGCCCGGCTCGCCGCCGGCAACCAGCGACAGCGGAACTGCCATCGCCGGCGGATCGAGGTACTGGCGGCTTCCCATCCCCGAATGGATGAAGTCATTGCCCCAGACCCCGGGCATCCGCTTCACACCATCCGGTGGTGAATGGGTCGGCCCATTCGACGTGCGATGCACCGAGCACTCGCTGCGCGGCGTCTACGTGAAGACGGTCTGTGAGGTGAGCGACGGGTCGGGCGGATACTCATACTCGGCGCGAGACGAGGCTCCGGACCCCGATCAGCATGCGATCCGATTGGGGACCCTCGAGGAAACACCCGAGCGCCGTGCTCGCGCCGAGCGGGCCGCTGCCCTCGGCGTCGGCACGTGGGAAGTGCATTCGGCCGCGACGGCCGTGCGGTCTCCGAGCGGGGTGGGCCGAGTCGCAGGCATGACCGTTTTCGCGAGCATTGTCATATTCGCCGGAGCGACATTCATTCGCCGGTGGGGGCGGGCCAAGCGCAACCGGCCCGCCGAACTCGAGAAGGCCGCTTAGGCATGCGACGGCGCGGCAGGATCCGCATCATCGTCGCGGCAGTCGTGACCGGTGCCCTGCTCGTCGGATGCCGGTCCCAAGCAGGTTCATCGCTGGGGCCCGTCACAGGCGTCGCTTCCCCCGGCTCGCCCGAGCTCTCCTCTACCGGGCCGGGGCCGACCCCGTCTCTTGCACCTGGGCCGCGATCGCTCTCCGCGGAGAAGGTGGGGTATTCGGTGTCCGTCACCGTCACCGATGCCGACGGTACGGTCGCCGCTCGATTCGCTATGAAGAAGACGAAGAGGCGCTCGCGAGCGGAAACCTCTGGCAGGAGACACCTCCCGGGGTAGCCGATCGACCCGGATGGCCGCCGCGTCGCTTACACCGCTCGCCAGGGACTCGACCGTGTCTCGTCTGCACGCCGTGGTCGAGCGAATCGGCGCGGAGTGGTCGATCCGCGATCTCGGCAGCCAGAACGGACGGTGACGGTCGCTCCGGCCTAATCCGTCGCGAACACGCGGCGGGTGTTCGCGACGGTCGCGGCTTCGAACTCTTCCATCGTCATGCCTTTGATCTGTGCGATCGCTTCGGCGACGTGCGTGACGTAGGCAGGTTCGTTTTTCGTGCCCCGATGCGGCACGGGGGTCAGGAAAGGCGAGTCGGTCTCGACGATGAGCCGTTCCACGGGTGTGATCGCGACCGCGTCGCGGATCGGCTGCGCGTTGTTGAAGGTAACGATGCCGCTGATCGACAGCACGGCTCCGATCTCGACGGCACGCTCGGCCTCGGCGGGGCCGCCGGTCCAGCAGTGAAACACCAATCGCTCCGGCACGCCTTCGTCGGTCAGGATCGCAAAGGTGTCGTCCCAGGCGTCGCGGGTGTGGATCACGAGCGTTTTGCCGGCCTCGTGCGCCAGCCGGATGTGTTCGCGGAAGACCTGCTGCTGCCGGTCGCGCGGCGAGTTGTCGTAGTAGTAGTCCAGTCCCGCTTCGCTGATCCCGACCACACGCGGCTGCGCGGCGAGCTCACGCACCAGATCGGCGAACTCGACGCTCCAATCCTTGGCGTCATGCGGGTGCGAGCCGACGGTCGCCCACACGTCGTCGTGCCCCGCGGCATAGGCGGCGGCCCAGCGGCTCGACGTCATGTCCACGCCGATGGCGACCACCGCCTCGACACCCGCGTCGCGGGCGCGCGCCATCGCCGCGTCGGCGTCGCCGAGCATGTCCAGGTGCGCGTGGCTGTCGATCACTTCTGTTCGAGCCGCGGGAACAGCGATTCGCCCTTGTGCGTGGCCGATCCCGGCCGCAGCCCGCCCCATTCGCCGGCCGCGGGCAGTACCTGATGCGACAACGGCGACGATGAACCCAGCATGCCCCACAGCCGCTCGCACGCGCCGGGCATGAACGGCGACAGCAGCACCGCCAGGATCCGCAACGTCTCGGCCGAGCTGAACAGCACGCGCGCGAGCCGGTCGCGCTGCGTGGGATCTTTCGCGATCACCCACGGCGCGGTCTCGACGATGTAGCCGTTCGCGCGGCGCACGATCTTGTCCACCGCCTCGAGCGCCTGGTGGAACGCCAGCGCGTCCATCGCGGTCGTGTAGTCGCGAACCGACGCTTCGCACACCTCGCGCAGCGTCGCGTCCTGATCGGTCTCCGGGGCCGACGGCGCAGGCACGGCGGCGTCGAAGTACGCGCCGATCATCGCCACCACGCGCGAGGCGAGGTTGCCGATCCCGTTGGCGAGCTCGCTCGTGTAGCGCGCCTCCATCGATTCCCAGCTGAAGTTCCCGTCCTGCCCGAAGGCAACCTCACGCAGGAAGTAATAGCGGTAGGCGTCCACGCCGAACGCGTCCACGAGCTCGAACGGGTGGATGCCGGTCAAGTTGGTCTTGCTCATCTTCTCGCCGCCGACCAGCAGCCAGCCGTGACCGAAGATCATCTTGGGAGGCTCGACGCCCGCGGCGTGCAGCATCGCGGGCCAGATGACGGCGTGGAAGCGAACGATCTCTTTGCCGACCAGGTGCACGGCGGGCCAGTAACGCTTGAACTTGTCGCCGTCGGGATAGCCGAGCGCGGTGATGTAGTTCTGCAGCGCTTCGATCCACACGTAGATGACATGCTCGGGATTCCACGGCAGCGGGATGCCCCACTCCAGCGAGGGCCGCGAGATCGACACGTCCTGCAGGCCGGACTTGATGAACGACACGCACTCGTTGAGCCGCGAGTCGGGCTGCACGGGGCAGGGGTTTTGCGCGTAGTACTCGTTGAGCAGCCAGCCGGCGTGCGCGGACAGCCGGAAGAAGTAGTTGCGCTCCTTGAGCCGCTCGACGGGGCGCTTGTGCACCGGGCAGCCGCCGTCGACAAGCTCGGATTCCTTGTAGAACGCCTCGCACGACTGGCAGTAGGGGCCTTCGTACTCGCCCTCGTAGATCTCGCCCTTGTCATAGAGGTGTTGCAGGAACGCCTGCACCGGCTTGATGTGGCGCTCCTCGGTCGTGCGGATGAAATCGTCGTTGCTGATGTCCAGGCGCGGCCAGACCTCCCGGAAGCGCTGCGAGATCTGGTCGGTCCAGGCCTGGGGCTCCATGCCCTTTTCGGCTGCGGTCGCGGCCACCTTGCCCCCGTGCTCGTCGGTTCCGGTCAGGAAATAGGTGTCCTCGCCCTTGAGCCGGTGATAGCGAGCGGCGACGTCGGCCGCGACCGTCGTATAGGCATGCCCGATATGCGGCACGTCGTTGACGTAGTAGATCGGCGTCGTGATGTAGAAGGTTTCGCCCACGAAAGCTCCCGACTTTTGACCTGCGCCTGCCTGCGAGTCCAAGATTGCAGGGCTGAATCATAGTGGAGGGCCGGATGCGAACGACGGGAGTGTCCCGCAAGGTTGACGACCTCGGCCGCATCGTGCTGCCCGCCGAGCTGCGCAAGTCCTTCGATATCCGTGAAGGCGACCATGTCGAGATCAGCGTCGACGACGACAAGATCATCCTGTCGAAGCGCCGGAACACGTGCACCTTCTGCGGCCAGCTCGACAGCCTGCGGTCGTTCCGGGAGCACCAGGTCTGCAGCTCCTGCCTGGCGGAGCTGAAACGCTTCTAGACCTTCGCGTCGATCGTCGCTTGGTAGACGCGGCGCCGCGGCAGGCCGGTCTCGTCGGCGACGAAGTCGATCGCGTCGCGGCGGCTCGCGCCCGCACCGATGCGCGCCCGCACCATCTCGACCAGATCCGCGTCGTCGAACTGCTGCTTCTCCTCGCCGTGGTCGGGCGCACCCTCGATCACCAACGTGACCTCGCCTTTGACGCCCCGCTCCCCGACCCGGGCCTGCAGGCCGCTGACGGTCGAGCGGAAGAACTCCTCGTGGATCTTGGTCATCTCCCGCGCCATCGCGATGCGCCGGTCCCCGAGCACATCGGAAATGTCGGCCAGGGTCGTCTTGAGCCGGTGCGGGGCCTCGAACAGCACCAGCGTCCGCTCTTCGCGCGCCAGCGCCTCCAGCCGCTTGCGCCGCGCGGTGCGCGTGTGCGGCAGGAACCCTTCGAACACGAACCGGGCCGTCGGCAGCCCGGACGCGACCAGCGCCGCCACAGCAGCGGACGGTCCCGGCACGACGTTGATCGGGATCCCCCGCTGCGCGCACGCGTCCACCAGCAGATGCCCGGGATCCGACACGCCGGGCGTACCCGCGTCGGTGACCAGCGCCACGGTCTCGCCGGCTTCGATGCGGGCCACCAGCTCGGCGGCCTTCTGCGCTTCGTTGGCGCTGCGGTACGACATCATCGGCGTCGAGCCGGCCACGCGCGTGAGCAGCTTGCGGGTGACGCGCGTGTCCTCGCAGGCGATCAGATCGGCCTCCGCCAGGGCCTTGGCCGCGCGGGGCGAAAGGTCGTCGAGATTGCCGATCGGGGTTGCGACGATGATGAGCGAGCCGGTCATGGCCTTTCTATACACGCCCCCGGCCCGCGGCACCCGGTTCGGGCCGGGGTCCGTTCGTATACTGCTGCCGCGTGGAGACCGACCGCAGCCCCGGCGTTGCGCCCCGAATCCGGGGGCTCGGCTTTCTTTTGGGCGCGGCGGTCACGCTGTTCGCGGGCATCATTCGCTTCGTCCGGCTCAACGTTCCGAAGTCGCTGATCCCGCTCGACGAGTTCTACTATCCGGTCAACTCGCTCGGCCTGCTGCGGCACGGCTCGGACTTCCAGCTCGCCGAAGGCGCGATGCTGCCGGGCGTGTGCTCGCAGATCGCGCTGGAGCCGGCGTTCGCGGTACATCCGCCGGTCGGCAAGTGGATGATCGGCGCGGGCATGCGTCTATTCGGCTGCAACGCATTCGGCTGGCGCGTCGCGGCGGCGCTGATCGGCACGCTGACGGTGCTGCTGGTCTATCTGATCGGACGGCGTCTGTTCCGCTCGCCGTGGATCGCAGCGTTCGGCGCGCTGCTGCTGGCGGTGGACGGCCTGTTCTTCGTGCAGTCGCGCATCGCGATGCTCGACGTGTTCCTGGCGTTCTTCATCGTGGCGGCGGTCTGGACGCTGATCGAGGACCGCGCGCGGGTCCGTCCGGGCCATTCGGGATGGCGGCCGTGGCGTCTCGGTTCGGGGGTGATGATCGGGCTCGGCATCGCGACGAAGTGGTCGGCCGCGTTCGTCGTTCCGTTCCTGATCGTGCTCGCGTTGGTGTGGGAGCTCGACCGCCGCAGGCGCGCCCGCGCGATCGGCGAGGAGATGATGGCCGCCTCGGCGGGCATCATCCCGGCGGAAGGCGGCTCCGGCCAGGCGCCGCCGGCGCCTTCGCCGGAGCCGGCCTATCCGGGCGAGGGCGCGATCGACGAACCGGCGGGCACGCCGGACGCCGCGGATGCGCCGCCCGGCGACCAGGGCGCTCCCCTGCCCCCCTGGGACACGACCGCTTCGGTTCCCGGTCCGGCCTACGGTCCGCTGCCCGACCCGGTGATCGCGCCCGCTCGCGGCTCCTCGGTGTGGATGACGATCGTGCGTCTGGCGGGCGCGTTCCTGCTGATCCCGCTGTTCGTCTACGTGCTGAGCTACATCCCGTGGCTGGCCGGCGAGGACACTCGCTACAAGCCGCCGCGCTGCGCCGAACAGGACTTGATCGAGTTCGACGGCACGATCAGCCCGGTGAACTCCGCGATCTGGAACTGGGACGTGTGGCCGAACCAGTGGCAGGAGTACGTCTGCTATCAGCGCGAGATCTGGGACTTCCACAAGAACCTCAAGACGATCGACAAGGACGGCAAGCCGACCCACCCGTACCTGTCCCGCGCATGGTCGTGGCCGTGGATGGGCCGGCCGACCTCGCACTACTTCGACAGCGAAGGTTTTGATCAGCCGTGCGAGCAGCCACCGGCGAGCGCGGCCGCTCGCTACAAGGCCGCGCAGGTCACGCAAACGGCGGGAACGGCGACCACGGACCCCACCACCCCGACGCCCTCCCCCTCACC
>DATLFO010000262.1:0-10084 GCA_035541035.1 Actinomycetota bacterium
CTGCTCGCACTCATGATCATCGTGCTGCTGATCGGCATGGTGGTGGACGGGCTGTTCTTCGGCACACTCGAGCGTTCGCTCCGCAATCGCCGCGGCCGTGAGATTCGGCTCGGGTGAGGGCGTCGCGTTATCCGCGGCTCCGACGGCGAGAGGCTCTTCAGCGGCGGCAGGGTCCGCGGACGGTGCCGGCGACGCGACGACCTCGCCCGTCGTTGCGGTGCCGCGCTCGCCGGCGACGGCGGGAACGCCTCCGGCTGCGGCGATCGCGGCGGAGATCCCCAGGATGACGAGCACGCGGCGAACCTGCCGCGTGGAGCGGCGAACGAGCGAGCGTGGATTCGATCCTGCCATGTCTTCACCTCGTGGACGGATCGATCTTCACCGACCGTCCGCGAGCAGTGAATAGCCTCTTCACGTCATGATTTGCGGCCTCTCGCACTAGTTGCCGCAATCCGCCGTAGGCGCGTTGGTTCGAACGTCGTAGCGGCACGGGCTATCGGGCGTCGTTGAGGCCGCGGCGATTGCGGAGCGAACGCTCGAGTGTGCCGAAGAACAGCCCGTCCACCACCATGCCGATCAGCAGCACGATGATCATGAGTGCGAGCAGGCCGGGCGCGTCGGAGAGGTCGCGCGCGAACTGGAGCTTCGCTCCGATGGAGGGACGCGATTCGATGATGACGAGGAGCTCTCCCGCCATCAGCGATCGCCACGCGAACGCCCAGCCCTGCTTCATGCCCGCGAGATACTCGGGAAACGCCGCCGGAAGGATGACGTGACGGTACGCCGAGAGTCCGCGCGCCCCGAGCACGCGGCCGGCCCGCAGCAGCAGCGGCGGAATGTGATCGACGCCGGTAATCAGGCCGTTCGCGATCGCGGGCGCGGCCCCGAGCACGACGACGAACATGATCGCGCCCTCGCTCAGCTTGAAGATCAGGATCGCGAACGGAAACCATGCGATCGACGGCATCGACTGCAGCCCGGTGATCAGCGACCCGAACGTGCGACGCAGGATGGAGCTTCGCGAAACCGCGATGCCGAGCAGCGTTCCGATCACGATCGCGACACCGAAGCCGGCCGCGCCCCGCTGCACGGTGACGCCGAGCGCTTGCAGGAAGTCCGGCTCGGAAAACAGCTCGCCCAGCGCGCCGAGAACGGTCGCCGGATCGGGGAGCACGTAGGACGGCCGGATCCGAAGCCACGCGACGCTCTGCCACACGCCGACGACGACGGCGACGGCGGCGAGTTTGGGCCATGTGGCCGTCCACGCCGCCCGAACGGGACGGCGCGGCTCGACGCGGCGGGCCTCGAGCGAGTCCAGGCCGCTGATCTCGGTACTCAAGATGTCCGATTCAGCGGCCATGGCGACGGACCTCTTCGTGCAGGCGCGCGGAGATCTCGGCGGCGATGCCTCCGAGGGCGGCGTCCTCGAGCCGCCGGGGACGTCCCAGCCCGACGGGGAACTGAGTGGCCAGGCGTCCGGGCCGGCTCGACAGCAGCACGACCCGGTCGCCGAGGCGCACGGCCTCGCGCACGTTGTGCGTAACGAACACGATCGTGAGCCTATTCTCGAGCCAAATCCGCTCGATCTCTTCGTGCAGCAGGTCCCGCGTGATGGCATCGAGCGAGCCGAACGGCTCGTCCATCAGCAAGATCTCCGCCTCTTGCGCGAGCGCCCGCGCGAGCGCGACCCGCTGGCGCATGCCTCCGGACAGCTCGTGCGGGCGGCGAGAGGCCCACTCCTCGAGATGCATCAGCCGCAGCAGCCTGCGTGCTTCCTCGCGCCGTCGCTCCTTCGTGACGGAACGGCGAAAGCGCATGCCCATCTCGACGTTGTGCTGCACGGTGAGCCAGGGGAACAGCGCGGGCTCCTGGAACATCAGCGCGATCCGCCGGCCCGCGACGTCGATCGTGCCGGCGGAGGTGCGGTAGATGCCGGCGATCAGGTTCAGCAGGGTGCTCTTGCCGCATCCGGAGGCCCCGAGGATGCAGACGAACTCGCCGGGCGCGACGTCGAGGGTCAGCCCTTCGAGCGCTTTGGTGGCGCTGCGGCCGTCGGCATAGGTCTTGGTGACGTCGCGGATCGCGATCGCGGGACCGGCCGTGCCGCCGGGCGCCCGGGTCGCGGCCGGGCCTGCGCCGATGCGCGGAGGATGGAGTCTCATGCGGCGATCGCCTCCTGGCCGCGTTCTTTGAGGAGCCGGTTGAGGATGGTCAGGTCGTAGATGCCCTCGAGGCGCACCCGGTCGAGCAGGCCCACCTCGTGCGCGTCGGCAGCGTCTTGCCTGAGCGAATGAGGGAGCGGATCCGGGGTGAGGGTGATGGTGCCCCACGCGGCGTGCATAACCTCGGCGGGCAATACCGCGCCCGTCGAACGCTTGATCGCTGCTTCCACGATTGCGCGCGCCGGCTCGCCTCCGGTGCGCAGATAGTCGATCGCCGCGAGGTGGCCGCGAAGGAACGCCGCGACCAGGCCGGGATGATTCCGGAGAAACGCGGTTCGAACCACGATGTGCGTGGTGACGAACCGGCCGTTCGGCCACAGGTCGGCTTCGTCCACCAGCAACGTGCCGCCCCCCTCGACCAGCATGCGCGCCAGCCACGGCTCCGGGACCCAGGCCCCGTCGATCTGGCGGTCGCGGAACGCCTCGAAGATTTGCGCGTTGGGCATCGGACGGATTGATGCGTCGCCCGGTCCGCTTCGCGTGACGCGCAGGCCCTTGCTTTCGAGCCAGGTGCGGAGCGCGACGTCCTGGGTGTTGCCGAGTTGCGGGGACGACAAGGTCGCGCCGCGCAGGTCGTCGGCGGATCGGATGCCGGGCCGCACGACGAGCCCGGCGCCGCCCGAGACTGCCCCCGCGATGATGCGAATGGCTTTGCCGTCGGATTGCGCGTAGGCGTTGATGGCCGGGTTCGGTCCCATGTATGCGATGTCGAGCGCTTTGGAGAACAGCGCCTGGACGGCGTCGGGTCCGGCGTTGAACCGCCGTGTGTCGAGCCGGCCGCGTTCTCCGATCTCCTTCGCGAACAGGCCGCGCTCGATGCCGGCGATCGCGGGGGCGTGCGTCAGGTTCGGCGAGTAGCCGACGCGCACCTTCGGCGGCCGCGGCCCGGACCCGGACGCGGGGGCGCACGCCGGCAGCGCGAGGAGCGTGATCGCTGCGATCAGTCGTCTCCCGCCCGGCACGATTCCTCCCTCGCGTCGCGGGCCCGCGGGGCCGTCTTCGTGCCGGTCAAAGGAATCGGGGCCCCCGGCGGCATCACGGAACGAAGCGCGACCTCCTCCCACACCCTGTGGTCGAAGAAGGTCCGAACCGCTCGTACCCAGGGACGAGCGGTTCGGCGCATCCGGTTTGCTCTCATCGGTCCTCGGAAGGTCGCGGATCTTCGATCCTCGGTTTCGCCTGCGAGGCTAGGGGCCACGAAGGAACGGTCTCCAGACGCGAACGGCGTACCGGCCGTGCGCAAGGCACCGTAGCGAAGGGCCTAGGCCCGCTCGGACCCCGCGCTGATGCCCGCCTGATCGAGCAGCCAGGTTCCATCGATGCCCCACCGTTCCGAAAGGCGCTCGCCCGAGAAGCGCATCCATTCCGAGATCGCGACGCTGATTCGCGTCGCTTGTCCCTGCCGCGCGCCCCCCTGACGAGGAGTCAGCGACAGGTGAATGCGAACGACGGCTTGGTCACCGACGACCATCATGTCCTCGACGTCGATCGTGACGTTTTCGAAGGTACGATGAAACAGGCGCATCCACGTCCGGAAGCCGTTCGCGTTGTGCGGGAGCTGAAGCCGCCCGGGAATCTCGTGGTCGGTGAAGGTGCCGGTGCACAACTCGTCGATCGCCGAGAGGTCTCCGTCTTCGACGATTCGCTGATAGAAGACGCGCAGGGTCGCCGAGCGGCTGCCGGCCTCCGGAGGCTTCTCTTCCGGCTCGGTGCGGCCGAGCGAGGCGAGCGTGCGACGCAGCAGCTCGTCGCCGGTGGTGCCGTAAAGCTCGGCGATGTGGCAGAGCCGGTCGACCGAGATCTGGCGGTGACCGCGTTCGTAGCCGTTCACGGCCGACGGGCGAAAGTATCCGCCGCTCAATCGCTGGACCGTCCTGAGCGTCATTCCTGCGTCACGGCGCGCACCGCGAAGCACGGCCGCGAGCGCAGCCGAGAACTCGCCGGAACGCACCCAATCAAAACCGGCCATTGATCCTTTTGACCTCCGGGGACGACGCTATTGCGTTTTCCGCTCGGGCGGAACCGACGATTGAAGTACGGAAGGGCCGTCGCGCGTCGGGGGGCCAGTCGCCGAATCGGCCTAGCCGCCATCGGGGTGTCCGCGAAGCGCAGGGATACGACCCGCACGAACCATGTCCGACCGCCCATCAAAGGCCGTTGACGTTCGCGCAGCGCGGCCGACACAATTGCGCTCTGCTCCTTCTCCGACGATTCCCAGAGGGAGGCGCATCATGGCCGAGTCGTCCCTTGTTCGGGAGACGATCGATCTCGAAGACCACGCCGCTGTTCGGGTTCGCGTGCTGGTCGTAAGCCGCCGATTGTTGTTCGCCGAGACCGTCCAATGGGCGCTGGATGCCGCCGGGCTCGAGGTCGTCGCCGCCCCCGACGTGGACGCGGCGGTCGCGTTCGCCCGTAGCGTGCATCCCGACGTGGTGGTGATGGACGTGAACAGCACGGACGGGGACGCGGTCGCCGCCGAGCGCGCCCTCGCCCGCGCAGACGCTCCGTGCACCGTGCTGGTCATCGGCGATCCGCCGGCCGGCTCTGCCCACACAGGGAACGGCGTGCGTGAGATCCTTCCCGGCACGATCGGGCTGGACGGCCTGGCGGCGCGGATTCGTGCCGCGGCTTCCGGCGAGCCTGTGGTCGTTCGAACCGGCGACCGGCGCGTGTGCTTGTCGCCCGAAGAGCGTCACGCGCAGATGGTGGCCGACTCCCTGACTGGACGCGAGCGGCAGATCCTTCAGCTGATGGTGTCCGGTGCGAGCGGACGGGTCATCGCCGATCATCTCGGCTTGAGCCCCAACACGGTCCGGACGCACGCACAGAACGTTTTGACCAAGCTTCAGGTCGGGTCCCGGCTCGCGGCGGTCGCCTTCGCCGTCGAGCACGGGATCGTGTCGATTCCGGCCGACGACTGATCCGCAGGGGAGAGGGGAGCGAATGGACGACGGCGATGCCGGCGCGCGTGCCACACCAGCCGGATCGACGTTGCCGGCCCCCGGCTACGGCGTTCGCGGCATGCGCACTACGACGCACGGCTCTCCACGGCCCGCGGCCGTCTCCGTACCATTCGCGGCGATGAGGATCCTGCTGGGAGAGCCCCCCGGATTGTTCCGGGACTCGATTCGGGCGCTTTTGCGTGAGGTCGGGTCCGTGGACGGCAGCAGCCCGCAGATCATCGAGGCATCGACCGTGGAAGAAGCCGCCCGTGCCGCGCACCAACGGCCGGAGGTTGCGATCCTCGCCGCTTCGCTGCCGCCCGAGGGCGGCTTGCGGGCAGCCGCGGCGATCTCCCGGGTCGTGCCCGGTTGCCGGATCGTGGTGCTGTCGGACGGCCACGACCGTGCGTCGCTCATCCGCGCGGTCCAGGCGGGCGCGACGGGGTTCGTGGCGCGGGTCGGGCCGCTGTCGGACCTGATCGCCGCCTTCGTCGCGGCGACGCGGGGTGAGGCGTACGTTCCCGCTCCGATGCTCGAAGGGATCCTGCGCAAGGCGGCCGGACATCTCCCGTCGGCGGACGATCCGGCAGCGCGCATCGAACGGCTGACGGAGCGGGAGCGAGAGGTGCTCGCCGGTCTCGCGCTCGGCGACGGAAGCGCGGCGCTCGGCGAACGGCTCGGCATCAGCCCCGAAACGGCCCGGACGCACGTGCAGAACGTGTTGTCCAAGCTCGGCGTGCACTCGCGGCTGGAAGCAGTCGCGCTGGCGCGCAGAACGGGATTGCTCGAGTTGTGGCAGGTGGGAGACCAGCCCTCGTGATCGTCACGCCGGTAACGCCCCGGCCCCGGCTTCTGACCCCGCGGGAGCGACAGGTGCTCGTGATGACCGCCGACGGGCTGACCGCGAAAGAGATCGCAGCGCGTCTGGCCATCAGCCGCAAGACCGTCGAGCAGCATCGCGGGCGGATTCTGCTCAAGCTCGGCGTTCCCAATCAGGCGGCCGCGGTGCGGCTGATGGAGCGGGCGGGCGGGCCGGTGACGTGACGCTCTACGACCTGGAACGCCGCGCCGCCCACGGCGGTCCGCTCAAGCCGCTGCTGGCCGGCGAGGAACGGATCCGTGAGCTTCGCCTGGCGTCGCGCGACTGGTCGTCGTGGAACCTCACGGCGCGACAGCTGTGCGACGTCGAGCTGATGCTCGCCGGCGCGTTCTCTCCGCTCGACGGCTTCATGACCTACGAAGAGTACGAAGGTGTGCTCGAATCGATGCGGCTTCCATCGGGCGTGGTGTGGCCGATCCCCGTCGTGCTGGACGTCGACGAGGACACGATGCGAGCCGTCACGCGTCATCGGGCGCTCGCGTTGCGGGACCCCGAAGGCACGATGGTGGCCGCGCTGCACGTCGAGGACGTGTGGCAAGCCGACATCGGCGATGAGGCGGCGATGGTCTACGGAACGCGCGACCCGTCGCATCCCGGCGTCGCCGCGCTGTTGAACCGGCCGCTGTTTCGCATCGGCGGACGGGTTGAAGGAATCGCGTTGCCGCCGCACTACGACTTCCGGGACCTGCGCGCGACTCCGCTGGAGCTTCGCGAGCGCTTCCGGACGCTCGGGTGGGACGCGGTCGTCGCATTCCAGGTGCGCAACCCGATGCACCTTGCGCACTACGAGCTGACCAAACGGGCCGCGGAGGAGGCGGACGGGGGACTGCTGATCCATCCGGTGGTCGGTATGACCAAGCCCGGCGACCTCGACTACTACACGCGCGTTCGCTGCTACCGGGCCTTGATGCCGCGCTACCGGCGCGGCAGCGCCGCTCTGTCGCTGCTGCCGCTCGCGATGCGGATGGCGGGGCCGCGAGAGGCGCTCTGGCACGCGATCATCCGGCGGAACTACGGCTGCACGCACTTCATCGTCGGGCGCGATCACGCCGGGCCCGGCGTCGACGCCGCGGGTCGTCCCTTCTACGACCCGTACGCCGCGCAAGAGCTCGTCGCGCGCTACGAGCCGGAGATCGGCATCCGCATGGTGCCCTTCCGGGAGATCGTCTACGTCGAGGAGCTCGGCCGGTACTTGGCCGAAGATGAGGTGCCCGACGGGGCCGCACGGCTCTCGATCAGCGGAACCCAATTGCGGCGCATGCTCGCGAACGGCGAGGACATTCCGGAGTGGTTCTCGCCCCCGGAGGTCGTGCGAGAGCTGCGCCGGACCCACCCGCCGCGTGCGCGCAGCGGGCTGACGCTGTTCCTGACCGGGCTGTCCGGCGCGGGCAAGTCCACGATCGCCGCAGCGCTTGCCGCGCGCCTGCTCGAGGACGGATCGCGGCGGGTGACGGTGCTGGACGGAGATCTGGTGCGCAAGAACTTGTCGTCCGAGCTCGGCTTCTCGCACGAGCACCGCGACCGCAACATCCGTCGAATCGGCTTCGTCGCGGCCGAGATCGCCAAGCACGGCGGCATCGCGATCTGCGCCCCGATCGCGCCCTACGACGAGACGCGCAAGCAGGTACGCGAGGAGTGCTCGGCCGCCGGCAGCTTCGTGCTCGTCTACGTGCGGGCGCCGCTGTCGGTGTGCGAGGCGCGTGACCGAAAGGGCCTGTACGCGAAGGCGCGCGCGGGAATCATCCAGTCGTTCACGGGCATCACCGACGCCTACGAGGAGCCTGCCGACGCGGATCTGATCATCGACACCGAGCACGCGAGCGTGGAGGAGTCGGTCGACCGAATCATGGAGCTCCTCCGGCGGGAAGGCTACCTTCCGTCGTCCGACGCGACGAAGCGGGACGCGCTCGTCGCGCGCCCCGCCTCGCCGCCTTCAGGGTCCTAGACCAGCTCCACGACCAGGACGGGCCGCTGCGAAGCAGTCGTGCTTTCCTTAGAGGCGTAGCGCGCGCCCTTGGGTGACTCGAGCGATGCGCGGAAGGAATACGTTCCGGCTCCCGCGACCACCGAGGTGACGTCTACGAGATAGGCCTTGCCCGCGACGACCGGGCCGAGCGTGCCGACCATCGCTCCCATCGACGGGGCGTTCGCCCACGTGACCGTGCTCTCGCTCCAGCTCGAGCCGGTCATGGAGAAGGTGCCACCCCCATCGGGTCCCCCGTCCGTGCACCACAGCACGATCCATGCGGCGGACACCTTCTTGCCGCCCAGGTCGCCGACGGTGAACTTCAGCAAGGAATCGCCTTCGGGGCTGGAGTCCAGCGCCAGAGCGACCGACTTTCCGTAGTTCTTCTTCGGGTAGCCTTTGCGGATCGTCGCGTCGGCGGTCGCGACGAAGGACTTTTGCACGGCGGGCGAAGCCACCGGCGCCGGCGAGGAGATGGGATCCGCGGACGAGGCCGGCGACGAAGTCGTCGTCGGGGCCGGGCTCGGCTCGCCGTAGGGATCCGGGTTGTGCAGCTTCGAGCAGGACGTGAAGGAGGTGCACCCGTGACGCGCCAGCCAGTGATCGCGCGCCTTGTCCCAGACCGAGCGATCGGTCGTGATCTTCACTCCGGACGGAATCTTGCCGGGATAGGAGCCGCCGCCGAGCCATACGACGGTCACGTTCTTCGCAACCGTGCCCGAGGGGAAGCTCGCGTCGCCGCCGTTCGGCTTCTTCTCCACCAGAAAGATCGAGTCTCGCACGACGAGCTTGTTCGCCACCGACGACCACTTGAAGAGCTGACCGTGGCCGAGCACGCTCGGGTCGTTGGTGCCGCGCGGGCCGGGCATCGCCTGCAGGCGAAGCAGCACGCGGTCCACGGTCAGGGTCTCGCCCGGCGGCGCCGGATGGTTCCAGGCCGGCGTTCCCTGGGTGGGACGCTCAGAGATCCCGGTGTTGCAGCCGTCGAAGAGGCTGTCCTCGATGAGGCCGCCCGCGATGTCGTCGTTTTCGACGCAGTCGTCGCGGATGTACTTCATGTATGCGTTACGCAGCACGAAGCCGTCGCCGTCCATCGGATACTTGCCCGCCGTGCCGCGCGGGGCGAATCCGTCCTCGACGTTGTCCACGCGCAGGCCGTCGGCCACGTACCAGTCGTTGCCGGCCATGCGCAGCCCGTCGCCGTCGTGCTGGTTCTTCATCTGATCCCAGGTCAGCGAGCGCGACTGCTGGCCGATCACGGTGCCGCCGACGACGCACATCCGAACGCCGGGATTGTTCGATCCGAGCGTGAACGGATACTTCGAGGAGAACGGGTACGCCGTGAACGTCGCGGTGCGCGCGTCGAAGGTCCTGTCGGCTCCCGGTGAGGCGACCTTGTATTGCGACGAGTAGGTTCCGCCGAGCTTGGTCACGCCCGAGCGTGCAAGACATTCCGCGGCGCTCGCGCCGGGGCCGGCTGCGGCCGTGCCGGCCGATGTGAGCGCCAGACCGGACAGCATCAATGCGGCGAGCACGATCACGGAGATCGTGTGACGAGCGAAGCGGCGGGCGCGTGGCGCGCCGGCCGTGCCGGGCCCTCCGCAACGGGCATTCGGGTAGAGCATGTGATCCTCCAAGGTGACTAGGCCGAACGAACATCCCTTCTCTCGGCCCCCTGTGCTGGCCCCTTCAGGCTCGCCCGTTTGGATGTCGAACGCGTTTTGCGGAAACCACCGGCCCTGGATGGCTATTCGACAGGAATGCGAGGGACGCACCCTCCATTCGAGGGACGGAAAAGCACGGATCGACGGGGCAGCAGCAGCGGCGTAGCGTGGCCAAAAGGATCAACAACCAGATGGGGAGGATCGAGCGGGTTGTAGCCGCCGTCGCCGTGCTCGCGGTTCTGACGGGCCTGGCGGCGCTTTCCCCTGCCCTCGCCGCCACCACCTATTACGTGGACAAGGCGAACGCGTCATGCACGGATTCGGGATCGGGTTCCGTCGCTCAGCCGTTCTGCTCGATCGGGCGGGGCGCGGAGGTCGCGCAGGCGGGCGACAGCGTGCTCGTGGGAACC
>DATLFO010000263.1:0-10998 GCA_035541035.1 Actinomycetota bacterium
GCGTTGCTCCGGCTGATCACCGAGACGAGCTTCACCAAGTTCGGCATCTACCTGGCCGTCATCCTGGGCGCGGTGCTCGCGTATGCGGGCTGGATGAAGAACAAGGCCGCCGCCTGATCGTCACGCGGATAACGAAAAAGCCCCGGCGGGGGCTTTTTCGTTATCCGCGCCGGCGCAGCCGGTACCCGAGCGCCACGAGCAGCACCGCGCTGGTGATGGCCAGATACAGGCCGACGTAGATGTTGACGTGGCGGGTTGCCACGCGGATCAGCAGCAGCACCAGCGTGGTGGCGCCCACGGCCAGGGCCGCGCCGGGCACCGGCTCGGCCGGGATCATGCGCGGGCGAATGATGCGCACCCCGACCATGAAGCCCAGCAGCACGCCCGCGGCCAGCAGTGACAGGCTCGCCAGCGCGGCTACGCCGCCCGCTTCCCAGCCGGTCTCGTCGATCATGCGCTCGAGCCGGGCCGGTCCTTCGGTGATCACGATCGTGCGGTACCACGACATCCACGGCGCGAAGGCGCCGATCACGGCCCATACGCCGATGAGCAGCTCCGGGATCGTGACCGGGGTCGGCAGCGGCGGCAGCCCGTAGGCGCGCGCCTGGATGCGCTGCTCCTCGACCTCGAAGTGCACGGGGCAGAAGTCGACCTCGTCGATCGAGCCGACGCACAGATCGCAGACGGGACGCCCGCAGACCGCGCACGCGGAGACGGCGTCACGATCAGGATGCGCGGGACAGGTCATCGAAGGCAAGCCTAACGGCGGGGACTGCCGCCGCGGCGAAGCTACGGCGTTCGCTGCGCGGCCAGCAGCTCGCGCGCGCCGGCGGCACCGGTGCGAAGCATCTCGCGCAGCCGCCCGCCCTCGCCGCCGGGGTCCGCGGCGATACGCACGAGCGCCGCGAGATCGGCCGAGGCGACGGCCCAGTCGCGCGCCTGCCACAGCGCGTCGAGCAGCCCGGCCCGGAGCGCGTACCGGTCCGCCCCGGTGTCGGGATCGGCGGGTGAGAATGCGCCGAGCTCGGCGATGAGCTCCGCGACCGGCGCGGGCATCAGACCGCTCGGATCCGCGCCGGAGGTCAAAAGGCCGCGAACCCGCGTCGAGGACAGGTCTCCGACGGCCGGATGGAGCGGGAGCACGTCGACCTTGCCGGCCCACCGGCCGTTGCCGCGCTCCTCGAGCAGCCGCGTCACCGCGTCGGCTCCGTCGCCGCGCGGCGCCACCACCAGCCGGGCCGCGCCGAACAGGCGGCCCAGGGCCGCGTCGCGGTCGACGTACCACGCGGCGTCGAAGATCTGCTCGAGCTTGTCGGATCCGACCAGGATCGAGATCTCGGCGCCGGGCAGCGCGGCAGCGGCCGCCTCGGCCTGATCGCAGTACAGCGACGCGGACGTGACGGCCACGGCGGTGCCGCGCGGCGCGATGGATCGCAGGGAGAGCAGCCGGTCCTCCAGCAGCAGCCCCGTGCGCCGCTTGCCCGCGGTCTCGCGAGCCAGCACGAACACCACCGCGTCGAAACGCTCGCCGAGCGCGCGCTCCGCCAGCAGCAGATGCGCCGAAGTCGGCGGGTTGAACGAGCCCGGCAGCAGCGCGACGCGCGTCACCGGAGGCATCGGTGTCAGGATCGACAAAAAAGCTTCACGCGGCAGCGAGGCGATGTGCTCGCGAAAGGCGAATAGGGCCTTCAGGTCGTACGCATCCATGACTCTTCCCGGCCCCTCCCGGCCGTCATCGTAGCCGCCGCGGGCCGTCCGCGCCCGGCGTTTGACCGACGATCGCTCGCTGTTGCCCATGTCGGTGCAAGTACCGCCCTTGCTGTTGCCCATGTCGGTGCAAGCACCGACAATCGCGGCGTGGATCCCTGGGTTACGGTCCGGCGCGTGATCGCGGACAAGCGATCGGGCGCGTCCGCGCTTGCTTTGCGCACGGCGGGCGCGCTGCCCTTTCTTTCCGGCGATCGCGATGTGATACGTGCGGCGCGACACATCCTTCGCGCGCACGGAGCGATGGGCTCGCTGTGGCGGGTCTTCGATGCGGCGCTGGCGGGCCGCACCGCGCTCGCGCGGCTTCAGGGGAAGATCGAAGGCGAAGCCGCTGCGGTGGCGTCGGCCGCAGCCGGATGGGCGCTGCCGCGTCGCAATGCGCGCGTGCTGACGCACTCCTCGTCCTCGATCGTGCTCGCCACGCTCGAGCACGCCGGCCCGTCGCGCATCGCGAGCGTCGAGTGCACCGCGTCGCTGCCCGGCGGCGAAGGCCGCGCGCTCGCCGCGCGGCTGCGGCGGATGGGCTTCGCGGCGCGCGCGATCCATGACGCCGCCCTGGCACGCGCATGCGCGGAAGCCAACGTGGTGCTGGTCGGCGCCGACGCGATCACGCCCGCGTCGCTGATCAACAAGACCGGCACGATGCCGCTGGCGCTCACCGCGCGCGAGACCGGCGTGCCCTGCTACGCCCTGTCCGGCTCGACGAAGATGGTGCCCGCCTGGATTTGGAATCCGCAGCGCGCACCCGCCTACGATGCCACGCCGCTCGAGATCTTCGACGCGGTCGTGACCGAGCGCGGGCCGATGCGAACCGCGGGCCTGCGCCGCGCCGCGGCACGGATCACGCTGGACGAGCGGCTGGAGGCGATCGCGCGATGACCGATGTCGAGATCTTCTCGATCGGCGACGAGCTGCTGCGCGGGCTGGTGATGGACACCAACTCGCATTGGATGGCCAAGCGAGTCGCGGCGCGCGGCGCGTCGCTGCGCCGCGTGGCGGTCCTGCCCGACGATCCCCCGGTGGTCGCCGCCGAGCTTCGCGCTGCGATCGCACGCCGCCCGGCGCTGATCCTGACCCAAGGCGGCCTCGGCCCGACCGACGATGACCGCACCCGCGAGTGCGTCGCGCTGGCCACGGACTGCGAGCTGGTTCGCAACGAGGAGGCCGAGCGGATCGTGCGGGTGCGCTACGCCGCGCTCGCCGACGAGGGCCGCGTCGCCGACGGCGACATGACGCCGTCGCGGCTGCGGATGGCCGACCTGCCGCGCGGCGCGCTCCCACTCGACAACCAGATCGGCGGCGCGCCGGGCGTGCTGCTCGAGCTCGACGGCGTGGCGATCGCCTGCCTGCCCGGCGTGCCGCAAGAGCTGTGGTGGATCTGGGAGAACTCGCTGTCGCCGCATCTGGACCGGATCCTGGGTCCCGGCGGATTCTTCGAGATCACCGTTACGCTCTCCGAGCGCGACGAGTCGCGCATCGCCGGCGTGATGCGCGGCGTGGACGAGCGTCATCCTCTCGTCTACGTGAAGTCCCGCGCGACCTCGTTCGACCAGCCCGACGCGCGGGTCCGGGCGACGCTGACCGCCTCCGGGCCGGACGGCGAGGAAGCGCGCGCGCTCGCCCGGCGCGCCTTCGACGATCTGCGCGACGCGCTCGCGGCCGAAGGCGTCACGATCGAGCGCGATTAGGCGCCGGGCGGCGGGATCAGCGGGCGGATCGCCTTGACGTAGTCGGCCAGGCGTGCGCTCGCCTCGACGGCGGCCTCCTCGCTGCGCAGGTTGCCGCCGCTCCAGACCTCGCGCAGCGCGCGCCACTTCGGGCCGTGCGCGAAAAACTCGGGCTCGTCACCGAGCGCGAGCCGGATCTCGTGCTGCTTGCGCTCCAGCAGCGCGTTGATCTCGGTGTTGGTCTTGAGGTCGGACTCCATGTGAAAGGCGATCTCGAGCCGGCCGTTGCGAAGGAACTGAACCTCGAAGTGGACGGGCTTGGCGTCGTACCAGACCTTGAAGCACCGGCCGAAATGCTCGCTCGCGTAGCCGCGGTGCGCGGGCGGCAGCCAGTTGGGGAGCTCGTCGGCGACCTGGCGAAGGAACGCGTTTGCGCTGCGACGGCCGGCGGTGCGCGCCATGCTAGGCGTCGGGGCTGATCTCGCCGCGACCGCCCAGGACCGCCTGCGTCACGATCATGATCGCGATCAGCTTGCCGGCGGCCGAGATGCGGACCTCGACCACGATGGTGCGCTTCCCGCGATGCGCGACGGTCGCCTCGCCGGTCAGCAGCCCGTCGGTCACGCCCGAGACGAAGTTCGACTTGAACTCGATCGTGGTGAAGCCCTCGCCGTCCCGCAGGCGCGCCATCGTCGCCCACGCCGCGAGCGTGTCGCCGAACCCGGCGATCGCACCGCCGTGCGCGCTGCCGCCGGGATGGCGCACGTTCGGCCCCACCTGCATCTCGCCGGTCGTCGCCGCATCGGTCACCGCGGTGATCTTCACGCCGAGCATGCCGGGGAAGGTGTCCTTGAAGATGACGTCCTGCGAGCGGACCGCGTCGGCCATGCGGCCGCCGGTCGGTCCCTCGAGCCCTGCGTCCTCGCGTGTCATCGCTAGCCGAGCGATCCGTCCACGACGACCTCGATCAGCGCGGGCTTGCCGGACGCGACCGCCGCGCGGATCGCGGGCGCGATGTCGGCGGCGACCTCGACGCGCTCGGCGGCGACGCCGAACGAGGCCGCGAGCGCCGGGAAGTCCACCGGCGGGTCGGTCAGGTCCATGCCCGGAAACTCGCCGGCCTTCGCGGCCTTGCCGGCCATCGTGATCATGCCGGCCTTCAGGATCAGATACGAGGCGTTGTTGAGCACCACCGCCACGACCGGCACGTCGTGGTGCGCCATCGTCCACAGCGCCTGCGGCGTGTAGAGCGTGGTGCCGTCGCCGACGACCGCGACGACCGGCTGGTCGGGCCGCGCGAGCTTGACGCCGATCGAGGCGGGCAAGCCGAACCCGAGCCCGCCGCCGCGCGTGAAGAAGTACGAGCCGGGCTCGCCCAGCGTGAGCGTGCCGCGCAGCGCGAGCGTCGCGGTCACCGACTCGTCCACCACGCACGTGCCGGGCTCGATCGCGCCGGCGATCTCGGCGCACGCCACGATCGGCTTGATGGGCTTGGCATCGCGGGCCGCGTCGATCGCGGACTGCAGGCCGGCGATGGCGGCTTCGCGCTCGGCCGTGTAGCGCGCGACGCGCGCGCCGACCGCGCCCTGCTGCGCGGGAGAGAGCGAGGCCGCGACCGTGTCTGCGATCATCGCGGCGGCCGCGCGCAGGTCGCCGCGCATGCCGACCTCGACCGGATAGGTTTTGGCGATCTCGTAGGGATCCTCGTCGATCTGGATGAGCGTCACGCCCGGCGGCACCGGCGAGACCGGCGCCGGCATCAGCGGCGAGAACGCGACGACGCCGGCCAGCAACGCCACGTCGGCCTGCTCGAGCACCGCGCGGATGCCGGCGTGGTTCGGCAGCATCGTGCCGGCCCACAGCGGATGATCGGTCGGAAAGACCAGCCGTCCCGCGATCGGCTCGGCCGCCACGCGCGCGCCGCAGGTCTCGGCCAGACGCACCAGGTCGGGCACGGCCCCCGCCCGCGCGACCGCGTCGCCGGCGACGATCACCGGCCGCTCGGCGGCGGCCAGCAGCCGCGCGGCGGCCTCGATCGCGCTCTTGGACGGCGGCGAGGCGTGATCGATCTCGCTGCGCGCGGGAACCTCGAAGTCGGCGTCCTGGTCGAACACGTCCCACGGGATCGACACGAACGTCGGGCCTTGCGGCGGCGCGGCGGCGAACTGGAACGCGCGGCGCATCGCGACGCCGACCTCCTCGGGCCGGCGGCATTCGTAGGACCACTTCGAAAACGGCGCGGCCATGCCGACCAGATCGCCGGCGAGCATGGGGTCGAGTACGAGCTGGCGCGTGTCCTGCTGGCCGGCCGTCACCACCACCGGCGAGCGTCCCCACATCGCGTTGTACATGCCGCACAGACCGTTCGCGAGGCCGGGCGCGATGTGCAGGTTCACCAGCGACGGCCGCCCGGTCGCGGCCGCGTAGCCGTCGGCCGCACCCATCGCGACGCCTTCTTGCAGGCACAGGATCAACTCGATGCCGGTGTCGTCGACCAGCTCGTCGAAGATCGGCAGCTCCGTGGTTCCCGGGTTGGTGAACAGGTAGCGCGCGCCTTCGCTGCGTGCGACCTCGAAGAAAGCCTCGCGTGCGGTCGTCATGGCCCGACGCTAGTGGCGGCCGCGCGCGAGCGTCAAAACGAAGAACGGAGCGCCCGAGAAAGGAGAGGGCCGGGCCGCGAGCGGGATGAGGGAGCCGCCCGAGACCCGGCCGGAGCACCTGCGCGTCCAAACCCCCCGGCGGGACGCACAGTTGGGAGGTGCTTCTTCACCGATCACGCTACCGGTGGCCCGGCCGGGCATCCGCCGCCTGCACGACGCGCCGAGTGTGACGAAGGACACACTTCGTGCGGTAGGCTCGACCCGGCGCGGCCCCCGCACCGACGCTCCCGCACCGACGCTCCCGCACCGACGAGGAGGAACTGCTCAGTGGAATGGTCGCTGCTCGAAAGGCTTCCCCCCGAGGATGCGCGACGAGTGCTCGCCAGCGCGCGCCGGCGGACGTTCTCGCGCAACGAGGTGATCTTCCACGAGGGCGACCCGGCGGACTCGATCCTTCTGATCTCGAAGGGACGCGTGATGGTCCGCACCACCACGCCGCTCGGGCACACCGCGGCGCTGAGCGTGCTGGGCCCGGGTACGTTCGTCGGCGAGCTCGCGCTGCTGGCGATTCCCGCGCTGCGGTCGGCGACGGCGACCGCGATCGAGCCGGTCGAGGCGATGGCGATCCACCGCGACGCGTTCGCCGAGCTGCGGGCGCGGCATCCGGCGATCACCGACACGCTCATCCAGCTTTTCGCCGACACGATCCGCCGGCTCAACCAGCAGTTGCTCGAGGCCTTGTACGTCCCGGCCGACACGCGCGTACGGCGCCGCGTGATCGAGCTGATGGGCACCTACGGCGGCGACACGATTCCGCTGACCCAAGAGGACCTCGCCGGCCTCGCGGGCACGACGCGGGCCACCGTCAACCGCGTGCTGCGCGACGAGGAGAAGCGCGGAACCGTCACGCTCTCGCGCGGCAAGGTAATCGTCGTGGACGCCGACGGGCTCAAGAAACGGACCTGATCCCCGGTTGCTTTGCGGGCGATATCCGCCGATCGTCCCGCTTGCCAGGCGCGCCACAGCCTTTACCATTGACGCAATCATGCGAACCCGGTTGGGGGTCCTCGTCGCGCTCGTCGTTGCCCTGGCGGCGGCGGCTGCTGCGCCCGCGCATGCGCGCGTCCCGAACCAAACACCCAAGCGCGACCTCGAGAACGCGGTGTCGCGCTCGCTGTCGGCGCCGGAGTCGCGCGGGGCGGTGGCCGGCGTACTGGTGACCCGCGGCGCCGCGACGCTTTTGGACCTCAACGGCGACCGGGCGCTGGTGCCGGCATCGCTGACCAAGCTTCCCACCACGCTCGCCGCGCTGCTGCGCTTCGGACCGGATCATCGATTCGAGACGATCTTCGCGGGCGCGGACCTGCGCGGCGGAACGGTTCGCGGTGACGTCGCGTTGATCGGCGGCGGCGATCCCGCATTCAGCACGGCCGCCTACGCCGTGAAGCGCTACGAGCCCGACCCCGACGACGATCCGCCCGTGCCCGTCTACACGACCCGGCCCGCGACGGTGGACGTGCTCGCCGAGGCGATCGTCAAGGCCGGGGTGCGCCGCATCACCGGCTCGCTGATCGTGGACGAGTCGCGATTCGACGCGCAGCGCACGCAACGCGGATGGCTCGCGCGCTATCAGACCCGCAACAGCATCGAGGTCGGCAACCTGTCGGCGCTGGCCATCGACGAAGGGCTCGGCGATCTGGAAGGCAAGACGCTCGCACCCGATCCGGCGATGAACGCGGGCCGCGCTCTCGCCGCGGCGCTCGCGCGGCGCGGGGTGACCGTCGCGGGCGGGATCCGGCACGGCGTCGCGCCGAAGCAGCTCGCGCCGATCGCTTCGGTGAAATCGCCGCCGCTTCGCGAGATCGCCGACTACACCAACAAGTACAGCGTGAACTATCCGGCCGAGATGCTGCTCAAGAACCTGGGCGCCTCGTTCGGCGGCGCGGGCACGAGCGCGGCCGGGATTCGCGTGATCCACGAGACGCTCGCAAAGATCGGCATCCCCATGGACGGCTTCTCGATCACCGACGGATCGGGGCTGTCGGTGCTGAACACGATCACGCCGCGCACGATCGCCGCGGTGATCCGCTACGCGCTCGAGGACGACTCGGAGGCCGCGAAGGCGATGCGCGACTCGCTTCCGGTCGCCGGCGGTCCCGGCACGCTGTTCAAGCGGCTTCGTTTGGAGCCCGTGCAAGGCAACCTTCGCGGAAAGACCGGCCTGATCCGCGGCGTGCGGGGCATGGCCGGGTGGGTGCGCGGGCTCGACGGCTCGACGCTCGTCTACGTGACGCTGTTCAACGAGGCGGCGAGCGCCGGCCGCATGACCACGCCGATCGACGTGATCGCGATCGCGCTGGCCCGCTTCCCCTACGGGTAGCGCATATCCTGGCGCCGAGCCATGATCACAGCCCCCGCGCGGACGCGCGAACGGACCGGTCACGCCCCGCGCGTCGCGGTGGCGCTCGTGTCGGCGGTCCTGGCCGCGCTCGCGCCCCTGCCCTCGGCCGCCGACGAGACGCCGGACCCCCGGGTTCGCCTCACGATCCTTCGCACCACACCCGCCGAAGGGATCACCGTGACGGCCACGCAGCCCGCGATCGCGCACCTGCCGCCTTTGCTGACCCTGATCAACGACACCACGGCGTTGGTGACCATCCACGATCCGGACGGGATCCCGTTCCTTCGCGTCGGGCCGGGCGGCGTCGAGGCCAACCCGCGATCCCGGCACCTCGGTCCCGCGGTCCGGCCCAACGATCCTCCGCCACCGTCTCCCGGCGGACCCGAGCCGTTGTGGCAGAAGCATGAGAGCGGCAACCGGCTGCGCTGGTACGAGCCGCGCGCCGCCTACGACGGCCACGGGCCCGAGGACCGGACCAGGCGCACGACGCTGAAGCTGTTCACCATCCCGGGCACCGCGGGCGAGACCGCGCTCGCGATCGAGGGCGCGGTCATGTGGGACCTGCCGCTCGGCTCGGTCCGCGCCTCGATCACCGGCGTCGAGCCACCCGTGGACGGCGTCACCGCGCAGGTGCATCACGGGCTGCTGCCGGCGATCGAGCTTCGCAACACCTCGGGACGGACGCTGGAGATCAGCGGCCGCGACGGAAAGCCGTTCGCGCGCATCGGTCCCGGCGGCGTCGAGCTCAACGAACGGTCACCGACCTACGCGGACACGCGACGGATGCCCGAGCCCCCGCCCGGCGAGCCGTCCTGGATTCCCCACGACACCGACGTGCTGATCTGGCTCGAGAAGCGCGCCGCCTTCGACGGCGAGGTTCCCGAGTCGATCCAGCAGCGCGGCAAGGTCACCGAGCTCGGCACCTGGACGGTGCCCGCCCGCATCGAGGGCGAGGCGATCGAGATCCGCGGGGTCGTGCGCTGGATCCCGAACCCGGCTCCGCTCGCGAAGCGAGACGAGGCCGGCGGCGGCTTGCCGTGGTGGGTCGCCGCGGCGGCCGCCGCGCTGGTGCTCGGGCTCGGCGGCGTGGTCGCGCTCGGACGGCGGCGCGGCGAATGAGGATGCGCGCGCTCCTCGTCGAATCCGACGGCATGAGCCTGTCGGCCGGGATCGTGGTGGGGCCGCAGCCGCGTGCCGCCGTGGTGCTGTGTCACGGCATTCCCGGGTCCGCGCGCCGCGACCCGCGCGACGAAGGCTACGGCGGCCTTGCGCGCGTGGTGGCCGGACGCGGCTACGCGGCGGCATGGCTCGACTTCCGCGGCGTGCGCGACTCGCCCGGCGACTTCTCGGCCGCGGGCTGGATCCGGGATCTGGAGGCGATGCTCGACGCGCTCTCGCGCGATCGCGAGGCGGCGGGTCTTCCGGTGGTGGCGGCCGGCTCGTCGGCGGGCGGCGCGATCGCAATCGCCGCGGCGGCGCGGCGGCCCGACGTCGCGGCGGTCGCCACGCTCGCTACGCCCGCGTCGCTGCGTCTGCTGGCCGACGATCCGGCGACGGCCATCGCGCGGCTGCGCAACCTCGGCATCATCCGCGACCCGGCTTTCCCGCGCGATCCCGCCGCCTGGTGGGACGAGATCGACGAGCTGTCGTCAGACCGCCACGTCGCGGCGATCGCGCCGCGGCCGCTGCTGATCGCGCACGGGGACGCCGACGACGTGGTGCCCTACGCTCACGCCGAAAAGCTCTACGCGGCGGCCGGCTATCCCAAGGAGCTCGCCCGCCTGCCGGGCGCCGGCCACCAGCTTCGCAAGGACGAGCGTGGCATCGCCTGCCTGCTCGACTGGCTCGACCGGTTGAAGCTATAGCCAATCGGCCCGTATCGGACGGGCAAAAGGCCCGCCCCGCCCTGATCCTGCCGGGGTGACCACTTCACGCGCTCAAGCGTTCACGTATCGCGTCCGATACTCCCTTCGAATTCCCATCGCCTATCGGAGTCAGGAGAGGACCGCGTGGACGAGGTCAGAACGCCGTGCTCGCATCGCGGTGGACCAGAGGTTGCGGTGAGCACCGTGCCGTCGGGCAAGGACGAAACGGTTCAGTTCTGCATCTGCACGCAGTGTCGCCGCTTCTGGCTCGAGCGGGACGGCTGGCTGCTGAGCCGCCGCGAGGCGGTGGCCGTGCTGCGGTCCTGGCCGATGGACAAGGCCGTGGACGTGCTGGCCCGCTAGAGACGTTCGCTCGGGGGAGAGTCACAGCCCGACGCCAACCCCGTCGCACACACGAGACGCCGGAGCCGCAACCGGCGTCTCGTCCATTTTCTTGGGGCTGTTCTCCGGCGGTTCGGGGGTCGAAATTTCATCGTCGACCGGCAGGGCTCGAAGCCCTCCGGGGCGAAGCCTTTCCCAAGGCTCGTCGTGAGCCTCGCCTCGAGGGGAGCTCTCATGCGAAAGCTGGCCATGGCTCTGGCGATCATGACGCTTGCGAGCGGAACCGCCGCGCGAGCCGACGCCTTCACGAGCGCCTCGTATTTCGACACCTGCACCGACGCCGTCGTCGAAGGCAA
>DATLFO010000264.1:0-4367 GCA_035541035.1 Actinomycetota bacterium
CGGCCGAGCATCTCGACCGCGGTCGCGATCAGCGCGTCGGCCTGGCGAAGCAAGTCACACGCCGATTCGGCATCGGACGTCCGCTTCAATTGCGGTTGGTCGAGCGGCCAAGATTCATGAGTGAGCATGCGATCAAACTAACAAAGGGGTACGACAACAACGTCTGGCATACATGAGAAGTTCGTCGGGCCGTCCGGAGACCACGTCAACACGATCCAAACATCCTCGACCGGCACGCCCGCCGACAGCCAGGTATGCAGGTTCTTGGGTGTGAGGTTCCCCAAATCCGCGGGGCCGCTGAGATATCAGCCGACGATCGTCAGGGCTGCCGCGATGGGACGCTCGCGGCCGTCGCTGGGCTTGTTGATGACCACACCGTTCTTGACGAACTCGCTCGAACCCCCACCGTCCAGGTTCAGCGCGTCGGTCGCACCGAGCGAACGCATGAACTGCATCGCCTCGGTCATGGTCATCCCGACCGACCAGGACGGCTGCCGGCCGTCCACGACGGCAAGGATCGCATCCCCGTTCCACCGGCGTCCCACCATGGTCTTGGGGTCGCGCTTGGTCATGAACGACGAGCCGTCGCTGGTAAACGCCTGCTTGCCGCCTTGCAGCAGCGCGGGCGTGCCGCCGACGTAGGTGCGCAGGTCGGGCACCGAGTCCAGCATCAGCGTGGCCGCGGCCGGCACGGCGCCTCGGCGAACGTCGTTCCACAATGTCGCCAGCGCGGTCGCGTGACCTCCGCTGCCCGACAGCACCAGACCGTCGGCGGGGATGGACGTGTTCGTGCGCGCTGCGCCCCCGACGATGGTGACGTTCATGGTCTTGTCCATCTTCAGCGGCGCGTTGGTCACGCGCAGCACCAGCTCGAAGCCGGACGCCGTGGTCTCGGTCGAATAGCCCCAGCGACGCGAGTACAGCACGGCCCGGTTGGCGTCCCGCGCGGTGTTGATCGAATGCACGTAGATCGGCTTCTGACCGTTCGGGTAGGTCGCGTACAGCTTCGACGGCATCGAGATCCGGTGCACGCCGACGTAGCCGCTCCAGTCGGCAAAGAAGTGATGTCGCGCGTCGGGCGGCGTGCGGATCGGCTCGCCTTCGATCGCCATGCCGCCCGCCGGCTGGCCGGTCGTGGTCGAAAAGAAGTCCCCGTTGACCGCGATCCGGCACGAGACCCGCTTGCACATTGACGAAACCGTTTCGACCCTCGGGTTGGGCCCGGCAACCCGATCGTTGGACAGCACCCTACGCAACACCTGTCCCCCGCCGCGGCGCAGGAAGGCGACGTTGATCACGCGGCGTGGGTTCGAAGAGCGGTACTGCACGTACACCAGCGTCGGGGACAGATCCTGCCGGCTCGTGATCGTGTAGCCGTTGACGTTCGGCACCGGACCATAGCCGGCCGCAACCGCCGGCCCCGCGGGCAGCGCGAACACCAGCGCGAGCGCGCCGGCAACCACCCCACGAAAGCTTCGCATCATCGAGATGGATTCGGCGATCCGCCGAACCCGCTTGAACACCGGGACAAAACGAAGACGGCGCGGACATGTTCCCGCGCCGTCCGCATTCAAGCGATTTAGATGCGCCGGCGACGCTGGCCGCCGCCCAGCAGCGAGCGACGTCCCCGCTTGCGCGACGAGTACACGACGCGCGGCGGCGGGATGACCAGGTTCTCCTGCGTGTACTCGTCGCTCAGCTCGAGCCGTGCGGCCATGCGGCCGACGTCGCCCTGCTGGTCGGGAGCCACGAAGGTGATGCCGATGCCGCTCCGTCCGGCACGGCCGGTGCGGCCGACGCGGTGCACGTAGCTCTTGTCGTCCTCCGGCGGGTCGTAGTTCACGACCCGGGCGATCGAATCCAGGTCGAGACCGCGAGCCGCCACGTCGGTGGCGATCAGCGCCGACACCCGGCCGGACGCGAACCGCTTCAGCGAGCGCTCGCGCGCCGCCTGGCTCATGTCGCCGTGCATGCCGGCCGCGTCCACGCCCCGGCTGCCGAGCCGGTCCACGAGCCGGTCGACGCCGCGCTTGGTGCGAACGAAGACCAGCGTCGGGATGCCGCCCTCTTCTTTGAGCAGGTCGGCGAGGCGGTCGGCCTTCTCGACACCGGCGACCGGGACGAAGCGGTGCTCGACGTCGGATGCCGTCTGCTTCTCGGACTCGGTCTCGTGAAGGATCGCTTCGTTGGTGTAGGAGCGGGCCAGACGGCCGACCTCACCGTCGAGCGTCGCCGAGAAGAACATGGTCTGGCGCTCGCCGGGGATGCGGTCCACGAGCCGGTCGACCTGCGGCTGGAAGCCCATGTCGAGCATGCGGTCGGCCTCGTCCAGGACGAGGATCCGGATGCTGGCCAGCGAGATCAGGCGCCGCTGCGCGAGGTCTTCCAAACGGCCGGGCGTGGCGACCAGAATGTGCGCCTTCGCGGCCTTCATGGCCTGTTCCTTGATCGAGACGCCGCCGTAGGCAACCGCGACCTTCAGGCCCCGGGCGGTCGCGACATCGCGAAGTTCTACGGCGACCTGCGAGGCGAGCTCACGCGTCGGGACCAGCACGAGCGCCGAAGGCCGCTTGTCGGCCGGGTCGAGCCGCTCGACGATCGGAATGGAGAATGCGAGCGTTTTGCCCGATCCGGTCTGCGACTTCACCAGCACGTCGCGGCCCTCGATCGCGTCCGGGATCGCAAGGATCTGACAGGCGAACGGGGCGTTGATGTTGCGCTTGGCCAGCGCGCTCGAGACGGACTTGGATACGCCGAGATCGGCGAAAGACTTCTGCATGTAGATAGCTCAACTCCTGGCGGCAAGCCGTGCCGCTTCTCGGGAGGTTGATCGCCTGCCCGATACCAGAAGGAGCGGGAGAAGCTCGACCTCACAGGGCGGCCCTATGCCGCACCTTGCGAACATCATACCCCATAAGGCCGGGGGGTTGCCATGGGGGAGTTCCCGCTCTATAACCATGAGTGGGTTTACTATTTGTGCAACAGCGCTCGGATGGCGGAGCAGAAGACGATCTTCTGAGCCTTGGCTATCCCGATGGATACCCGTAGCCGCAGAGCCGGGACCACGCTCGCCCAGGCGTGCCGGACGCGGATCTTGCCACCCCGGGGCCCCTCCCTCGATCGAGTGCCCGCGATCGTTCACTGTGTGGAGGAGAGCTTTTGATGTCCGGCCGGAACGGGCGTCGCCGCTTGCCCGAAGGCTCCCTGATCGTCGATTTCGTCTGCGACGACGACTCGGTGGGGGTGATCTGCTACGGCGAGTTCGACCTCACCACCGCATCGATCCTCGACGATGCGATCTCGGACGGCGCGGGCAGGGCCGCCGGCAGGACCTTGGTTCTGGACCTCAGCGGCCTGCACTTCTGCAGCGTGGCCATCCTGCAAAGACTGCGCCGGGCCGCCTTGCTTGCGCGAGCCTCGGCGACGACGCTGGAGGTCGTCGAAGGACGCGTTCTCGCGAGGCTCTTGACGGTCATCGACCCCGACCGCCGGTGCTACGAGATCGGGGAACGCGACGGCAGATCTTGACGAAGGTGCTACCGTCGGCGGTATGGCGCGGTATTACGTCTACATCGACCTAAGCCCGTCCGAGGGCTACGTCCTGGGGGCCACCCTCCGGGAGCCGTGGGACGACGGCGCGTTCCGGGAGACCAGCCTGGCGGCGGCGATCGCCGGGCAGGAAGCCCGGATCTACACCGACGAAGAGATGTGGGACGACCCCTCGCGACGCGCGGCGCTGGCGCAATGGTTCGCGGAGCGGGACGACTCGGTGGACGACATCGGGGTCGCACGGCCGAGCCTTCGGCTGCTCACCGCTCCGCTCGACACCCGCACGATTGCCGAACGCAGCCGCGCGGCGATCGCCGAGGCGCGGCGGGCGGTGCGCGAAGCCAGCAAGCGCCGGGAAGAGGCGCGGCAGGTGCGCGAGCGACGGACCCCGCGCCCTACGCAGCCGGAAAGGTCCGCATGAGCTTCGGCGCGCAGCTTCGGGACGCCCGGACCGCCGCGGGGATGTCCCAGGCCGACCTCGAGCAGGCCACCGGCATCCCGAAGTCGCGTCTGTCCCGCTACGAGAACGATCACATCCTGCCGTCGGTGCCGAGCCTTCGCCGTCTCGCCGAAGCGCTCGGCGTGACCGAGTCGCATCTGGTCACTCCCAAGACGGATCCGTGGACGGCGCTGCTGACGCGGCTGCGCGCATCCGGCCTGCAACTCCGGTCGGTCAAGGAAGCGGAGTCGATCGCCGACTCGCTCATCGCGACGATCGCGGAGCGGCGGCGCCGGGAAATCTACTGAGCTAAGGCGAGCCGGCCTCTTCGGTTAGCACCACGACCCCGCGTACGTCGCCGGCCGCGCCTCGCAGCGGC
>DATLFO010000265.1:0-11690 GCA_035541035.1 Actinomycetota bacterium
ACCATGTGCATCGTCGCTCCGCCGTCGATGCTGGCCGTGATCGCCGACGCCACCGGCGCGTCGTCCGACATCGGCGAGGCCGTCTCGGTTCTGCCGGTCGAAGAGGCCAAAGGGCTGGAGTTCGACGAGGTCGTTGTGGCGGAGCCGGCGGCGCTCGTCAAAGAATCCCCTCAAGGGCTTCGTGCGCTCTACGTCGCACTGACCCGCGCGACCCGCCGCGTCCGTTTGGTGCACGAGCAGCCGCTTCCCGAGCCGCTGTCGCAGGCGCCTTGAACGTGCGGAACAGCGCACCGGCCGGCCACGGGAGACCGCCGTGGGATGGGGCGCCGGCTGCTAGATCTGCTCGGTGGCGGCCTCGGCGGCCTTCTGCCGCTTGGCCCGGCGGTGCTTCCTGGCCTCGATCAGCAGCGGAAGGATCGACAGAAACACGATCACCCCGATGACCGGCAGCAGGTACTTGTCGATGTCGGGGATGGCGTTGCCGAGCGCGAAGCCTGCCGTCGTCACGCCGACCGCCCAGAGGAAGCCCCCGACGACGTTGAAGGTGATGAAGGTCCGGTAGGGCATCTTGGCCGCGCCGGCCACGATCGGCGCGAAGGTCCTCACGAACGGGATGAACCGGGCCAGCACGATCGTGGACGCGCCTCGCCGCACGTAGAAATCGTGTGCCTTCTCCAGATGCTCGCGCTTGAAGAATCGGGAATCGGGCCGCCGGTACAGCGCCGCGCCCGCTCGCGAGCCGAACAGGTAGCCCACCTGGTCGCCGGCCACCGCGGCGATGAACACCAACGGAAGCAGCAGCGCGAAGTTCAATTTGTCGGCGGCGGCCAGCACCCCGGCGGTGAACAGCAAGCTATCGCCCGGCAGGAAGAAGCCGAAGAAAAGACCCGACTCGGCGAAGACGATCAGGACGATGCCGATGAGCCCGAAGGTCGCGATGAGATAGTCGGGGTCCAGAAAGCTCGCCAATCCCATGATGCCGGAACGATACCGAGTTCCGGGCCGCCGTGCTTCACCCGAAGGGGGATGGTTCGCTCGCGTGAGCGGTGGGCACGTTAGCCCATCAGGATCATGGTGACCAGAAGGCCCGTGAACGTGACGACCACGAGCGAAACGGCCACCCAGACGAGGACCAGCGCGAGCGCGGAGACGGCGATGAGCGGCAATCCGGGAATCGTCAGAAGGCTCGGCCGGATCAAACGAAGCAGTTTCGTGCGCGTCCGGCGCCGCCGGCGCACGGGCGGCGGCGACAGCGCGTCGAAGTCGTGCGGGCGATGAATCTGCGGCGCGGCCGGCCGCCTCTTCGAACGCGTCGCCGGCGGATGAGGACGAAGACGTCGTGCCGGTGCCGCGCCTGCGGCCGGCTCGTCGGATCGAACGGCGCGTTTCACGATTGTCTCCTGTCGTACTCTCCGGCGCGCCGCGGGGTCAAGGGGCCGCAAAGTTTGGGGACGGAGGAATTCCCTAGTCCGTTCGGGCGATTCGCTCGCCGGCGTGTGCTCCTGGACGGAGCGGAAGTCATTCGACGGCGGGCCGAGCAGGCTCACTGTTCGAGATCAGCGCGATCCGCCGCTCCTGCCGCGCGATCTCCCCGCTCGCGATCTTCGCGGCAAGCTCGGCGCGATTCTTGACGCCGAGCTTGGCCAGGATGCTCGAGACGTGCCGCTCGACGGTTTTTCGGGACAGGAACAGCACCCGGGCGATGTCGAGGTTTGCAGCGCCCTCGGCGATCAGAGCGGCGATCTCGCGCTCGCGGGGCGTGAGCGTGGCCGGGGCCGAGGCACTTCGTCCGCGCGTGCGCACGCCGCGGCCGCGAAGAAGCTGCTCCACGAGGCGCTCTTCCGTCCTCGCGCCGGCGTCTGCCGCCGCGTGGTGTGCTTCCCGCAAGGCTTCGACGGCGGCTTCATCCGGAAGGAGCCGGCCCAGGTCGATCCGCGCCCAGATCGCCTCGATGCCGAGCCCGGTTCGGTCCGCGGCCCGGACGGTATCGCGCACCCGTTCGGCCGTGTCGGGTGCGCGAGCGGCGACGGCCACCGACGCCTCGGCCCTCAGCAGGTTCCAGCGCTGCAGGTCCCCGTCCGGCGCTGCCTCGCTTCCCTCGCGCAGCAGCACCGCCGCGGCGCGATCGTCACCGATGCGGGCGAGCGCTTCGGCGGCAGCGAGCAGGAACTCGGTCCGGCAGCGCGCGCAGCCTGCGGCATCGGCATCGGCGTGTCCGTCGCCGACGCGCGAGCGGATCTCGGCCGCCGCCGCGGCTCCTTCGAGCCGCGCGAGCCAGATGGCGATCGACTCCTGGATCACGATCCGGTGGTGCCCGTCGGACTCGGCGCCGGCGAGGCGACGCAGCGTCGCGATCGCGTCGTCGCGATCGCCGCGATGCACTTGGATGCGCGCGCGCCACAACATCGCGATGCTCGCGGCTCGCGAATGCTCGCCGATGCGTTCAGCGAGCGCGACGCATTCCTCGGCCACCTCCTCGGCGTCGGCCAAACGGCCCATCAAGGAGCGCGTCCATGCGAGCCAGGCGCCCGAGTCGAGCGACGGCTCGGCCAGCAGCGCGCGTCGCGCGTGGCTCCACGCTTCGCCCAGATGCCGCTCGGCCTCGGCGAGCCGGCCCGAGAGCATGAGCGCGGCGCCGCTGCGAATGCGGGCCTGGACGGCGGCCGGTACATCGACGCCGGCGGCCGCGACGGCGAGCTCGTCGGCGAGCGTGAGCAGCTCCTCGACCGCGCTTCGCTGCATTGCCCCGACGCTCGCTTGGACGAGCGCGCGCACGTACGCGCGGCGCGCACCCTCGGGCAGCCGGTCCACGCCCGACGCCTCGGCCACCATCGCGCGAACGCGGGTCAGGACGGATTCGGCCAGCCGGGAGGCGTCACCGGGCCGGTGCAGCAGCCAGCGCATCGTCGCCGACTCGGCGGCGTCGATCTCGAGCGCGAGCACGGGATCGTCCACGCGTTCGGAGCGGCCGCGAGCGATGCAGGCCTGCGCCGCATCCGCGTCCTCGAGCCGTTGGGCCGCCTCCCCGGCCGCGAGCCACGCACGCGCGCGGCCGCTCGCGTCGGGCAACCGCTCGCCGAGGCGCTCCCAACGCCGCATCGCCGTGCGGTGCCGCCCGAGGTCGCCGGCGATCTCGGCAAGACCGCGTTCGATCTCGAGCGCCGCAGGATCCGGATCGATCTCGGCCGCGAGGGCCGCCAATGCCTCGAAGCCGTCGCGGCCGAGCACGCCCCGGCGCGGCGAACGCACGATCGCGGCCAGCGTTTCGTCAATCGAAAGCCCGGCCGCACGCCGGTGCCGGGCCGCAGCGAGCAGCCGCGCCGGATCGTCACCGGCGGTCTCGTCGAGCCAGGTCGCGATCAGCCGGTGCGCGGCGAGACGGTCGGCGTCGTCGAGCGAGGCGTCGATCGCGGAACGGATCAGATCGTGCGCGGGCCGCACGGCCGTGCCCGCTTCGACGAGCAGGCCACGCGCGGCGGCAGGCTCGATCGCGGCGCGCACGCGATCGTCGGGCCATCGCAGGATGCCGGCCAGGTCCCGGGCCGGCACCGGCCGGCCGAGCAGCACCGGGATCGTGACCGCCGCCGCCGCGTCCGTCGTCAGGCCGCGCAGCCGCGATCCGACGTAGGCGGCGATGTCGGCTTTGCCGTCGCTCGCTCGCGCGAGCGCCCGGCACCAGAACGGCGAGCCCCCCGCGCGGCCGGCGATCTGGCCGGCCGCGGCCGCGTCGAGCGCCGGGTTCGCGGCGCGTACGAGCGCGATCGCCGCGTCATGTTCGAGCGGGCCGACGACGACGCGGCGATGCCGCTCGCCGAGCAGCCGTTCGAGGGCGACCGACAACTCCGTGACCGCCGGAGAGGGCCGCCCGGCGACGACGAGGATCAGCGGGTCGCGGTCGGCCTCGGCACCGCGCACCAGATAGTGCAGCAGCGCGATCGACGCGCCGTCGGCCCACTGCACGTCGTCGATCGATAGCAGCAGCGGCTGCAGGGAGGAGGCCGCGCGATGCGCGGCCTCGAAGATCCCGGCCCATTCCGAAGACCCTTCGCCGGGACGAACATCAAGGAATGAATCCAGCGGCTGCAGGCCGGGCTCGGCAACGGCAAGCGATCGCAGCAGCGACCGGCCGGTCGCGAGCGGAAGGTCGCGCTCGGGCTCGAACGCTGCGATGCCGACCCGGTTCGCGACGATTCCGGCCGGGAGCGTCTCGGCGAGCAGACGCGTCTTGCCCGAACCGGGGTCGCCTTCGAGCACCACGACGTGGGGACGCCCCTGCCGCACCGCGCCTCGCACCGCGCGCTCAAGCGTCGCGGTCTCGTGATCCCGTCCGACGAAGACGCTCATGGTCGAAGGGTAGCCCCCGGAGGCCGCGGACATCCACGCCGCATCATTTGAGGGAGATCCCTCATGATCGCCGCCGCTCGCCTTCGTATCGTCGGGATCGGTCACCGGACGAAGGAGGAGCCAATGTACGTCCAAGTCGTCACGTTCCGGCTCGGCGGCATCGACGAGACCCAATACCACGAGGCCTGCAAAGCCGAGACCGAGCCGTTCGCGACCCTGCCGGGATTGCTTGCCAAGATCTGGCTCCGCGATCCGGCTGGCGGAATCTACGGCGGCCTGTACCTGTGGCGCGACCGAGAGGCGCACGACGCCTATGTCGCCGGGCCGATCTTCGATTCGATCGTCAAGGCCCCGGCATTCGCCGATGTGGCGTCCAAAGGCTTCGACGTCTTCGACGATCTGACGAAGGCAACACAGCCGGGCCTGTCGCTCGTGTAGCGCACGCCTCACGGACCGGGCCGAACCGGGCCGGGCCGGGCGGACTCCGTGTTGTCCGGACCGACAGGAGACCGGACCGCGCGCGGCAATGTGGTCGTCACGGTTCGGCGACGGCGCCACCGGCCTCGGGCAGGCTCAGCGTGGCGACCACGGGATAGTGATCCGAGGGCAGCCGTCCGCCGGCGGGGCGGCGAACGATCTCGGCAGCGTGCACGGTCCATCGGGCGTCGCACATCACGTAGTCGATCTTGTACGTTCCCGGCAGCTCGGTGTACTGGTGGACCGTCTGCACGTTCGTCTCGGCCGGATGCAGCACGCGGAACGTGTCGCGAAGACCCGAGGCGCGAAGCAGGTCCAGTGCCTCGCTGTCCTCGGGCTCATTGAAGTCACCCATGACGACGGCGGCAAGCTCGGGGGCGAGTGCGACCCGCGCCGCGATCAGCCGGACCGCTTCGACGCGCGCGATCAGGCCCCAGCGATCCAGATGTGTGTTGAACACGGCGAAGCGCACGCCGGTCGCCGCGTCGCGCAGCCGCGCCCACGTGCAATGCCGCGGATCGGGAGCGTCCCAACCCAAGGATCCTTCGACCTCGGGCGTGGACGAGAGCCAGAAATCACCCGACTGCTCGATCTCGAAGCGGCGGTGCACGAACAGCGGAACGTACTCGCCCTTGTCGCCCACCTCTCGCGGCTTTCCGATCACCTGATGGTCGGGCAGCCCCGCCACGAGGTCGTCGAGCTGGCCGCGAAGTGCTTCCTGCACGCCGAGCACGTCCGGCGCGCACGCCCGGATCGTGGACACGACCGGGTCGCGCCGGTCCGTCCAGCCGTGACCGGCCGCATCGTCCGCCGGGGTCGCGAACCGGATGTTGAACGTCATGAAGCGAAACGGTCGCTCGCTCATCGACCCTCGTTCTTCCCAGAAGAGGCGGGTGTTACCCGGGCGTGGCCGATGCGCCGGCTTCGGAACGGCCGGCGGCGCGACCGAGCGCTTCGTGCAGACGCTCGCGGATCGGGTCCTTATCCGGTGAACGGCCACACGCCGTTGGTGACGCGCAGGCCGAAGAACCCGTAGGTCCCGTCCGTGTACCAGATCTCTGCGCGCTCGGGCACGAACGCCGGGGCCGACATCGCGTACGCGGCGTGCGGCGTGACCGAGCCGTTGCTGCCTCCTGGCGCGCCAGGGCCGGCGGAGATCGGCGCGTTGAAGTAGGCGATCTCGCGCGGTGCGCGCGGGTCACGGATGTCGAAGACGCGCAGGCCGGACAGGATGAAGCTGCACGCGACGATGCCGGGCTCGTGACGCTGCGGCACGCCGCAGTAGTGGCCGGTGTAGCCGCCGAGCCCCCACTGCGCGCCGGGATCGTCCTTGATCGCCGGGCCGTTCCCCGGATCGTGCACCTCGAGCCGGATGTCGGACACGATCACGGGGCTGCGTTCGTTCGAGATGTCGATGATGCGTGCGGCACCGACGTTCCAGTTCGGGTCGCCGACGGTTCCGCGCGCGAACTCGTCGATCTCGATCAGGTAGGGCCGGCCGCCGATGGTGACCGGGATGGTGTGCTGCGGAATGCTGACGCTGGGCCAGGTGATGTGGCTGATTTCGGCCACGACCGGATCGGCGGCGCGCGCCTGGACCTGGCTCACGTCCAAAATCGTCAGGCCGGGACGGCCGGCATTGGCGCCGTAGAAGCGCGTTCCGTCGTCGCTGATGCTGAAGCCGTGAATCCCGATGCCGCGTGTGGTCCACACGATGCTCGGCCTGCGCGGGTTCGTCACGTCGATCGCGGTGATGAACCCCAGGTTCGTCGAGGTGACCCAGAAGGTATTGCCATCGGGTGAGAACGCGCCTTCGTGTCCGAGGATGCCCGTGGGGGTGCTCGACATCAGGACGGGCTTGCGGCAGTCCTGGCTGATGTCGTAGATGTCGACGAAGCCGGGCTTGAACAGCGGGTTGCCGGCGACGGCCGCCAGCAGGCCGCGCTCGACGTTGATGCTCATCGACTCGTGCGGGCTCAGCATCGCGGGCGTGACCAGATTCGCGGTCCGCCTCGGCGACGACGGATCGGCCATGTCGAGCACGACGACGCCGGGCAGGTCGCTGGCGGCGCGAGCGACGTTCATCGGCAGAAGCAGCGTCGAGTCGTAGTAGCCGCATTCGCGGCCCGCGGCGTCGACGAAGCGGAAGACCTTGTAGCCGCCCGCGCCTCCGGTCAGCAGCGTGCTGCCGTGACGGCCGATGATCTCGGTGTTGCAGGTGAAGCCGCGCCCGGCGCGTCCGCCGTCGATGTCCTCCGCGGTAACGCGTCCCTGCATGCCCGTCTCCGGGTCCGAGCCGGGCCCGCAGATCGCGCGCGGCACGGCGGAGGACGCCGTGCCGCCCGTGGCGGCGAGGGCGTTGCCGGCGATGGTAGCTACGGCGCATATGAGCGCCAGAACCGACCTGCGTGGAAGATTCATCAAGTTCCTCTTTTCCGGGGGCGGCCTTGCCGCTGCGACCGATACCCCTCAATACGACGTCCAAGGGACGCATCCCTGCTCCCAAAGCAACACAAGCCACGTATCCGTGAGCCTTGCGACGATACCGGGCACACGGTATGAATCCCTTCAACCTCATGCCTTCGACTCGCGCCGGCGCTCGATCCCGCAGAAGGTTCCCTGTCGCCCTGTGGATCGTCGCGCTGCTCTGGATCGGCGCCGGATTCGCGCGCAGCCAAGAGATCACGCTGCGGATGTATCCGGCACCGGGAACTTCGACGGCCTCCCCCACGACGCAGATCACGATGCGCGGCGCGGGCATCGACGCGATCGGCAAGATCAGCGTTCTGGGCACAGCGCGATCTACCGGATCGACGCCGTGACGGGCGAGGTGATCTGGCGCATCGGCGGAACCAACAGCGACTTCGCGGTGGGCCCGGACACGACCTTCGAGTTCCAGCACGACGCGCGCTGGCTGGACAGCGGCATCCTGTCGCTGTTCGACAACGGGGCCGGTCCCCGCGAGGTCAAGGAAAAATCGCGCGGGCTGCATCTAAAGCTCGATGTCGAATCGATGACGGCGTCGCTGGTGCGCGAGTTCCCGCATCCGGACGGATCCTTGGCCGGGAGCCAAGGCAACATGCAGAACCTTCCGAACGGCACCGTCGTGGTCGGCTGGGGAAGCCGCCGCAACGTCACGCGACGCGAACGGCACGGTGCTGTTCCACGCGACGATGTCGCCGACGAACTCCTACCGCGCGTGGCGTACGCCGTGGCGCGGCCGGCCGACGCAGCCACCCAGTTTCGTGGTGCATCGATCGGGATCGTCGGTCAAGGCCTACGTGAGCTGGAACGGCGACACCAGCGTCACCCGATGGGAGCTGTTGGCCGGACGCTCGGCACGATCGTTGCGGGTCGTGGCTCAGTCCAAGCGCCGAAGCTTCGAGACCGCGCTCTACGCCCGTACGTCGGCGACCGTCTTCGCCGTGCGCGGCCTGGACTCGCGTAGCCGCGTGCTCACCACGACGGCCGCTCGCTCTGTCTGATCTCCCGGTCACCACGGCTGCGCAGCCGCTCGCGCCGCCGCCGCCGGCGATCAGGGTCACCGCGCCGGCCGCGTCCATCGCATGTCGCTTGACCGCCGGGGCTCCCGGTGTTAGTCATATGCCTAAGTCAATCGACTAACCCGTGAGGGAGGACAGGTGGGGAGCACCGCGACGCCCAGTCCCAAGGCCGAGGCGCATCAGGCCTTGCTGGACGCGGCCGAACGCCTCCTGGTCGAGTCGGGAGCAGCCGGGGTGACCACCCGCCGGGTGGCACAAGAGGCCGGCGTCAACCACGGGCTGGTGCACTACTACTTCGGCTCGATCGAGAACCTGGTCGCGGAAGTCCTCGAGCGATTCACCGACAAGCTGCTGCTGCGGCAGCGCGCGATGTACGCGGCCGACGCGCCGTTCGTCGACAAATGGCGAGCCGCGATGTCCTACATGGACCAGGACCACGAATCCGGCTACCACAAGATCTGGCTCGAGCTTCACGCCATGGCGTGGAACCGGCCCGAGCTTCGCGAGCGGGTCGCCCGTGTCACCGCCGAGTGGCGTTCGGTTCTGGCCGGCGCGCTCGAAACGGCAGCCCGCGAATACGGGCTCCGACCCGCCGAGGCGCCGGTCGCCGCGATCACCGCTCTGATCGAAACCGCGACGATCGGGACGATGATGGAGCGGCACATCGGCGTGACGACCGGACACGCCGAGCTGCTGGCCGAGATCGAGCGGCGGCTCGAGCGGCTGGAACGAAAGAAAGGATCGAGCGATGCGGGCACGGCTTCCGGACGCGGACGGGTACGTCGACCGTAACGGCGTCAAACTGTTTTACGAGGTTTTCGGCAGCGGGGACCGCACGGTGCTGTTCATGCCGACCTGGGCGATCGTGGGATCGCGCTACTGGAAGATGCAGATCCCCTCCTTCGCGCGCTACGCGCGAACGATCACCTACGACCCGCGTGGACACGTCCACTCGGACAGTCCGCGCGGCCCGGAAAGCTACTCGCCCGAGCAGTACGCCGCCGATGCGATCGCGGTGATGGATGCACTGGGCGTCGAGCGCGCGTCCGTCGTCACGCTGTCGATCGGTGCACGCGCGGGCCTGGTTCTGGCGGCGAACCATCCCGACCGTGTGGAGCGCATCGTGTTCAACTGTCCGGCCGTGCCGTTCGGCGAAGCGCCCGATACCCGTCAGAGCTTTCCCTTCGAGGCCGAGCTGGACACCGACGAAGGATGGGCGAAGTTCAACCGCCACTATTGGATGCGCGACTACGAAGGCTTCTTGCGGTTCTTCTTCGAAAAGAACTTCACCGAGCCGCATTCCAGCAAGGCGCTGGAAGACGCGCTGGGATGGGGCGCCGAGACCACACCCGAGGTTCTGGCCGACACCACGCTCGGCGGGCTCGTCGGCTTCGACGAAGAACGCGCCCGCGAGCTCGCGTCGCGGATCCGGTGCCCGGTGCTGGTGATCCAGGGCAGTGACGACGGCATCACCGGCCCGGGGCGCGGCATCGCGCTGGCCGAAGCGACCGGCGGGCATCTGGCGATGATCGAAGGCGGCGGCCATGGCCCGCACGCGCGCGACCCGGTTCGGTTCAACCTGCTGGTGCGGGACTTCTTCGGACTGCGACCGCTGGCGCGTTCGCATACGCGGTGGAATCGACGGCGCAAGCGCGCACTGTACGTGTCATCGCCGATCGGCCTGGGCCATGCGCGCCGCGACGCCGCGATCGCCGACGAGCTTCGGAAGAAGCATCCGGATCTCGAGATCGTGTGGCTCGCCCAGTCACCGGTGACCGACGTGCTGGCCCAACGCGGCGAAACCATCCATCCGGCGTCACGGCTGCTGGCCAGCGAAGCCGCCCACATCGATGACGAGTCCGGCGAGCACGACCTGCACGTGTTCCAAGCATTCCGGCGCATGGACGAGATCCTGCTCGCCAACTTCATGGTCTTCCAGGACCTGATGGAAGACGAGCATTTCGATCTCGTCGTGGGCGACGAGGCATGGGAGCTTGACCATTTCCTGCACGAAAACCCCGAGCTGAAACGCGCCCCGTTCGTGTGGATGACCGACTTCGTCGGCTGGCTGCCGATGCCCGAAGGCGGCGAGCACGAAAAGTATCTGACCGCCGACTACAACGCCGAGATGATCGAGCACATCGACCGCTATCCCCGCCTGCGCGACCAGTCGATCTTCGTCGGCAGCCCCGACGACATCGTTGCGGACACCTTCGGCGCGAACCTGCCGTCGATCCGCGCATGGACCGAGCAGCATTTCCGCTTCGCCGGTTACACCACCGGATTCGATCCGGCCGAAACCGCCGACCGCGAGGCGCTGCGCGCGCGGTTCGGATTCGCGCCGGACGAGACCGTGTGCCTGGTGACCGTCGGCGGCTCGGGTGTCGGCGCGCCGCTGCTTCGCCGCGTGATCGACTCGTATCCGATCGCGAAGCAGAAAATCCCCGGCTTGAAGATGCTCGTCGTCGCGGGGCCGCGCATCAACCCTGTATCGCTGCCGGCGCACGACGGGATGGAGGTGCGCGCGTTCGTACCCGACCTGTACCGGCAGATGGCCGCGTGCGACGCCGCGATCGTGCAGGGCGGTCTGACGACCTGCATGGAGCTGACCGCGGAACGCCGGCCGTTCCTGTACTTCCCGCTGCGAAACCACTTCGAGCAGAACTTCCACGTGCCGCACCGCCTCCAGCGCTACAACGCCGGCCGCCGCATGGACTACGCGGCCTCGCCACCCGACGCGATCGCCGACGCCCTGGTCGAGGAGCTGGCCAGACCGGTTGACTACAAGCCCGTGGAGTACCAAGGCGCGATCGACGCCGCCGCGATGATCTCCGAGCTGCTGTAGGGCTTCGGGGGAGGAGTCACGGCCCCCGGGGCGAAGTATCCCTCTCAAGGAGGGAATCATGCATCGAATCGCTCGTCTGCTGGCCGCGGTTCTGCTGGTCGCCACGCTTCCTGCGATCGCTCCGGCCGCGCCGAAGGCACCCGTGCACGTCGGATCGCTCACCATGGAAGCCGCGACGTTCTGGGACGGCGGCCACGTCGGGTCCGATCCGACCTACAGCCTGCCGTTCACCGGAGTGCCGTTCCCAGACCGCTGCGCCTCGGTGGATCCGTGCTTCGTCTACACCTTCGACGTGACCGCGACCTCCCCGACGGCACGGCTGCGCGTCGGGCTGGACACACCGGCCCGTGACGACGGCTTCGAGATGACGCTGATCTCGCCCGCCAACGTCGCCGCCTCGCGGCAGAACTCGAACTCCTACAGCATGGAGCTGTTCGCGAACGCGCCGGAGACCGGAACCTGGACGGTGAAGGTCGTGCCGGTCAGCGCCGACCACGCCTCGTTCCGCATGCGCGCTAAGC
>DATLFO010000266.1:0-2295 GCA_035541035.1 Actinomycetota bacterium
GAAGGTCAGGGCAACCCACGGCGTGCGCTTGTAGACCCGCGCCTCGACCGCGAGCGTCGCGACGACGGCCACCGCGAAGCAGATGGCGAACGTCGGCACGTCCACGAACGAGGCGTTGCGCAGCTTTGCGAGCACGAACACGATGCCGGCCATGCGGAACGCGTAGGACGGCATCTGCAGCGACGGCCCCATCAGGGGCGAGCGCTTGACGGCAAAGGCCAGGACCGCGGCCGACACGAATGCGTTGGCCAGCACGATCGCGACGGCCAGCAGAACGGAGATCGCGCCCTCGGGCCCGCGGAGAAGCCAGGCGATCGCGGCGGTGGGCGGCGTCGCGGCGGAGACGACGAGCAGCGCGCTGCGCACCATCCGCAGCTCGCCGTTCGTCGTCGTCGTCGCGTTGCCTGCGCTCATTCGTCGTCCCCGCCATCGACGCGAGCTCCCGCGTCGCCGCGCGCCGGCCGGGTATGTCTCGGCATCGACCGGGTCACTCCGGCCGCCGTCCCGCTCGACGCGCGCGTTCCTTCCTCGATCGACCGTCGATAGAGGATGTAGATCCCGGTGAGGTTCCCGATCACCGTCCCGATCGCGAACACGATCGGCCAGGTGCCCAGCCAGCGATCGATCAGCCATCCGATCGCTCCCCAAACCGCGGTGGCCGTGACCAGGTCGATCGCTTTGGACATTCCGTCGCTGGCGCCGGCGTAGAGCCTGCGCCGTTCGTCCTGGTCCGAGGCCCGTGGCATTAAACCCGTTGCCCCCCGCGCATGTCAAAACGCAGCAGGAATCCGTTTTCGCAGGTCAGGGGCATTTTTCTGGGCCGGTCGCTCCGAGATTGTGAATCGCTTCACAAGAAGTATGCCCAGGAGGGTGGACGGGGTCAAACCGGGCCCGCGTCTCCCCGACTCTGCTGATGCCGTCAGTGCCGCCGCATCGGTCGTCTGCCGGGCAGCCGCGCTCGACGTTCCGGTCGCACCACACTCCGGTCGACAGGTCGTGCCGCCGCGTTCGGCATCTCATCTCGGTCTTCGGGGAGCCGCGCGATCGGAGGCGCGAGCCGCGGCGGGCTCGCTGCGGTCTCGGCGAAGCGCGCGGGGAACGAACACGATGGATGCGATCAGGGTCGCGACGATCGCACCCGCGACGATCCGCGGCCCGGTGCCGTAGCCGATTGATAGCACCATCGCGGCGCTCGCGAGCATCGCGCTCCAGGACCACATCACCAGCACGGCGCGACGGTGGCTGTGGGCCATATCGAGCAGCCAGTGGTGGATGTGGCTCTTATCGGCGTGAAAGACGGGCTTGCCGGCCTTGGCCCGGCGCGTGATCGCGAAGCCGATGTCCGCCAGCGGGATCGCCAGCACGAACAGCGGGAGCAGCACCGGAACGATCAAGCCGGCCACATCCGAGAACCTCGGCTCGATGGTCCGCCCGACGCCGCTGACGGTGCTGGAGGCCAGCAGCAGCCCGAGCAGCATCGAGCCGGTATCGCCCATGAAGATCTTGGCGGGGTTGAAGTTATGCGGCAGAAAGCCGAGGCAGGCGCCGAACACCAGCATCGGGACCAGCGTCGCGACCGTGGGCTGTCCGTCGGCGGCCTGGAACGCGTAGACGAACAGCGCGCCGGCCGCGATCGCAGTGACGCCCGCGGCCAGCCCGTCGAGTCCGTCGATCAGGTTCACGCCGTTGATCACGGCCACCGTCCACACGACCGTCAGCAACGCGGCCAGGTCGATCGACAGCGACACCAGTCCCACGCCGGGAAGCCAGAAGAACAGGAACTGCACGCCCGACAGCACGATGATTCCGGCGGCGATCGCCTGCGCGGCCAGCTTGGCGGGCGCGCGCATGCCGCGCACGTCGTCGACGATTCCGATCACCACCAGCAGCAGCGACGCCGCCAGGATGCCGAACGGCTCCGTGGAGGTTGAGAACATCGAGTCGAACGCGCCCATCAGCTTCGCGGCGAAGAATCCGGCCGCGACGCCGGCGAAGATCGCCACGCCCCCCGAGGTGGGGGTCGGGTCGCGATGCACTTTTCGATCCTCGGCACCGGGGACGTCCACGGCACCGAGACGGAACGCGACCCGTCGGTACAGCGGCGTCACGACGAAGGTGACGGCCGCGGCCGCGGCCATCACGATCAGGTGCGCGGTCACGCGCCCCGCTCTCCCGCTTCGATCTCGGCAATGCGCGCGATGCGCTCCGCGTGCCGGCCGCCGTCGAAGGGCGTTCGGATCCAGATGTCGAGGATCTTGAGCGCCACGGGCTCGCCACATGCGCGCTGTCCCACGC
>DATLFO010000267.1:0-10127 GCA_035541035.1 Actinomycetota bacterium
TTCCCGGCGCCGCGCCGCCGTGGCCGTCCGATGACGGACCGCCGCCGCTGCCGGACGGAGCGACCGAGTCCGAACCCGCCGCGTTGCCGCCGGTGCCTTGGCACTGGCTGGAGTCCTTCGCGGTCTTCATGCTCACCTTCGTGACCGCGGGGTTGCTTGCGGTCGTGGTCGCTGCCGCGTTCTCGGGCGACCTCGAAAAGGCCATGGCCGTGGTGGTGTTCGAGGTCGCGCTCGCCGGCTGGGCGCTGCTGTGGCCGAAGATCCGGTTCGGCCTCGGCCCCCGTGCGCTGGGGTTACGGCGCGACCAGATGGGCGGCGACATCCGGTACGGGCTCGGCATCGGCGTGGTCGGCTGGGTCGTGTCCACGCTCGTCGTGGGAAATGTCGTCGTCCGACTCGTGGAGCGGATTACGGACGGCCCGGTGACCGAGCCGGATCAGCTCAACTACTCCGACCCCAGCGGCCTGGTCCTGACCATCACCGCCATCGGGGTCATCGTGATCGCCCCCATCGCGGAAGAGATCTTCTTCCGCGGCTTCGTCTTCCGCGGGTTCCGCCGCGACGTCGGCTTCGTGATCGCCGCCGTCGCGTCCAGCATCCTGTTCATGTTCGCGCACTTGCCTTTCTGGATCATCTTCCCGTCCATCTTCACCCTCGGGCTCTTCCTGTCCCGCGCGCTCGAGAAACGGGCGTCGCTGATCCCGTGCATCGTCGCGCACGCGTTGTTCAACTCGGCGGGCTTCGCCGCCTACATGATCACGCTGAATTGACCCTCGCCGCGACCGCCGTCACGCCAGTGCGATCAGCAACCGCACGAGCTCGCCCGGGCGGGACACCATCGGGCAGTGCCCGCCGTCGATCGTGATCGCCTCGGTGCCCAGCCGTTCGGACGCGACGTGCGAGAGCCATGACGGGCTGACGAGCCGGTCCTGGCGGCAGGCGACGACCGTGGCGTCCACCGACGGCATCGCATCCAGCGGGCACGGCTCGCGCAGGATCTTCCACTGCTGCGGCCGCATCAAAGAATATGCCCACTGCCGCCGCGCCGGCGATGCGTCGTGGAAGTAGACCTCGGCCGCCCGCGCCGGGCCGACGCTCGCGGACCCGTCCTCGCTCGCCAAGGAATGGGTCTGCGGCACGTACGGCGCGGCGATCCGGGGATCATGCCAGGACACGTCGTCGAACGAGCGGCCGGGCTCGGGCACGAGAGCCGCGAGGTAGACGATCCGGCGCACCGGCCGCAGGGTGGCGACGACCGGCGCGGTCAGGCCGCCCATCGAATGGGCCACCACGACCAGATCGCCCGTATCGCCCGCAGCCGCGGCGACGAGCCGCGCGTACTCCGCGGCTCCGGCGGCGGGGTCGGTCGCGGGCAGATCCGGGGCGACGGTCCGGTGTCCCGCCCCGCGAAGACGCTCGGCAACCACGGCGAAATGAGCGCCCCGCATGAACGCTCCGTGTACGAACGCGAAGGTGGCCATCGGAGCCGCAACTCTAGCGAGCCGGTGCGATGTTGAGCCTTGTTCACGGCGTGTGACAGAATCGCGGCGACCGCGAGTGGGGAGGAGACCGCATGGCCCTTTTTCCGAGCGAAGACTGGATGAAGCTCTACGTCGAGAAGATCAACTCGTCGAAGGACTACGAAGAGGCCGCGTCGACGTGGGAAGGCGACATCGCCTACGTCTTCGAGGCGGAACCGGACAAGGGCGTGCCGAACGACGTGTGGTCCTGGGCCGACCTGTGGCACGGAAAGTGCCGCGACTCCAAGTGGGACGTGACCCCCGAAGAAGGAGAGAAGGCCAAGTTCATCATCCGCGCCCCATACTCCCGCTGGAAAGAGGTCATCCGCAAGGAGCTCGATCCGGTCAAGGGCATGATGCAGGGGAAGCTCAAGCTCAAGGGCGACCTCCCGACGATCGTGCGCTACGTGAAGGCGTCCAACGAGCTGGTGAACCTCGCGTCCCAGGTCCCGACCGAGTTCGTCGACGAGCAATAGTGGAATACGTCACCACGGATCCCGAGATCGACGGGCTCGGCGCGATGCTGGCCGATCTTGTTCGCGCCAACATTGCCGCGCACCCGGAGCGGGCGAAGCTGCTCGAGAACGTCAGTGGCACGATCAACGTCAAGGCGATCGACGCGGGCGTCGCGGTCGGGCTGGAGTTCGCGGCGAACCGGTTCAACGTGTTCGCCAAGCCGTTCCGGCGCGCGGGCCTGGAGATCATCACCGACTCCGGGACCCTGATGGAGCTTACGGCCGTGCCTCTGTGGAAGGGCCAGCCGGACGTGCGCACCCCGGAGGGACGGACCGTCCTTCGCAAGATGGTGCGACGCGACCTTCGCATCAAGGGCGCAGTCGCCCACCCGATGCTGCTCAACCGGCTCCAGCGATTGCTGTCGGCGGTATGAGCGGCGCGCGGGTCGTGGCCTTCGTCGGCGGGACCGGCCCGGCGGGCTTCGGCCTTGCGGCCCGCTTCGCCAAGGGCGGCGTGCCGGTCGTGATCGGCTCGAGAAGCGTTGAGCGCGCCGAAGAGGCCCGCACGCAGGTGCTGGAGCGGGTCCCGGACGCGGACTGCCGCGCCATGCTCAACGAGGATGCGATCGCGGCGGGTGACATCGTGTTTCTGACCATCCCGTTTCAGGCGACGCGTCACACCGTCGAAACGCTCGCCGGCCACCTCGCCGGAAGCATCGTGGTGTCGATGGCCAACCCCGTGTGGGTGCACGCGGGGAAGGTGCGTGCCGACACGCCTCCGGCGGGCTCGCTGGCCGAAGAGGTGCAGGAGCTGGTCCCGTCCGCGCGTGTCGTCGGCGCCTTCCACGAGGTGAACGTGCGCAAGTTCCCGCTGATCGACAAGCCGATCAACAGCGACACCATCGTCACCTCCAACGATCCCGAGGCCAAGCGCATGGTGATGGATCTGGTCCGCCACGTGGACGGCATGCGGGCGGTCGACGGGGGAGAGCTGCTGAATACGCGCTACGTCGAAGGGTTCGTGTGCGTGCTGGTCACGGCGAACTTCATCTACAAAGCATCGTCCGCGCTGCGGCTGACCGGTCTGCCGGAGGAGCAGTGAGACGCGGGCTCGTCGTCGCGCTCGTGGCCGCGACCGCGTGCACGCCGGCGGTTTCTCCCGAGAGCGGTCCCGACCCGGTTCCCACCATCAGCGGCAGTCCCGCTCCGGCGACGGGCCTGGCCGCGCTGCTGTTCGACGAGGCGCCGCCCGGGTACGTGGTCGTGCCGGAAGAGACCCGCGCCGTCACGCTCGACGAAGCCGTCGAAGGCTCCGACGATCCCGACGAGGCCCGCGCCCGGCTCTCCACCCACGGCTTCGTCTCCGGCTTCACCCGAACCTGGACCAAGGACGACGACGCCGGCAACGTCATCTACGCGTTCGTCTACGAGTTCGCCACCGAGGAAGGCGCGCAGGCCGATATGAACGCCGGCCTCGGCGAAGCACGCCGCGACGGCAGCGAAACCTTCGACGTGCCCGGCATCGAAGGCGCGATCGGCGTGACGAAGGCGGCCGCGGCCGGCGCCGAAGGCGACGACAGCACTTTCCACGCCGTTTTCTTCGTGCGCGGCAAGCGGCTCTATCTGGTCGCGATCGGCGGTCCCACCGAACCGTCCCATGAGCAGGCCGTCGAGCTCGCGAAGAGGATGGACGTGAGGGCGCGCTAAGCGACGAGCCGCGAAACGACGAGCGCGAGCGCAAGCAGGGGCAGAGCGAAGCTCAGCGCGCGCAGTGCGGCCTCGGGCGGGCGGCGCAGCCAGTCGGCGTCGATGAGCTCGACCGACCCGTCGCTTCGCTCGACGTGGCCGGTCACCGAGCGGGTCCTGCGGCGCAGCGCGCGAACCGGGGTGGACAGCGTTCGCTGCGCGAGCGACAGCGCGAAGCACGCGGCGGCGGCGCCGGCCGCGGGCAGGGTCGGTCGCAGGTCGCTCGCGAACGAAGCGGTCAGGGCGGGGAAGGCGCCCCATGCCAGCGCGAACCAGCGATTCGAATGGAAGCGTCCGCCGAACCACTCCAGGTTGTAGGCGGCCACGACGAATCCGCCGAAGGCCACGAGCGCCAGCAGCGTCCACCGGGTTCGAGCCGCACCCGCGATGCCGATCCCGCATGCCAGGCCGATCGACACCGCGGCCAGCACCCACAGCGCGCGTGACGGGATCTGCGTGCGAAGCGGCCGTCCGTTCAGCTCGTCGAGCGCGTGCGCGCCGATGCCGACCGCCAGGAAGAATGCGATCAGCAGCGCCACCAGCCGGTCCACGTGCACGGTCTCGGCCACGGACCATCCGATCGCGACGTAGCTCAGATGCCAGGCCGTGTACGGCGGATGCAGCAGCGTGACGTAGTCGCGCCACCCGCCGGTTCGCAGCGCGTAGAACGCGGGCGCGTCCGGCTTACGGAGCGGCTCGGCCATCTTTGCGTCCCATCATCAGCACGCCCGTCCCGAACGTCATCCGTTTGATGCGCACGTCCGTCAGCCCTGCGTCCTGCCACAGCACCGCCTGCTTTTCCGGTGGCAGCGACGCATCCAGTTCCATGATGCTGCCGGGAAGGAACTGTCCCGTCCACCCCCAGCCTGGGGAGACGATCCGAGCCGCCCATGGGAACACGCCGCGCGAATAGATTCTCCAGCCCAGGCGCGGCAGCCGCGCGCGCGGGACGCCGAACTCGACCGATCCCATGACGCCGCCGGGCCTGAGCACCCGAGCCATCTCGGCGATCGTGGCCGCCGGATCGTCCACGTAGCGAAGCAGATACGAGAAGACGACCCCGTCGAAGGTCGCGCCGGCGAACGGGAGCCGCTCGGCCTGCCCCGCGACGCGCGCGCCCGCTCCGCGCGTCAGCATCGGCAGGCTCTGGTCCAGCCCGGTCACGCGTGCCCCCGCGATCTGCTCCAGATCGCGCGAGATCAGGCCGGTTCCGCACGCGACGTCCAAGACCGCATCGCCGTCCGCCAGCGGCAGAGCCCGGACCAGCGCCCGCCGCCATCGACCGTACTCGCCGAAGGACAGCACGGCCGCCGGCCGGTCGTAGGCGGGCGCGATCCCCGCGAACAACGCTCGCGCCCCGGCCGACCGCTCGCTGGCCACATCTTCGGTTTTACCTCGACGGGGGTGACCGACGAAAGTGCGCCCCGCCCGGCGACGGTCGGGCGCCCCCGCCGTGCGCCCACGGTACGATGAGCCTTCTATGGACGTATCCGCCCTGGTCGAGGGTCTCCGAAGCGGCGATCGCCGGACGGTCGCGCGCATGATCTCGCTGGTCGAGGACGCCTCGATCGAGACGCTCGGGGAGGTGATGCGCCAGATCGGCGGCATGACCTCCCACGCCTACACGATCGGGGTCACCGGCTCGCCCGGCGTGGGCAAGTCCACGCTGACCGGCGCGCTGGTCAGCGAGCTTCGTAAACGTGACCGGACCGTCAGCGTGCTGGCGATCGATCCGACATCGCACATCACGGGTGGCGCGCTGCTGGGGGACCGGCTGCGGATGCAGGAGCACGCGACCGATCCGGGCGTGTTCATCCGCTCGATGGCCACGCGCGGGCATCTGGGCGGCCTGGCCTGGGCGGCCCCGCACGCGCTGCGGATCCTGGACGCGGCCGGGGTGGACACGATCCTGGTCGAGACCGTCGGCGTCGGGCAGGACGAGGTCGAGATCAGCGCGCAGGCCGATACGACCATCGTCGCGCTCGCCCCCGGCATGGGCGACAGCGTGCAGGCCAACAAGGCCGGCATCCTCGAGATCGCCGACGTGTACGTGGTCAACAAGGCGGACCGCGAGGGCGCCAAGCAGGTCGTGCGCGACATCCAGCAGATGCTCGAGCTGGGCGCTCACGGCGAATGGCTGCCGCCGGTCCTGATGACGACCGCGACCGACGGCACCGGCGTGGACGAGGTCCTGAATGCGGTCGACCGGCACCGGGAATACATGGACTCGTCGGGCGAGGCGCGGCGCCGCCGCCTGGCGCGCGCCGCGGGCGAGATCCGCGAGATCGTGATCGGACGCATGCGGGCCGCGATCGGCACCGTGAAAGATTCGGACCTACTGGCCGCGCTTGCCGAGCAGGTGGTCGAGCACGAACTCGATCCCTACGCGGCGGCGGATAAACTGCTCGCAGAGGTGGACGCATGACCGAGGGTGCATACGAGCAATGGCGCGCGGCCTACGAGGCCGGGCTCAAACGCGAGGCAGACTTCGACACGCTCTCGGGCGAGGTGCTCGAGCCGCTCTACACGCCGGCAGACGTCGAAGACATCGACTACGAAACCGACATCGGCCTGCCCGGTCAGTTCCCGTACACGCGCGGCGTCTATCCGTCGATGTACCGCGGACGGCTGTGGACGATCCGGCAGTTCAGCGGATTCGGCAACGTTCACCAGACCAACGAGCGCTACAAGAAGCTGATCGACGCGGGACAGACCGGCTTGTCCGTCGCGTTCGACATGCCGACGCTGATGGGCCGCGACAGCGACGATCCGCGTTCGCTGGGCGAGGTCGGGCATTGCGGCGTCGCGGTGGACACGATCAAGGACATGGAGATCCTGTTCGACGGACTGCCGCTTGGTGACATCACCACCTCGATGACGATCAGCGGCCCCGCCGTCGTGCTGTTCGCGATGTATCTGGTCGCGGCCGAGCGGCAGGGCGTCGCCTGGAAGGATCTCGACGGCACGCTGCAGACCGACATCATGAAGGAATACATCGCGCAGAAGGAATGGGTGTTCCCGCCCGAGCCGCACCTGCGTCTGATCGGCGACCTGATGGAGTTCTGCGCGAGCGAGGTTCCCAAGTACCACCCGATCAGCATCAGCGGCTACCACATCCGCGAAGCCGGCTCGACCGCTGCGCAAGAACTGGCGTTCACGCTGGCGGACGGCTTCTGCTACGTCGAGCTGGGAAAGGAGCGCGGCCTGGACGTCAACGTCTTCGCGCCGCAGCTGTCGTTCTTCTTCGATGCCCACATCGACTTCTTCGAAGAGATCGCCAAGTTCCGCGCGTCGCGTCGCATTTGGGCGCGCTGGCTCCGCAACCGTTACGGCGCCACCGAGCCGAAGGCCCAGCAGCTTCGCTTCCATACACAGACCGCCGGCGTGTCGCTGACCGCGCAGCAGCCGTACAACAACGTGGTGCGCACCGCGATCGAGGCGCTGGCCGCGGTGCTGGGTGGCACGCAGTCGCTGCACACCAACGCGCTCGACGAGGTGCTCGCGCTCCCCAGTGAAGAGGCCGCCGCCATCGCGCTCCGCACCCAGCAGGTGATCGGATACGAAACCGGCGCCGCCAACGTCATCGACCCGCTCGGCGGATCCTGGTTCGTCGAGAAGTTCACCAACACGATGGAGGAACGCGCCGAGGACTACTTCCGCCGCATCGAGGCGCTCGGCGAGGGCGGCATGATGGACGGCGTGCTGCGCGGCATCGAGCAGGGCTGGTTCCAGCAAGAGATCGCCGACGCCGCCTATCGCTATCAAATGCTCGTCGAGAAGAAGCGAAAAATCGTCGTCGGCGTCAACGAGTTCGAGTCCCAGGACGAAAAAGAGCTCGAGATCCTGCGCATCAGCGCCGAGGTCGAGCGCGATCAGATCACGACGCTGCAGCGCGTCCGGTCCGAACGTGACCAGGCCGCCGTGGGCAAGGCCCTCGACGCGCTGCGCTCGGCATCGCGCGGCAGCGACAACCTGATGCCGCTGATCATCGACGCCGCACGCGCCGAGGCCAGCGAAGGCGAGATCATCGGCGCGATGCGGGATGTTTTCGGGGAATTCCGGGAGGCACCCCGCTTCTAGGCGATCGACCCGATTGGTTGCTCCGTTCCGCTTTGCCGGGATGATTCCGTGCCCCGTCCGCTTTGCCCACGAGTGCGCTCTGTTGCCGGACGGCCACGCAGGGTAATACTGGAGGGGCCGCCCGGCCCGTCCGGTTCCCGTCTGGAGAGCAAGGGGTGTTGCACCGCATGGCCCGCCACATGCGCCCGAAGCTGATCACGCTCGAGACCCTTCGAGCGGTAGATCGCGAGTACCGCGATCTCGTCATGTCCCTGCGCGCGCTCGCCGCGCTGCTCCGCGATCCCGAGCCCGCCGCGGACGAGAGCAAGGCCTGGGAGCCCGTGCTCGCCGGCATCCTCGACGCCGAGCTCAACCAGCTCGCGACGCTGATGGGAGACGTCACCACCGCGCTGCGCGTCGAGCATGCTGCGACCGGGCCCCGGCGGACCATCGACCTGACGCGCGCCCTGGAGTCGGCGGTGCGGCGAACCGGCTCGCGTGTTCTGATCCGGATGTGCGAGCCGTTGCGCGTCGCGGCGCATCCTGAGATCGTCTCGCAGGCGATCTGCAGCGCCGTCTCGCTCGCGCTGCGCACCGCCGACGGGCGCGTGTCCGCGGTCTGCCGCCGGCTGCCGGACGAAGGGGGCGTGGCGATCACGATCCCGATGGGCGAGGAGACCCACTGGAACCGATTCGACGCCCGGCTGGGGCTGCTGCGCCGCATCGTCGGCGCCGAAGGCGGCCGGGTCTCGCTCGAGCACAAGCGGGACGCGGTCGTGCTGAGCCTGTGGTTTCCGCTGACCGGAAAGGCGCGGAAACGCGAGAGCGCCTAGACCGGTCGAGTCCCATTAGCCGGCCGTCGCGTCGAGCCGCTCGCGCACGCGCCGTGCGTACACGCGCAGCTCGTCGGAGGGCTTGGAGTCGTCGAGCTTCGACAGCGCGGCCTCCGCATCGTCGCGGCGTCCCGAGCCGGCCGCGAGCATCGCTCGCATCAGATGCGCCTCGCCGGGATGCAGCGTCGGGTCCTTCTCGCACATCAGCAGCGCTGCGTCGAGCGTCTCGTCCGCTTCCTGGAACCGGCCGAGCGAGCCGATCACGCCGGCGAGCTCGACCACGATCGGATAGGAGAGCGTGACCCGCAGTGATCGCCGGTAATGCTCCTCCGCGCCGGCGAGGTCGCCGAGGAGCTGCAAGGAACGGGCCATTTCGACATTGGCGGCCGGGTCGTCCGGGTGCTCGACGAGCAGCGGCGCGAGCTCGTCCACCGCGGCGGCGGCGTCGCCCTGCTGGCGGTGGGCTCCGGCGCGCTCGAGCGCACGCATTCGCGTGCGCGCCTCGCCACGGCCGAAGATGGGCATCGCGGGGCATCTTATAGAATCGCCCCGCTGTCCGCCGACGCCGGCCGTGCGTGGCGAACGACGAAACACGAGGAAAGGGGACCGTGGTGGGCGAGTTCGTGAACCTGACCGTGGACGCCGCGACCGGCGTCGGAATCATCCGGCTGGATCGTCCGCCCATGAACGCGATCAACGACGCCGTCGTGCGCGAGTTCGAGATCGTTGCTCGCGAGGTCACCTTCGAGGACAAGGTTCGCGCGGTGGTGCTGACGGGCGGCGACAAGATCTTCGCGGCCGGCGCCGACATCAAAGAGATGGCCGATCGCACGCCCGCCGAGATGATGAACAAGATGGGAGCGCTGCAGGCCGCGTTCACCGCGATCGAGGAGATCCCAAAGGTCGTCATCGCCGCGATCAACGGCTACGCGCTCGGCGGGGGGTGCGAGCTCGCGCTTGCCTGCGACCTGCGGGTCATGGCGGAGAACGGTCACATCGGCCAGCCCGAGATCCTGCTCGGGATCATCCCGGGAGCCGGCGGAACGCAGCGGCTGCCGCGGCTCGTCGGGCCGGCGCGCGCGAAGGATCTCATCTTCTCGGGGCGGTTCCTGAAAGCCTACGAGGCGCAGCAGATCGGCTTGGTGGATCTGGTCGTGCCGGCCGAGGAGACGATTCAGGCCGCAACCGAGATGGCCGAGCGGTACGCCAAGGGCCCGACTGTTGCCATCCGCGCGGCGAAGATCGCCATCAACCGTGGTTTGCAGACGGACATGCAGAACGGTCTTTTGATCGAGCGCGAGCTGTTTGTGAACCTGTTCGCGACCGAGGATCAGAAGGCGGGAATGCAATCCTTCATGGAGCACGGGCCCGGCAAGGCGACTTTCTCCGGCCGCTAATAGCCGACTGACAGACGGGCATGATCGTTCACCCCCAATTGGGGGCCGGTCCGTCCGCGGCGCGGCATGGCCCGGCAGGAGGATGGACACGGGTGCCGTTTCGCCCTACTCTCGGGC
>DATLFO010000268.1:0-7871 GCA_035541035.1 Actinomycetota bacterium
ACACGCGAGCAGCTCGGCGTCGCGCTCGAGCGACAGCGAGAGACCGGCCAGTTCCTCGGCAAGATCCTGCTCGAGATGGGCCTGGTCGACGAAGGAACCCTGGTCGAGGCGGTCGCCCGCCAGATCGGCGTGCCGTTCATCGATCTGACCCAGCGCCGTCCAACGGCCGACGTGCTGGCCATGGTTCCCGCCGAGATGGCCCGCAAGCACGCGGTCGTGCCGGCGGCGCTCGAAGGCAACACCCTGATCCTGGCCATGGCCGAGCCGACGAACGTCGCGGCCGTGCGCGAAATCGCGGCGATGACCGGGCTCGAGGTCAAGCCGGCCCTCGCGGTGCGACGCCACATCCACGCCACCCTCGACGGAGCCGCCGGCGCGGTTGCGCCGTCCGCGCCGACGCTGGAAGAGGAGTTCCTCCGCGAGACGTCTCCGGCGATTCCCGCAGCGGAGGAGGTCAAGGAGATCGCGATGCACGACCTTCTCGAGCGCACGCTCGTGGAAGGCGCGTCGGACCTTCACTTGACCGCCGGGGTGCCGCCGACCATCCGCGTCAACGGCCGGCTGCTGGCGCTGCACGAGTATCCGATCCTTCACCCGGTGGAGATCCGCCGGCTCGCCTACTCGGTGCTCACCCAGCGGCAACGCGAGAAGCTCGAGAACGACCTCGAGCTCGATCTGGCGTACACGCTGCCGGGACGGGCGCGCTTCCGCGTCAACGTCTACTTCCAGCGCGATGCCATCGGCGCGGCGTTCCGGCTGATCCCCACCAGCATCCGGACGGTCAGGGATCTCGGCCTTCCCACGCGGGTGGCGGAGTTTGCGCGGCTCGCGCGCGGGCTGGTGCTGGTGACCGGCCCCACCGGACACGGAAAGTCCACCACGCTCGCCGCGCTCATCGACCTGATCAACACCGAGCGCAACGAGCACATCATGACCATCGAGGATCCGATCGAGTACCTCCACCAGCACAAGGCGTCGCTGGTGAATCAGCGCGAGGTCGGCTCCGACACGAAGTCGTTCGCGGGCGCCCTGCGGCACGTGCTGCGTCAGGATCCCGACGTGATCTTGGTTGGCGAGATGCGCGACCTCGAGACGATCCAGACGGCTTTGACCGCCGCCGAGACCGGCCATCTGGTCTTCGCGACGCTGCACACCCAAGACGCGCCCCAGACCATCGACCGCATCATCGACGTGTTTCCGCCCCACCAGCAGCAGCAGGTCCGGGTCATGCTCGCGGCCTCGCTGCAGGGGATCGTGACCCAGCAGCTGCTGCCCACGCAGAACGGCAGCGGCCGCGCGGTCGCGTGCGAGGTGCTCGTCGCCACGCCGGCGATCCGGAACCTCATCCGCGAGGGCAAGAGCCACATGATCTACTCCGCGCTGCAGGCGGGCGCGAAGTTCGGCATGCAGTCGATGGATCAGTCGCTCGGCGAGCTGGTTCGGCTCGGCAAGATCTCGTATCAGCTCGGCCTCGAGCGCGCGCACAACGCCGAGGACTTCAACAAGCTCAGCGGACGGGGGTAGAGGGACGCATGCCGGCCGCAACCTACGCATACAAGGTCCGCGACAAGCAGGGCCATCTCGTCACCGGGCAGCTCGAGGCCGACAACCAGGCTGCCGTCGCCGCGAAACTGCGGCAAATGGGCTACAGCCCGATCCTGATCGAGGAGCAAAAGACCACCGGCGTCAAGCGCGAGGTCAAGCTTCCCTGGAAGAACGGGGTCAAGGGCAAGGATCTCGCCGTGTTCTCACGGCAGTTCGCCACCATGATCAACAGCGGCCTGTCGCTGCTTCGGGCGCTGAACATCCTGGCGGATCAGACCGAGAACCAGACCCTTGCCAAGGTCGTCGGCGAGGTGCGCTCCGACGTGGAGCGAGGCGCGTCCCTGTCGGCCTCGATGGCCAAGCATCCCAAGATCTTCTCGCGGCTGTACGTGTCGATGATCCGCGCCGGCGAGATCGGCGGTGTGCTCGACAGCGTGCTGCTGCGGCTCGCCGAGAACCTCGAGAAAGAGGTCGCCCTCAAGCAAAAGATCAAGAGCGCGATGACCTACCCGGTCGTGGTCTTCATCATGGTCATCATGATCGTGTCCGGCATGCTGCTGTTCGTCGTGCCGATGTTCGAGAACCTCTACAAGGATCTCGGCGGCAAGCTTCCCCTGCCGACCCAGCTTCTGATCAACGTGTCAAACATCATGAAGAAGATGTGGTTCCTGGTGATCGGAGCCGGGATCGGCGCTGGCATCGCGTTCAAACGATGGATCGTCACCGACAAAGGACGCGCGTCGTGGGACGCGGTCAAGCTGAAGGCGCCGATCTTCGGGGACCTGGTCCACAAGACCGCGCTGTCGCGCTTCTCGCGCACGCTGGGCGTCCTGATCCGCTCGGGCGTGCCCATTCTTCAGTCGCTCGACATCGTTAAGGAAACCTCGGGCAACGCGGTGGTCGGCAAGGCGACGCAGGACGTGCAGCGTTCGGTTAAGGACGGCGAGTCAATCGCCAAGCCGCTCGAGCGGCATGCGGTGTTCCCGGCGATGGTCGTGCAGATGATCGCCGTCGGCGAGGAGACCGGCGCGCTCGACACGATGCTCGAGAAGATCGCCGACTTCTACGATCAAGAGGTCGAGGCGACGGTCGACGCGCTCACGTCCCTGATCGAGCCGCTGCTGATCGCGGTGATGGGCATGGTCGTCGGCGGCATGGTCGTGGCCCTGTACATGCCGATGTTCAACATCATCAACCTGATCCAGTAGCAAGAAGGCTCCTGCGGCGGCCCCCGGACCGGCGGCCGCCGCCCCACGTTCGGAGCCCGGCCGGCGTGACGTATAGCCCGCCTCTAGCCACGCGTGACGGTTCTGATCCGGCAAGCCCGGCGAATCCCGAAATTCCCCTCGTCATTACCTCAAGTCTCTTGCTGCTGCGCCCGATATCAGGCGGGAGAAGCAGCACAGCCCCTCAGGGGCAGAAAGGAGAGCAGTAATGCTCATCGCCATTCGCAAGCGCCTCCAGGACAAGGAGGAGGGCTTCACGCTCATCGAGCTCATGGTGGTCGTTCTGATCATTGCCATTCTGATCGCGATCGCGATCCCGACCTTCCTCGGAGCTCGGAAGCGTGCGCAGGACCGTGCGGCTCAGTCGAACATCCGCAACGCGTTCACGGCTGAGAAGACGATCTACACGGACGCGCAGGCATACGCGGCCCACGACGACGACCTCGACGGAAGCGGTTCGGCCGACCTGGCCGAGATCGAGCCGTCCCTGACGTTCGTCAACACCGACCCGCCGACGGCGACCGGCAACACGGTCTCGATCGTGCTCGTCGGCTCCACGGTCTACGTCATGGGCAAGTCCGCGTCCGGCGCATGCTTCTACCTGCGGGACAACGCCACGGGAGCAACCGAGTACGCGAAGGACACGGCCAACAGCCCGTGCCTTGCGTCAGGCGGCGCGCTCACGTGGTCGACCACTCCCTGGTAGATCGCGCAGCAGTTGGGACGAGGGCGACATTGGTCGCCCTCGTCTCCTGTTCTCCCCCCGCGAACGGCGGTCCGCCGCGGGCCACCTCGTCCACTTCGGATTCTCGACCACCCTGCCGATAATCAGAAGAGGCAGCCAGCCACCGTGGCTTGTCAGTTCTCGGGAGACGACGTTTTGGACCTGATCGCAGTTCGAGGACCCGCGCCGAACGAGCGCGGTTTCACGGTGATCGAGCTCTTGGTCGTCTCGCTGATCATCGGGATCCTGATCGCCATCGCGGTCCCGGCATTCGCAGGAGCCCAGCAGCGAGCTAACGACCGAAGCGCCCAGACCCTGCTGCGGCACGGACTAGCGGCGCAGAAGATCGTCTACACCGAGATCCTTCGTTACGCCGACGATTCCGCCGGGGCCCTGACCGGGATCGAGCCCGGGCTCGTCTACGAAAGCGGAATGACCCCGTCGACGCCGGGGCGTGTCGCCGTCGGCTTGTCGGGCAACGACATCGTCTATCTGTCCGGAAAGAGCAAGACCGGAACGTGTTTCTACCTCGTGGACGACGCGCTCTCGGGAACCGGGTATGCGCAGGATGACCTCTGCGGAGCGGCCGATACCCAAAGCTATGTCACGAACGGCTGGTGACGTAGGTAACACGGCGTAAGTTCCGGCAAATCCCCAACCTGGGGGTCAAGCGGACGCGAGCGTATTCCGATGCTCCAAGGGGGACGCATTTCTCGTTCCCGGGAAAGGGTCGAAGGTCGGAATGTTCAGACGGTTCCGTCTCCGCGCGTCACGGGGCCAAGAGGGGATTGCGCTGGTCGAACTGACCGGAGCGCTGACCATCCTCGCCATTGGCTTCTTGGCGCTCGCCGCCGGCCTCGGAGGTGGCTTCCGCCAGATCGCGCTGTCCCGGCAACGCCAGGTCGCGTCCGAGATCGGAAACGGCCGCGTGGAGCATCTCCGCAACGTTCCCTACGCCTACGTCGCGGTGTCGTCGGACGTGACACACAACACCGACCCGAGCCATCCCGACCACTTCGTCGACGACGCCACCAACTCGTTCGACTACAGCGGCACCGGAACCTACGAGCCGCTCATCGAGGACCCGTCCATCGGCCAGGTGGAGCACTTCGAAAGCCCGGTCGTCGTGGGCGCGACGACCCTGACCGTCTACCAATACGTCACCTGGGTTGACGACCCCGCCATCGACGGCACCGAGGACTACCGGCGCGTGACGGTCGTGGTGCAGTTCAACCGCCCGGCGGCGGAAGGAGCCGCGCGCATGGTCCGCGTTTCGTCGTACTTCACGTCCGGGAACGTGACCCTCGGCGGCACCACGCCGGGCGTCGCGACGGGCAGCCCGACTCCGAGCGGCTCAGCTTCGCCGTCGCCGACCCCGTCCGGCTCGTGCTCGGGCGACACCACGGCACCGAGCGGCAGCTTCGAGATCTTCGGAGGGATCGCTTCCGAGACCGGCTTCACCGCGAGCCGCTCCGTGACGCTTCCCTTCAGCGGGGTCTCCGATCCGTGCACGCCGATCCGGTGGCGTTTCTCCAACGACGACGTGACCTACGGCGACGACATCGTCTACGACGCTAGCAATCCCTCCGTCGCGTGGGCCCTCGCGGGCGCGGACGGAACGAAGCAGGTCTGGGGCAGGCTTCGCGACGGCCTCGGCAACGAGCGAACGGTCGGACCGCGCTCGGTGGTGCTCGACACGACGAAGCCGACCGTGCCGGGCACGCTCAGCCGCACTGTGGCGTGCGCCGGTGCGAACCGGACGGTCAACCTGTCCTGGGGATCGTCGACCGACACCAATTTCCGCGGGTACCGCATCTACAAGCGCATCGACGGGGGAGCATGGTTCGAGCTCAGAACCGTCTCCTCGACCAGCAGCAGCGACACGGACAAGAAGAGTTACGACTCCCTGCAGTACTACGTGGTCGGGTACGACAAGGCCGGCAATCAATCGAACGGAACGAACATTGTTTCCCTTGCGAAAAACCAGTGCAGCTGAGCGTGGCTTCACCATCGTCGAGCTTTCGGTGACGGTGTCGATCTTCGCGATCGTTCTGACCGCGCTGCTCGGTGTATTCATCTCCGTGCAGCGCTCGCAGGCGTACGTGACCGACCGAAGCGAGTCGATGGATCAGCTTCGCATCGCGCTGGACCGCGTCTCCAAAGAGGTCCGGCAAGCCACCACCGTAACGACCAAGACTCCGACGTCCATCGCCATGAGCACCTACGTGGCCGGAGCGGCCGAGGTCGTGACGTGGAGCGTCACCGGTGGGGTTCTGCGGCGCACGAATGAGTGGGGCTCCACGACCACGCTGCTTCGCGAGATCACCAACACCGACGTCTTCACCTACACCCCGGCCACCGGCAACCCGCTGGTCGTGACGGTCCGGCTGGAGATGCGTCCCCGCCACAGCCCAAACGTCAGGCTCGAGCTGACGTCCGAGATCAGATTGAGGAACGGATGATCAACCTGCGCGTGCTTCCCGTCCGTCGCGATGACGACGGCTTCGTCATGATCGTGTCGGTTCTGCTGCTGTCGGTCATCGCCTCGCTCGGAGTGGTCGTGATGACGTCGGGCAACCATTCCAGCCAGGCCACAGGGCGCGGCCGGTCGTGGGTGCAGTCCCTGCACGTGGCCGAGGCCGGGATCCAGGATGCTATGGCGCGGATGGACGCAACCGGCAGCCCCCCGGCGACCGTGACCGGATCCACGCACGAGGGCACCTACACCGTGACCGTCACCCCACTCGGGCGATCTCGCTATCTCGTCGAGTCGCTCGGGACGGTCGCGGCCGGCAGCTCGATGAAGGCCGCCCGCCGGGTCCAGGTCACCCTCGCGCCGCCGCGAAGCTTCGACGCCGCGCTCTTCTCGTACACCAGCGTCGACACCAAGAACAACGATCTGGTCGTCGGAGACATCTGGGCGAACCAGAACGTCATCGTCGAGGCGAACGACATCGTCCAGGGATCGGTCACGGCAGCCACCGGCTTCGTTCAGCTCAAGAACGGATCCCGCGTCACCAAGAACGTCCAGACGGGCGGATACAACCCCGCGACGACCAACGGGATCTTCCTCGACAACAACGCGCGCATCGACGGGGATGCCACGGCTTCGGTGACGGCTCCGACCGACCCGGTCACCTGCGGCGGCGAGAGCCAGAACCAGTACACGATCCGCATGCAGACCGGCTCAGTCATCGCGGGCAACGCAAAGACCTGGGGGTCACGCACCGGCTCCGGCACCGTCTCCGGCTCCGTGACCGAGCATCTGTGCACCGCGGCCCCGGCCGCCCGTCCGCTGCCGATCTTCTCCTACAACGCGGCGAACTACGATGCGGCGACCCTGCGGGAGTGGGGCACGCCCTCCTCGCCGAACCCGACCGCCCGCGCCGACTTCAACACCTACCTCGCAGCGAACAAGAACTCGATGCAAGGGACCTTCGTGGTGTTCCAGTCGGGAACGATCACGCAGCAGAGCCGATTGGACCTGACCGGCGTGAAGATCGCGGGAGACTTCGCGCTGATCACCAACCTTCCCATCTTCACGAACGGGATCGAAGATCTTGCGAGCGTGACCGATGCGATCGCGCTCTTCGCCTCCTTCTATCAGCCGCCCGCGGGATCGGTGTGCGACGTGAACCACGACAACAGTGACTGCTCGATCCACGCCAAGAACAACTTCCGGACCTCCGGCGCGACGGCCTCGCTGATGTACGCCCCGTACGGGCCCGTCGCCATCAAGAACAACCAAGAGATGTTCGGGGCCGTCTACGCCGACAACATCCAGATCAAGAACAACCAAACGCTCACCTACGACCGCCGCGTGGACCGCCTCGTCGGGTTTGGCCCGGTGACGCTCGAACCCACGGACTGGATGGAGCTGGCTCCTTAGCGTGCGAGACCCGGCAGCGCCCTGAGGTAGATTCCGCTCCGTGGACGCATTCTTCGTCGCCATCGCGGCCCTGTTCGGACTGCTGTTCGGTTCGTTCCTGGGGCTGGTCGTGTACCGGGTTCCGCGCCGCGAGTCCATCTTGCGGCCGAGGTCGCGCTGCACCAACTGCGGCTACGAACTCAAACCCTCCGACAACATCCCGGTTCTGTCCTGGGTGATGCTGCGCGGGCGCTGCCGTTCCTGCCGCACGCCGATCTCGGCCCGCTATCCGGCCGCCGAGGTCCTCACCGCGCTGCTGTGGGCTATCGCGGTCGCCCGGCTGGGTGTCTGCGACGGATGTCGTCCGATGGATGCGATCGCGTTCCTTCCGTTCCTGTGGGTTCTGGTCGCGCTGAGCCTCATCGACCTCGAGCACAAGCTGATCCCCAGCCGCATCCTGTATCCGTTCCTCGGCGCCGGCATCGTGCTCATCGCCGTGGCCGCGGCC
>DATLFO010000269.1:0-2326 GCA_035541035.1 Actinomycetota bacterium
AGTTCATGTACTGGCTCACGCCGCCAAGGTTCGCGGTGGCACGATGGCCGTCAAGCAATCCCGTCGCCGCCAGAATCTCGGCCCCCGCGCACACGGACAGCAGCCGCGTAGCCGGTCCGGCGTGTTTCCTGATCCACCCCAGTGTGGGCGCGTCGCGTTCCGGCGTGAAACCCGGCAGGTAGGGAATCACAATCAAGTCGGGTGCGCGCGCCACCGTCGCATCGTATTCGGCGAACGAATAGTCCGGCACGACGCTCAGACCCGCCGGACGCATCATCCCCGTGTACATCGTCGCGGGCGCGCGCTCGGGCGTCACGACATACACGTTGAACGCACCGCTCGCCGATAGCATTTGAAACGGCGGTAGGAAATCGGTCACTTCGGTGGCGCGGTTGCTCGCGATAATCACCGCGACAGGCTTGCCGGGCTGACGGACCTTGCCCATCGGCTCGCCCTCGACAATCGGTGCTGCGGGCTGATCCATGCGCGCCAGCTTGTACGTCGAAGTTGCGAGGGCATCCACAATCGGGACGACGAGCGCGGCACCGATCACGGCGCCGATCGCGAGCGCCTTCCGGAAGGCCGAGCGATACTGCCTTGCCATGGCAATCCCCTCCCTCATCGGCATTCGATTACCGCACGACCTCGAAGTGCATCATCATGCCTGCGGCGTGGTGCTCGAGGATGTGGCAGTGCGCCATCCAGGCACCGGGCCGATCGTCCGGCATCCAGGCGATCTTGACCCGCCCCTTCGGCGGCACGTTCACGGTGTCCTCCCAGGACCGATAGGCCGGCGCTTCGCCGTTCACCGCCAGCACCTGGAAGAAGAAGCCATGCAGGTGGAAGGGATGATCGAGCGGCGTCTCGTTGATGACATCCCACACCTGGAGCTCGCCGACGCGCACGGGCTGGCCGTGATGATGCGGCTCGTCGTTCACCATGAAATCGACGCCGCGCCGGAGGCTCATGCGGCCGCCCAGGCGGACCTCGCGCGTCACAGGTGCATCGGGTGGGGCGATTGGATCAATCGTCCGCAGCTTCTCTGAAATACGCGCAACGGAACGTCGCGATAAACCGACCCGCACGGTGCCAAAGGTGACCGCCGTTCCCTTCACCCCGAGGCCGCGGTTGTACTCCAACGACTGAATGTCGAGACGCTGGCTCTCCTCGAACGGCCCGACGAGGAGGTCGACGCGATCGGCAGGCGCGAGCAGCACCTCGGTCGCGTCCACGGGTGCCTCGATGAGGCCGCCGTCCGTGCCAATGATCCGGAAGGGAGCACCGCCGAGCGAGAACCGGACGTAGCGCGCGCTCGCGGTATTCACAAGACGCCAGCGCTCTACCTGACCGGCAGCCATCTCGAGCTCAGGCCGCACGCGCCCATTGAGCAACGGGACCCGGCCTTCGCGGCCGTTGTGCCGCTCGAGCCATCCGCCGGGACCGGCAAGTCGGCCGCGCCAGTCGAGGCGCACGTCGTCAAACACGAGCACGCGTTCGGCATCGACCTGCGGTTCGTCGGGGCCGTGCACGACGAGCACGCCATATAGCCCTCGCTCGAGTTGCACGGTTTCGTTGGCGTGCGGGTGATACCAGAACGTCCCCGCGTCGGGCAGGGCGAAGCGGTACTCGAACGCCTCGCCCGGCGCGACCGCCTGCTGGACACTTTCTGTGCCGTCCATCGCGGGCTGGAGGCGCAGACCGTGCCAATGGATCGTCGTTGGCTCGTCCAAACGGTTCGTGAGCCGGACGACCAGCGTGTCGCCCTGGCGCGCTTCGATCGTTGGCCCTGGCGTGATGCCGTTGTAAGACCACCCGTCCAGCGCTTTGTGACCGCCGCCGATATCCCACCCGGCGGCTCTTGCCTCGAGCGCGACGACCACTTCGCGGCCCGGATTCGTGACCAGGGGGGTGTAGTCGGCTGCGGCGTTCTTGTCTGACTCGTGCGTGCAGTGATTCGTCATGGCCGTCGTGTCTCCTCTCAAGTTCGAATGAAAGGATAGCGAGCAGGCCCACGCTCAGGATTGAACGAGGCGGCCGAAACGCTTGAACGGGGCTGTCGAAGTACTTGAATAAACTGGCTGCCCCAGTTGCCCGCTCAGGTGATTCACGAGGAACCGGGCATCGTTGCCGACGCCCCACAGGAGCGCGGAGCCGCGCGTCCATTGCCAGCTTCTCCCGAGTAGGTAGAGCCCCCGAGCGGGCGTGATGCCCCTATGGTGGATGAAGCCGCGGTGCTGGTCCTTCGCCTCAGGAATGTCTACCCACCCGGTCTCTTCGTGGTAGCCGGCCGTCCAGACGACGGCATCGACGTGCAGTTCCTGGCCAT
>DATLFO010000270.1:0-5846 GCA_035541035.1 Actinomycetota bacterium
TTCTGTGCTTGATCGCAATGGCCGTCGCCGGCGGCGGTGCCCGCGCGGCGGGCTCCTTCGAAGGAATCTTCCAGTACGTCCACGGGGACAGCCCGGATTTCGCCTCGCCCGGCCAGCACGCCTTCATGCTCACCACATCCGACGGCTCGACGCACGATCTCGCGCCGCTGCCCGGTGCATTCGACGTTGGCCCCGACGACTTGCAGGGTGAGACCGTCCGCGTCCAGGGCTATCGCGATCCGAAGGGCACCATCCACGCGTCCGACGTCTCGCCCACGGATCAGGGATTCTCCCCGGCCGATGAGTCGCCGATCACCGGCTCGACGCCTTGGGCGGTGTTGCTTTGCAAATACTCGAACATTTCTGCCGAGACGAACCCGCTCTCGTATTACACGGCCTTGATGGACAACAACTTCCCGCGGTTGGACCACTACTGGCGCGCGCAGTCCTACAACGCGATCAATCTGATCGGAACGCAGGCGCACGGATGGTTCACCCTGCCGCAAACGGAGAGCTACTACACCAACCCCGCGAACTCCAACAGCACCAACCTTACGAACCTCGCGCAGGACTGCACCAACGCGGCCAACCCGACCGTGAACTTCGCGCCGATGACCGGCATCATCGTCATGGTCAACGGCGCGGTGACCGGAGGGGCCGGCGGCTGGGGCGGTGGACGCCACCTGACGCTGGACGGAGTCACCAAAGTCTGGCCGTTCGCCTGGATGCCCTCCAGCGGACACTGGTCGGGCGTGGTCGCACACGAGATGGGTCACGGCTACGGGTTGCCGCACTCGTCGGCCCAGCCCTATCCCTCAGGAGGCGACTACCAGTCCGACTGGGACGTCATGTCCAGCGGCTTCTGGAATGTCGGAGCGACCTACGCTCCGTACAGCTCGGCCGGTACCGGCACGATCGCCTATCACAAGGACAAGCTCGGCTGGGTCTCGGCGACGCGCAAGTTCACGCCGGCATCGGGTTCGGCGACCACGATCACGTTGTGGCCGCTGGGCAACGCGGCGCCGCCGGGTTCGCAGCATCTGATGGCACAGATCCCGATCGGCGCCACGTCGCGCTTCTACACGGTCGAGGCGCGGCGCAAGCTTCCCGCCCCCAACTACGACGGCGGCGTGCCAGCCGACGGCGTCGTCATCCATGAGGTCGATTCGACGCGCTCGGCGGACGCCCTGGTGGTAGACCTCGACGGCGTCTACAACCAGTTTCCCGACCCGGGGGAGATCTGGCTGCCGGGCGAGACGTTCGTGGACTCCGCCAACGGCGTCAGCGTCGAGATCTTGACCTCCAACGCAGACGGCTCGTTCGATGTGCGCATCGGCTTGAACGTGGCGGCCGTCATCGCCCAGCACACCGGAACCGACACGACCGTGACCGAGGACGGCGCGACGGACACCTACACGGTCAGGCTGAACTCGCAGCCAACCGCGAACGTGACCGTGACGGCGGTGCATTCGGGGGGTCAGGTGTCCCTGTCCGGGCCGCTGACGTTCACCAGCGCGAACTGGGCGACGCCGCAATCGGTGACGGTCACCGCGGTGGACGACACCACAGCGGAAACCTCGCCGCACACGGCACTGGTCACCCACGACGCCACGAGCCCCGATCCGCTCTACAACGGAACCGGCCTGGCGCCGCTGACGGTCAACATCTTGGACAACGAGCCGGTCGCCTCGGTCAGCCCCGCGACGATCGCGTTCGGCAACGTCGAGGTCGGCACCCAGAGCCCTTCGCAGACGATCACGGTGACCAACGCCGGCCAAGGCACGCTCGCCATCGGAGCGGTCGCGATCACCGGCACCAATGCCGGCGACTTCCAGAAGACGTCGGACACGTGCTCGGGCTCATCGCGAGCCGCAGGGCAATCGTGCACGATCGGCGTCGCGCTCACACCGTCCACCACTGGCCTGCGAAGCGCGTCGGTCACGATCCCGCACAACGCCGGGGGCTCATCGACGGTGTCGCTGGGCGGCAACGGCGTGCAGGCCGCCGCGTCGCTCACGCCGACGTCGATGTCGTTCGGCTCCGCCACGGTCGGCCAGCAGACCGGCTCGCAGACCGCGACACTGACCAACACCGGCACCGCGACCTTGACGCTGTCCACCTCGTTCGCCGGGATCAACCCGAGCGACTTCCTGCGCGTCGGCGGCACCTGCGGCTCCTCGCTCGGCGCCGGAGGCTCCTGCACGATCCTGGTCGCGTTCAAGCCGACCGCGCCGGGCTCGCGCTCGGCCTCGCTGCTGGTGACATCCAACGCGCCCGGCTCGCCACACGCGGTCGCGCTCAGCGGCACCGGCGTCGCCGCGCCGACGCTGAGCTTGAACCGCACCACGGTGGCGTTCGGCAACGTCGAACAGGGTTTCACCTCGCCGCCGCAGAGCATCATCGTCACCAACACCGGAGGCGCCACGCTGAACATCGGCACGATCACGATCAGCGGGGCCTTCGCGTCGGCGTTCATCAAGTCGAGCGACACCTGCTCGAACGCCGCGGTCGCGCCCAGCACATCGTGCACCATCGGTGTCTCGTTCCGGCCTGCGGCGCTCGGTGGCCACAATGCAACGTTGACGATCCCATCGAACGCGGCCGGCAGCCCGCACACGGTCGCGCTGTCCGGCCTGGGAGTGGACACGATCAAACCCCTGTCGGCCTTTACGACCACGCCGGGGTCGATCAAGGTTGCCGGCCTGGACCGGGTCGAGGGTGGGACGACCGACGCTGGATCGGGCGTCAGCCGTGTGATGGTCTACTTCACCGATCTGCTGGGCCGCACCACGCAGACGCTCGCCTCGCTGTCGTGCAACGCGGCCAAGACCAGTTGCACGTGGACTGCGCCGATCGCGCTGCTGCTGCTGCCCGGCATCTACTCGGTCAACGCACGGGCCACCGATGTGGCCGGCAACGTCGAGACTCCCGGCCCGACGATCTCGATCATGGTGATGTAGCGGACCACCGCAGCATCCAACGGCCGCCGGACCCGACCGGGTGCGGCGGCCGTTTCGCGTCCGGACCGTAGAATGCGGCCGTGGCCGAGCCGTCCAGCGTCGAAACCATCCGCGCCGCTGTCGACGCGATCCTTCCGGGTGACGGCACCCTGCCGTCGGGGGGGTCGCTCGGCATCGAGCGGCACGTGGTCGATCTGGCCGACGGCTACCTGACCGGCTTCGCCGACATGATCGCGGCGTTGCTCAACGCCTATGCGACCGAACGAGGGGCCACCGCGTTCGCGGACCTGGACGCGACCGGGCGTATCGAGGTCCTGCGCGCGATGGCATCCGAAGACGTGCAGGATCTGCGCGACGCCGCGGATGCGGTCTTCGTGTTCGCCTACGGCGGCATGTACTCGGAGTGGGCCGGCTACGACCGCGCGGCCGGCACGCTACAACCGCCGCAAGCGTGGCAACGAACCGGCTATCACGGCCCGAGCGACGGCCATCCGAGCTATCGGGAGGCGGCCCCGTGACCGACGTGCTCATAGTCGGCGCAGGCGGCGGTGGTCCGGTGGTCGCCAAGGAGCTGGCCGAGCGCGGCCTGACCGTGCGGATGCTCGAGGCCGGGCCGTGGCTGGATCCTTCGAAAGACTTCTCGCGTCTGGAAGACGACATGAACGGAATCGTGCACGGGCGCCTGCGCTGGGGACCGTCGGACCGCACGCGTGCACCGTGGAGGCGCCGCCGCGACGGGGCGGGCCTGATCCTGCAAGCCGCCGGGGTCGGCGGCACCACGCTGCACTACAACGCCATCGCGCCGCGCGCCTATCCGCAGTCGTTCGCGTCGGATTGGCCGTTCGGATACGACGAGATGATCCCGTGGTACGAACGCGTGGAAGCGTTCTTGCCGGTCGTGCAGGTCTCGGATCTGGCGACCAAAGATCAGGTTTTCGCCGACGGCTGCGAGGCCGCCGGGCTGAAGCGCAGCGACGAACGCGACTGCGATACGGCGGTGTGGCGACCCACCTTCAACGCCATCCTGCCGATCGCGACGATGAAGCCGGGCGCGCCGCTGCGCTATCCGGAGGTGGACGGCTGCACCATGTGCGGCCACTGCCTGCAGGGCTGCCCGAATCCGGTGGGGGCGCCACTCGAACGCAAGGCCAAACGCGCGACCAACGTCTCCTACGTGCCGGCAGCCGTCGCGACGGGCAACTGCACGGTCGTGCCCGACGCGTTCGCCACCGCGGTCCTGTTCGAGCGCGACCAGGACGGGCGCGCGCGAGCGCGCGGCGTGCGGTGGCGCGACACGATCACCGGCGAAATCTTCGAGGAGGACGTCTCAGTGGTCGTGCTGGCGGGCGGCTCCGTGGAATCGCCGCGGCTGTGGCTCAACAGCGGGCTTCCGAACTCCAACGACGCCGTCGGCCGGTACTTCACGATGCACCTGCAGGATCTGGTCACCGGCTTCTTCGATCGCGAGATCCACCCGGATGTCGGACAGGTGACGATGGCGCGGGCGGACTTCCCGGGCATCGGGACGTTCTGGGCGCAGGGCTATGGGCCGCAAGCATTCGCGGCCGCGCTGGCCGGCATCGGTCGCGGCTTCTGGGACGACCCGGTCGCGGCTCCTTTCGATCTGAAAGGACGCTTCCACGGCAAAGAGGCGATGCGGCTGATCGCGGAATACCACCGGTCGCTCACAATCGTGATCTCAACTGACGACGAGGCGGTCTCGTCGAACCGGGTGACGCTCGATCCGGACTGGCCGGCCGACGAAAACGGCCGCGTGCCGCTGGTCACGTACCACCCGACCGCGGAGTCGCGGCGCCGTCAGGATTGGCTGGCCGCGAAAGCCGCCGAGGTGCTGCGCGCCGCCGGCGCGACGCGTGTGCACCGAACCGACCCGGGCGTGTTCATCACGCATCTGATGAGCACGATGCGCATCGGCTCGGATCCGGCGACGAGCGTTTTCGATCCGTCCGGCGAGTCGCACGAAGTCGAGCGCCTGTTCATCGGCGACTGCGCGGCGCTGCCCAACAGCCTCGGCGGACCGAACCCGACGCTGACCGCGCAGGCGCTGGCCGCGCGCACGGCGTCACGGATCGCGGATCGCTACTTCTCGTGAAAGAGGTCGTCATCCGTCCACTGCGCGACGGCGAGATCCCGGCGGTTACCGCGCTGCTGCACCGCGCCTACCGGCGGTTGGCCGAGCAAGGATTGCACTTCGTGGCGGCGCATCAGGACGACGACACGACACGCAAGCGCATCCGAGGCGGGACCTGCCTGGTCGCAGAGCAAAACGCTGTCATCGTCGGCACGATCACCTATCTTCCGCCCGGCGAGAAGGGCGGCTGCGAATGGTACGACCGGCCCGATGTCGCCGAATTCGAACAGTACGCGGTCGAGCCCTCGCTCCAAGGAAGCGGCATCGGACAGCGCTTGTTGGACGAGGCCGAGCGGATGGCGCGCGCCGACGGCGCCGCCGAGATGGCCTGCGACACGGCCGCTCCGGCGACCGGCCTGATCGCGATGTACCTGGCCCGGGGCTACCGCCGGGTGCAGCCGGTGGACTGGCGTCCCTTCACGAACTACGAAAGCGTCGTCCTCTCCAAGCGCCTGTAGCCGGCGCTTCCTTGTGCGGTATGCATCCACCGCATGTTCAGGGTGTACAAGGACGCGGTCGTTAGCGCGGCAGGCGGACGGTTCCACGCGGCGAACCGCGGCGTGCGGCCGGACTCAGTTCCGCCAGCCCTTCTGATTCCAGCTGCGTGAGGATCTCGACCAGCCAGTCGAGCGACCGTTCGTGGTGGTGCATCGCCGACGACAGCTCGCCCAGCGTCACGCCCTTGCCTGCGGCCGTCCGCAGCCGGTCGACGATGCCGCCGCGCGCCTGCCGGC
>DATLFO010000271.1:0-2219 GCA_035541035.1 Actinomycetota bacterium
CATGAAGTTCGAGGAGGATCGCCTTGAGATCCTCGGCGGGGTGCGTCACGGCCGCTCGATCGGGGATCCGATCGCGATGGTCATCCGCAACACCGAGTGGCCCAAGTGGGAGCAGATCATGGCTCCCGAGGAAGAGGACGCCGTCCTCGAAGATCCCGCGCTGACCCGTCCGCGTCCCGGGCACGCCGATCTGGCGGGGCTGCTGAAATACGACGCGCCGGACGCGCGCAACATCCTCGAGCGCGCGAGCGCCCGGGAGACCGCCGCACGCAGCGCGATCGGCGCAGTTTGCAAGTCTTTCCTCGGCGGCCTCGGGATCCAGATCGTGTCCCACGTCACCGCGATCGGCTCCGTACAGGCGGCCGAGACCGAGCCGCCACGTTCCGAGGATCTCGAGCGCATCGACGCGACCGCGCTGCGCTGCCTCGACGCGGCGGCGGAGCAGGAGATGATCGCGCTGATCGACGCGATGCGCAAGAAGGGCGATACGCTCGGCGGCGTCTTCGAGGTCGTCGTGTGGGGCCTTCCGCCCGGCATCGGGAGCCACGTGCACTGGGACCGCCGGCTCGACGCGAGCCTCGCGCAGGCGATGATGAGCATCCAGGCAATCAAGGGCGTGGAGATCGGCCGCGGCTTCGACGTCGCCGCGATGCCCGGCTCGCAGGCCCACGACGAGATCGAATACGAAGGCGGCGAGTACCTGCGACGGACCACGCGCGCGGGCGGCACCGAGGGCGGCATCAGCATCGGCGGTCCCGTTATCGTTCGGGCGGCGATGAAGCCGCTGTCGTCGCTGGCGCGGCCGCTCAAGACCGTGGACGTCAACACCAAGGGCGAGGCCGTCGCGATCACGCAGCGCTCCGACGTGTGCGCGGTGCCCGCCGCCGCGGTCGTGGGCGAGTCGATGGCCGCCTACGCGGTCTCGGCCGCCGTGCTCGACAAATTCGGGGGCGACTCGCTCGGCGAGACCAAAAGAAACCTCGACGCCTACGTCGCAGCGATCAAGGCACGCTGACCGTGACCAGCCGCAACGTGATCCTCATCGGCTTTTCCGGCTCGGGAAAGAGCACGGTCGCGTCGCTGCTCGCCGCGCGGCTCGGATACGAGCGGCTCGACACCGACGCGATGGTCGCGGCCTCGGCCGGCCGATCCGTTCACGAGATCTTCCAACGCGACGGTGAAACCGCCTTCCGCGCGATGGAGTCCCGAGCGGTCGAGCAGGCCGCGGCCGGAAACGCCCGGGTGATCGCGTGCGGCGGCGGCGCGATCCTCGCGCTTCGCAACTACACCGTCCTGCGCGATGCCGGAACCATCGTCTACCTTCGCACCTCGCCCGGGGAGATCCTCGCTCGCCTCGGTGACGCACCCGACCGTCCGCTGCTGCGCGGCAAGGCCGGCCGCGCCGTGCCGGCGTTGCTCGCCGAACGTTCGCCCGCCTATCAATCGGCCGCGGACCTGATCGTGGATACCGACGGCAAGAGCGCCGGCGAGGTCGCGGACGAGATCCACCGCCTGCTGAAGGAGCGTCCATGACGGTTCGCACCCTTGAGGTCGGCGGCTGGGCCGGTCCGTACCGCATCCACGTCGGCGCGAACACCCTGTCGGCGATCGGCGAGCTGGTGACGCTCGTCCACGAGCGCGCGGCTTTGATCCACGACGAGAACCTGCCCGCGGCGATCGTGGACCGGGCCGCCGGAGCGATCGAAGCGGGAGACGTCGAGCTGATCCGAATCCCGGTTCCCTCCGGCGAGGCCGCGAAGTCCTTCGCGGTCGCCGAGCGCGTCGCGCGCGCCGCCGCCGCCGCCGGGCTGCATCGCGGCGACCTGATCGCCGGGCTCGGCGGCGGCGCGACCACAGACCTGTCGGGCTTCGTCGCCGCGACTTATCACCGCGGCGTGGATCACCTCGCGCTGCCGACGACGCTGCTCGGCATGGTGGATGCGTCCATTGGCGGAAAGACCGCCGTGAACATCCCGGAAGGCAAGAACCTCATCGGCGTGTTTCACTCGCCGGTCGCGGTCGTCGCCGACGTTGAGACGCTCCTGACGCTGCCCGACGGCGAGATGCAGTCCGGTCTGGCCGAGGTGGTCAAGCACGGGCTGATCGGCGACCCCGGCCTCCTCGGCGATCTGCGCGCGCACGCGACGCCCCTCACCGATCGCGATCCCGAGACGCTGACCGATCTGGTCGCGCGCGCCGCCGCCGTCAAGGTCGCGGTC
>DATLFO010000272.1:0-3399 GCA_035541035.1 Actinomycetota bacterium
CGCGAGCGCCGGCGTCGGCCGGGCCGCCGCGAGGCTGTTCGCGACCCGCGGCTACGACGTCGGCCTGATCGCACGCGACCGCTCGCGCCTCGAGGCCACCGCCGCCGAGGTTCGCGCCGCCGGCCGCCGTGCGGCGATCGCCGAATGCGACCTGGCCGACGACAAGGCCGTCATGACGGCGGCCGCGGATCTGGCGTCGGCGCTGGGCCCCCCGGACGTGTGGGTTAACAACGCGATGACGTCGGTGTTCGCCGAATTCACCGACATCGAAAGCGACGAGTTCCGGCGCGTGACCGAGGTCACGTACCTGGGCGCGGTCTACGGCACGCGCGCCGCGTTGGACCGGATGCTGCCGCGCGACCGCGGCGTGATCGTGCAGGTGGGATCCGCGCTCGCGCACCGCGCGATCCCGCTCCAGTCCGCGTACTGCGGCGCCAAGCACGCCCTCGACGGTTTCACCGAATCGCTTCGCTGCGAGCTGCTGCATCGCCGGTCGAACGTGAAGGTGACGATCGTCCAGATGCCCGCGCTGAACACGCCACAGTTCGACTGGGTGCTGTCGCGCCTGCCGAACCGGTCGCAACCGGTGCCCCCCATCTATCAGCCCGAGGTCGCGGCGCGAGCCATCGTGCACGCCGCCGAGCATCCCCGCCGGGAGATGTGGGTGGGAGCCACGACGGTCGCGACGATCCTCGCCCAGAAGGTCATGCCCGGCCTGCTCGACCGGTACCTCGCCCGCACCGGCTATCGAGGCCAGCAAACCGTCGTCCCGGCCGATCCGTCGCGCCCGTCGAACCTATGGCGTCCGGTTCCCGGCCACTACGCCGCGCGCGGACGCTTCAGCGACCGGGCGCTGTCCGTCAGCGTCCAGTCGATGCTCAACCGCCACCGCGTCGCAGCGGCGGCCGTCGCTGCGGCCGGCACGGCCCTGGGCCGGGTCGCGCTCACGGCGATGCGCCGTAACGGCGCTTCCCCTGCGAGCGAGTGATGGTGCCGCACGCCGCGGAGATTTGCGCCTCGTCCGGGGACTTGGGCGCGATGATCGCGAACTCGCCTCGAGCAGCGCGTTCAGCCCGACCTCGACTTCGGTCGTGGACCGGCCCTTCTCGACGTCGGCGAGCGGATGCTCGGGTGCCGGATGCACGAGACGGTCGGCACGCAGCTGCAGGGTCTTTAACCGAACCCGGTAGGCTGTCGCCCATGGCCGGCTACTGGTACGAGCACTTCGACGACTACGTCGCCTCCGGCGCCGAGGAACGCGACTTCGACGCCTTCCCGGGCTCGGAGCCGCACGCGACCGGCCGCGCACCCGACGGGACGCTGACGCGTCTGTCCGACGGCGAGCCGGTGCAGCTGTCGGATCTGTGGCGCTCGCAGGACGTGGTGCTCGAGTTCGGCTCGTTCACCTGACCGTACTGCACGGCAGAGGGTCCTCTGCTCGACGATCTGGCGGACGAGTTCACCGACATCGCTTGGTATTTCGTCTATACCGCCGAGGCACACCCGGGCGAGCACGTGCCGCAGCACCGGACGTTCGACGACAAGCTCGCCGCCGCGCGCCGGCTGCGTGACGAAGCGCCGATCCGGCGTGAGATCCTGCTGGATGACATGAACGGGACCGTGCACAGCGCCTACGGGCTGATGCCGAACATGACGTATGTGATCGGCCGCCGCGGCATCGTGCTGTCCAAGTCGATGTGGACCGCGGCCCGGTCCGTGCGGGAGTATTTGAACCGCTACCGCGAAGCGATGCAGATGGGCGCCGTGTTGATGTACAGCGAACACGCCGAGTTCCGCTATCCCGACCGCGAGCTGTTCATGAGGCTGCTCGAACGAGCCGGCCCGAGCGCCGTCACCGAGTTCAAAGAAGGCATGGAGTTCATCGCCGAACGCGACCGAACCCGCGCCCGGCAGCGCCGCCAGCGGCAACAACAACGGCCGCCGCACTAGCGACGGCCGCACAATCGTGGAGCTAACGGGTTGCTATTCGAACCTTCGCGTCGTGCTGGAGGACTGGGTATTTCTGCTCGCTCTTCCCGCTCTTCCCGAAGATGAAATCGCTTGCACGGTCCGTCTATCGTCCACGGAGCCGACCGATCGGCTGCAAGGGAGGCTGACGATGGGGCCGGCGCGATGGTTCGGACACGGGGCTCGTCATCCCGGTGTTGGGAGTTCGATTCTCCTTGCCGGCTCTCCTCCGCAGCGAGAAAGCCCCGACCGAAGTCGGGGCTCAGACACGAGGCTCGTCTCCAGCAAGTTAGCGCCCGCGGGCCGCCTCCGCAAGGGACCCAGAAAGGGCCTGCGGTACGCGAAGTTCGAATCCCCTTCGCGGTCTTACATATTCCGGCGCCTTTCACCGGTGTTGACCTGCGTCGATCCGGAGCGAAACTAAGTGGAGGTGGCGGGAATCGAACCCGCGTCCTTCGACCTCGGACCCAAGGCATCTCCGAGCGCAGCCGGCGATTTGGTTCTCGGTCCTCGGACGCGCACCGGCTCGCTTCCTCGGACCCAGCCCGGTTGATGTCCGCTCCCCTACCCGGACGCTCGGGGAGCGTGAGCCCGCTGAATGACGTTCCTGCCCGGGACGCGGGCGCGCCCGGAGGAACGGCTGCCTAATCTAGTTAGGCGGCGAGTGCGTGATTGTCCGCACTTATATTTTTTCCGGTTTGATGACGAGGCCCCGGAGACCCCGGCTCGCTTCCTTGGATTCGACCGATCGAAGTCGAAACCATGCACCCCCGATGCTGTTGTCAACCTCCTCCAGTGTACCGGCCGCCGCCGTCGTCCGCCCCACCGATTTCGTTTTTGGTCGGTCCGAACACGTAATGCGTGTTCCAGTTGACCAAGAATGAGCGCCTGACGGGTTCGGCTGCAGGAAAATGTCCTCAGGGGTGCAACCTCGAGCGCCCCGGCAAGCGTTCAAAGGGCATGGAGGGGATCGCGGTCGATAGTAAGCCGATGACGGGCGGACGCCTGGCCGAGCTGTACCGCGAGCATGCGGCCGGCGCCCGGCGGGTCGCCTATCTACTGACCGGCGACGAGCAGACGGCGGAGGATCTGGTCCAGGATGCATTCGTGCGTCTGGCCGGGCGCTTCCTGGCCTTCTCTTCGGCCGCGGCCGCCGGCTCCTACATCCGGCGCACCGTCGCGTCACTGACCGTGTCACGGTTCCGAAGGATCGCCTCCGAAGACCGGCGCGACACACGGCATGCGGCAATGGCAACGACCGTCCATCACGACCCGGACGTGACCGAACGCGACCGAATGTGGCGAGCGCTGCAAACCCTGCCCGAGCGACAGCGCGCCGCGATCGTGCTGCGCTACTACACCGACCTGAGCGACGACGACATCGCCGACACGCTTCGGTGCCGGCCAGGCACCGTCAAGTCCCTGCTGTCG
>DATLFO010000273.1:0-2733 GCA_035541035.1 Actinomycetota bacterium
ATGAGCGTCGAAGCGCTCACCAAAGCACGCATGCACGTCATCGAGAGCGAAGCCGAGGAGGTGACCGCGGAACTCCCCGCCGCGGTGTGAATGAGACCGGATGAGACGGTGGCTTCATACACCACCTTGACGGACGCGGCCCGCCGATTCGTTGCTCGGTCCCGAGAACGGCATCATCAAGGCCGCGCTTGAAGGATGGAAGGACGAAGTCGGAAAGAACCTCGAAGATGTCTTTGACGCCGACAGCAAGAGCAGCGCCATCGCCAAGATCGACGAGGTTGTGCGCACCGGCGTCGAGAAGCAGCTCGGCGACCTTCGCAAGATGCTTCACGACCCGACCGACGGACCGCTCGGGCGCATGTACGGCGCAATTACCAAGGCCGTGAAGGATCAGGGCGAGACGCTTGGAAAGGAGATCGCCGAACTCGCCGAGGCGCTGAAGATTCAGGCTGCTAAGGCCGAGGTCGAGAAGGCGACGAGCCGCAAGGGATTCGCCTACGAAGACCTTCTCCACGCAGCCGTGACAAATGTCGTCGCGGCGAACGGCGACGTTGCGGAGAAGGTCGCGAAGACGAAGGGCTTGGCCGGCACCGAAAAGGGTGACGAGATCGTCACGGTGAACACGGACGACACGCTCGGCACCGTCGTGGCCTACGTCATCGAGGCTAAGGACAACGGCTCCTACAGCGTTCGTACGGCGCTCAAGGAGTGCGAGACGGCGATGAAGAACCGTGGAACCAAGGTCGGCATCATCGCCTTCGCGAATGCCGGTCAGATTGCGATCGACGGCGACTTCCACGTCTTCGGCGACAAGGCAATCATCGTCTACGACAGGGAAGATCCGGATCCGCGCGTCCTGAAGATCGCGTGCGCGTGGGGTCGGGCAGAAGCACGGCGCAAGATGGCAGGGACAGGCCCAACAATCGACCTCTCCCGTATCGAGAGTCTCGTCGCGGATGCGCGTCGCGCTCTCGGCCGCGGGAAGACCATCAAATCGTGCCTCACCGTCGGTAAGAAGCAGATGGACTCCGCAGGTGCCGAGCTGACCGCCCTCCTCGATGAGGTCGACACGGTGCTCGACGACGTGTGCAACGAATTGAACAAGAGCGGCGAGAAGGACGCCGCATAGAATAGACGATCATGTTAAGTGCGTTGGCGCCCGAGCAAAGCGGCTCGGGCGCTTCGCATTTCATTCCGTTCCAGGACCCCGGCAGGACCCGCGGGACCCGCGCAGGACCCGTAATTGCGGCCTGCAAGGGTCTCTGTCGGACCCTAGCGGGAGAAACCGCGAGTCCATGGGATAGTGGCCTCTACCTGCGTAGACGGACGTTTTCGCATCATAAACAGGGAGTGGGCGCGGAGGGTGTCGAACCCCCGACCTTCTGCTTGTAAGGCAGACGCTCTACCGTTGAGCTACGCGCCCGGTGGTCGCAGTCTACCGCCGGCCGGTCGCGGCCCCGCGGGTTCTGCGTCGAGACGATAGCGGAGAACCGGCACGAGCCGGCGAGGATGCTCGGCGCTGCCTGATCACACGCGACCGCATAATGTTGGGCCCAACGAACACGCTTTCGTCGGGAGGAAAGCTGATGGGTCCGCTGCGCGGTGTGACGGTGCTCGAGTTCGCGGGAATCGGTCCCGGTCCTTTCACGGCCATGATGCTCGCCGACATGGGAGCCGACGTCATTCGCATCGACCGTCCGGCCGCCGCGGGCGGCTCGCGCAGCGTCGTCACCGCGAGCGCGCGGCTGGACGTGCTCAACCGAGGCCGCCGCTCGATCGCGCTCGACCTGAAGCACCCCGAGGCGGCGAACGTCGCGTTGCGGCTGATCGACGGCGCCGACGCGATCATCGAAGGGTTCCGTCCCGGCGTCATGGAACGGCTCGGCCTCGGCCCCGACGTGTGCCTCGAGCGCAACCCGAGGCTTGTCTACGGCCGCATGACCGGCTGGGGCCAGGACGGGCCGCTCGCCGAACGCGCGGGCCACGACATCGACTACATCGCGATCGCGGGCGCGTTGGGCTCATTCCGCCGCACGGGCGAAAAGCCGCTGCCGCCGGTGAATCTGGTCGGCGACTTCGGCGGCGGCGGGCTGTTGCTGGCGTTCGGCATCGTCGCCGCGCTGTTCGAGGCGTCGCGCTCGGGCCAAGGGCAGGTCGTCGACGCCGCGATGGTGGACGGCGCCGCGATCCTGTCCACGATGATCTACGGGCTGCGCGCGCAAGGCGTGTGGAACGACACACCGGGCACGAACATCCTCGACACCGGCGCGCCCTTCTACGAGGTCTATGAGACCGCCGACGAGCGGCACATCGCGGTCGGCGCGCTCGAGCCGCAGTTCTACGCCGAGTTCATCCGGCTCGCCGGGCTGGAAGGCATCGCCGATCCCGAAGGCGTGCGCTTCGATCGGTCGCGCTGGCCCGAGATGAAGCAACGCTACGCCGAGCACTTCAAGACCAAGACGCTGGCAGAGTGGACCGAGATCTTCGAAGGCTCGGATGCGTGTGTCGCGCCGGTGCTGTCGATGGACGAGGCCGTCGCGCATCCGCACAACGACACGCGCCGGACGTTCGTCGAGGCCGGCGGGATTCCCCAGCCCGCGCCGGCGCCGCGTTTCTCGCGCACACCGCCCTCGATCCGCCGGCCGCCTCCCGCCCCCGGCGAACAGACCGACGAGGTGCTCGCCGGCCGTGGCTTCGATCCCGCAGAGATCGCACGGCTCAAGGCTGCGGGCG